>DASVJU010000266.1:0-4509 GCA_036385755.1 Thermoanaerobaculia bacterium
GATTTCCCACACGGCAAGGGCCGGATCCTTGAAGACGCGCTGGTCGACCTGCGGGCGCGGGCGGTGCACCTGCACGAGGAGGCGCCGTCCGGACGCTCCGGCGTGCAGCGCTTCCACCTCGGGTCGCGTCACGTCGCGCCACGCTTCGACGAGGCCCGCCGCGGGCGTGTGGAACGACAGCACGGTCGGACCCGTGCCGCGCTGAAGAACCCAGGCGCCGGAGGAGTCGGCGGTGGGAACGGCGAAGAGGTCGGTCTCCGTATTCGCGTCGACGGTCGAGGCGACGTCGATGCGTCCAGCTCTTCCGGCGAGAAGCACGGTATGCCGCGTCCCGGCCGGATCACCAAACGTGTCTACCTCTGCATACGCCCGGCCATCGGGTGTGACCCAGCCGTCACGAAACCAACTGACGTTGGCGGGCATATCGCAGAGAGCCTCCGTATGGCCGTCGGCGTTCACGACGTAGAGCCCGATCGCCGCGACTCCGCAGGTGGGCCCGGATGTCGCCCCTGAAATCGGGGTTCCAGCGAACAAGGCTCGCCGCCCCTCCGCGTCCATCCCGATCAGCCAGCCAACCGATGCAAACGCACGCCGCGTGACGAGGCCGTCCGAGGAGACGTCCCAGAGCGCGGTCCGCTCTGCGTCGAGTTCCCGGAGGGCGAGAAGGAACGGTGCCTCCCGGGTGCCGATGCGAATGGACGAGCCCCGCGCCCTCGTGATCGGGCCGCCGACGTCCACGTCGGACGACAGGTAGGTACCGCTCCAGCCAACAGGGGCGACTGATGCCGGCAGGGCGAGAACCGACCACGTCGCTCCGCCGTCGGAGCTGAAGAGGAAGCGAAACCTGCCGTCGGGGTTTTCTCCCGGCGAGAGGCTCGCGGCCGTGTGAACGAGAAGGACCGGCGTCGGCCCCCTGGTCGGGTCGCGGGGGTTCGCTTCTTCGCGCGCGGCCGCGACGTCGATGCTCGCGTCCGCGCCGCCGGGCGTCACGTCGCGCGGCTCTTCGAGGCCGAGGCTGTCGTGCAGGACGAGTCGCGCGGGCACCGCGTAGCCGCATGCCATGCAGATGGGCGCGCCGGCGGCATTCTGGGAGCCGGTCTGCTCGATGAGAAGGGCGTGCCGGTTCGTCCTTTTCTGAAGGGCCGGCGTCGCGGGCCGCCCGGTCAGCGGTGCGTAGGAGACGACGCGCCCCTGGGCGACGCCCGAGAACGCGAGCAGAAGGAGCGACGCCAGGGTCGCTGCACAGCGGGGCCGGATGTCCGTCATCGAGCGCTCCTTCGAGAGCCGCTCCGTCTTTGGAAGGCGCGGTTCTCGTGGAAGTGTCCGGCGGAGGGACGAGCTTTCGGGCGATCAGTATTCGGCGCCGGGGAACATCCGGAGGACGCTGCCGTCGGACGTCCTCGCGTCGTTCAGGACCCCGTAGGCGAGCCACGTGTCGTCGCCCGCGAGGCGCGTGATCACCGCGTATGCGGTCGTCGTTCCTGCGGGAACGCCCGCCGTGTCGAAGACGCCCGACCACTGGGTCCAGTCGCCCGGCTGAAGCGTGACGGTGATCGGGTTTCCGACGGCTAGCGAGGTGGCCGCGTCGTAGAGGCGCACGGAGAGAGAAAGCGCGGTTTCCGAACCGCCTCCGAGGTGGACGACAGCGAGGTTCGAGCGCATCGAGGCGTCGCGTGTGAGGCCCGGCACGAGCGCGGAGGTGCGCGCGCCGCCGCCGCTCGCGGCCGCGGCGTACGCGACGCCGAAGGCACCGCCCGTCGCGGTATCGGTGTTGGGCGTCGTCGTGCGCGCGATCGCGACCGTCTTCGGCGAGTCGACCTTGCCGAGGCTCCGGAAGGTCACCGAAAGGGACCCGGCCTGCGCGCCCAGCGAGGCGTCCGGGATGTTGACGCCCTTCGACCGGAGGTACGCGAGGATGTCTGGAAGTGTCGTCTGCTGATGCGCGGCGAGCGGCAGCGTGACGACCGCGACGCCGGTCGAGGACCCGAATCCTGGCGCGGGCCGGTAGACGAGGTCCACCGGTGTCGCGAAGTTGCCGTCGTTCGCGAGCGTCAATTCGGTCGTGTAGTGGGAGCCCGCGGCGCCGAAGACGTCGAGGACGACCGGGACGACGAGCTTGCGCGCGGCCGCGAGGCCTCCCGGTCTGTAAAGCGGCAGGATCGAACCGTCCGACGTGACGGCGTCGTTCACGACGCCGTAGGCCGTCCACGATCCGATCCCTCCGGTCCGGGTGATCTTCGCGTAGCCGTACGCGCCGTCCGGCAGGCCCGCGAGGGCGAGAAGCCCGTTGAACTGCCGCCATTCGCCGGGACGCAGAGCCGTGTTGATCGGGGCTCCCGCGGCGATGCCGCTCTGGTCATATACCTGGATGGAGAGCGACAGGTCTTGCGTGCCGCGGCCCGGAATGTGGCCCACGGCGAGATTCGAGCGGGACACTCCGGACACGCTCCGAAGGCCGTAAACCGCACCTTCGGACTCGGCGGCTTCGAGGTCGGACGGCGCATCGAGGAACGTGCCGAAGCTTCCGGCCGCGCCCGCCGTGGAGGTGCGTGAAAAAGCATAGACGGAATCGGTCTCGGCCGCCGGAAGCGCGCGCGGGTCGACCCCGATCCAGACCGAGCCCGCGGTCCCCGAGGGAGAGACAGGGATGGGGAGGCCGTGGTCCCGGAAAAACTGGAGAGCGTCGGGCGCCCGCAGCTCCGAGAGCGGTGCGAGCGTGACGGAGACCGCGCCGTTGTTCGAAAGGGCGGGGAAGTCCGGGGCGTGGATGAATCCGACGGTGACCGTCACGGGCACATTGGAACGGTTCCCGAGCGTGAGGTCGGATCGAAAGTGCGCTCCCGAGACTCCCAGGAGGTCGAGCACCACGGGCACGTACTTCACGGACGAATACGCGGACGCGGCGTAAAGCCCGTTGCCTGCGGTGCCCGCGTACAGGACGGCGCCGTCGCCGCTCTTCCTCACGACGCGTACGTCCGCGCCCTCGGGAAGCCCGGCGGCCTCGGGCTGCCAGCCGCCGGCGGTCCTTCTGAGGACACCGTTCGTGCCCGCGCCCGCGAAGGCCATCCCGCCGCCCGCATCGAGGGACGACACGAACGCGGTGCTCGCTCCGAAATCGTCCTCACGCCACGAGCCCGCGAAAGAAGAAATCCCGCCCGAGACGGACGCCGCGAAGAGCACGCTCGTGTCGCCGCCGAGCGCCTGGACGAACGAGGGTGCGCCGGGGAGCGCCTGCCAGGCGCTCTGCTCGCGGACGAAGAGAGTCGCGCCGACGGAGGCGTAGAGCTTTCCGCCCACCTGACGGGTCGTCTGCACGCTTCCGTTCGCGGGGAGGCCCGAGTTGTCGGCGGACCAGTTGAACCCCACGAGGCGCCACATCCCGGCGTTGGAAGTGCCGCCGGCGATGCTGCCGTCGGGCGAAACGGCGCCGAGCGTCGTGAGCGTGAAGCCCGTCGGGAGGTCGGCCTCGACGACGCTCAGCGTTCCGGTCGGCCCGGGGCCGAGATCCCAGTAATAGGCGTGGCAGTTCGTCGATGCGACGAGCGTTGCGTCCAGCGTGGCGACGGCCTTCGGTCCCGGGGCGAGGGCGCGCACGTCCCCGCATCCCTCCGGAACCATGTTCTCGCCGGTCGAAGACAGGGGGGCGATCCCGGCTCCCCGCCCGGCGGCGTACGTCACCCCCCCGGATGTCGTCACGTCGGAGATCGACGCCGCCCATGGCCCCGTGCCCTCGGGGGCCCAGTTGCCGCCGGAGAGCCGGTAGATCGGCGCGCCGCTCGTGCCGACGTAAAGGGAGCCCGCCAGGGTGGCGAGACTCCGCGCGGAAGCAAAGAGAAGGCCGGAGTTGGCGGGCGCCCAGAAACTCGCGCTCGAGAGAACTCCCGCATCGGCGGTGGCGACGTACGCCACGCCGGAGGCGTCCGCGATGGCGCGCACGTCGTGAACGCCGAAACCGGACACCGCCCCCCACGTGCCGCCGAAGAGGGAATAGAGGGTCTGTTCCGTCCCGGCATAAAGCGTTCCGTTCGCGACGCCGAGTGCCTGGACCGTGGCCGTGCTGGGAAGCCCGCTCGAGATCGCGCTGACCGTGGAGCCGGTATAGCGCGCGGCGCCCCCGCGCAATCCCACGTAGAGGTCGCCGGAATAGACGCACGCCGCCGTCGCGATACCGCCGGGGCCCGTCAGGACCGTCCAGGTTCCGGAGGCGCGCGTGGCGACCCCGATACCGGCCGCCCACACCGCCGTTCCGTCCGTCGCGAGAAACGAGGGGAACGTCAGGGCCGCGGGAAGTGTCTCGGCGGTCCACGCTCCGTCGGGCCCTCGTCTCCACACTTTCTCGCCATCCGCCGCGTAGACGGCGTCGGCGACGACGATGGACGTGACCGTCCGCGCCGAGAGGCCGTCGAGTGTCCAGACCCCGGCGTCGAGCCGCCAGACGCCTCGAGGCGTCGCCGCCCAGAGCGTCGTGCCGCCGGACGCGAGCGCGGTCGCGGTCGCGCCGGGAAGCGC
>DASVJU010000267.1:0-2940 GCA_036385755.1 Thermoanaerobaculia bacterium
GAGGGAGAAGCCCCCGTAGGTCACGATCCAGGTCAGCGGAGCCGTGACCATCACCCGTTTGCTCTGGCGCTCCGAACGCGCGACGAACGGATAATCCAGGGGGAGGATCTCGAGCGCCGAGGTATTGATCGGGAGAGGCGGTGTCAGGCCGATTCCGAGGTTGTAGGGTTTCTTCTTCGCCACCGTTTCGTAGATGCTTTCGAGGTAGCGAAAGGCGCGATCCGCCCCCTTGACGGCCTCCTTGAGCGAGATGTTCGCTTTCGCGTACTTCCGGGCGTCCTGAAGATCCTTCTGCGTCGGGGGGGCCGCCGCATCCCGCTTGACGGACAGTTCCGATCCGCGGCCCCATCTGTCGGGACCGAGCTGACCGCGCGGGCCCGCTTCGGCCACCGGCTTCACCGACAACATGCTCTTCTGTACGTAGTCGCCGAAGACGGTCTCGGCGTGGAAAAGCGGAGTCAATGTCTCGAGAAGCGTCTCGAGCTGCGACCGCAGATGGGTCGACACGGGCCGCGTCAGCTTCCGGTACTGGCGCAGGCGCGCGAGGGTGACGGGCTGCTCGACGGGGAGCTGCAGGACGGCGGTTTTCGGCTCCGCCGGAGCCTTGCGGTCCTCTTTCGGAGCCGACCCGGTTTCACGTTTCCGAGCCAGTTGCCCTCTCCTTCCGGACCTCCGGCTCGCCAAGGGCGACACGGCCGGAGCGCTCAAGTCGTCTGAATCCTGCTAATTGTAATCTATTCGTCCGCCCGCCCGTCGGGGAAGGCGGAGGCCCGCCCTTCGCACCGGCCAGCTCGGTGAAGACGCTTCGGAGCAGTTCCTCGACGGGGCGCGGTTCGGAGGCGTCGGGATGTGCGGCCGCCCAGCCCGGAGCGAGGACGAGAGGGACCCACGAGATGAAGCGCTTGGGCGGGCCGGTCGAGCCCGCTCGCGCCAACGCCGTCCAGACCCTCGCCGACAGCTCCACCTTGTCGATGGTTTCGGGTTTCGGGTCGGCGCAGTTCGCGGCGGGCGAGGTGACGAGGTACTCGCGGCAGACGATCGGCCGGTCGGCGTAGATGGAGCAGCTTTCCTCTTCGAGAAACGGACACGGGATGCCGAGGTGAAAGTAAGCGAGGCCGAACGGGTCGATCTCGCTCTCGAGGAAGCTCGCAGGGTTCTCGAGCTTCGAGAGAAGGCCCGCCTCGGCCAGGCGCTCGCGGGCCCGCTCGAAGCGGGCACGGACCTCCGTGCGCCGCGGTTCGGGAAGCTCCTCCACGAGCCGGCCGATGCGCCGCGCCTCCGCCTCGGACAGCGGGATGATCGGGCGGCAGCACGCGCCGCACCCTTTCTTGCACGAGACGGTCCGTCCCTCCGCGCCGGCACGTTCAACGGCGAGGCCGACGAGGCCGTCCGCGACCCTCTGAAAAACGGGCAAAAGCGACTCGAGGCGCGTCGGTCCTGCGGGGAGGGTCATCTCCATCTCGACGTCGTCGCTCCAGACCTTCACTCCGACGCGGAAGTTCACGTGATCCATGAAATGCAGGCTCCTCCGTTCGGACGTGTAGCGCCGGCCCCAGCGGGAAGCAAGAAAAATCTCCCGGGCCGGGCCAGACCGCCTCGCGATCCGGCCTAAGATTCCGGGAACGATGCCCTCCTGGATTCCGGGATACCGGCTGCTCGAAGGACCCGAGCAAACGGGGCTCCCTTTCCGCTACCGCGCGGTGCGCGAAAGAGACGGTGTCGCGGCGTGGATCCGCGTCGATGGCTTCGACGCCTCGTCGAGCCCGGCCGCGCAGGCCGTGAGCGCGATCTACGCCGCCACGGCGAGCTTCGACCATCCTCTGCTTCCGCTCGTCCTCGATTACGGATCGACGGAGGTGGCCGGGCGAGCGTTCATCGCGTACCAGATCTCCGAGCCGGTGGCGGGCGGCGGGCACCGCACACGGCGCGGCACGATCACGGCCCTCGCCGAATTGCAGATCGCGGCTCTCGAGTGCGGCTTTGCCGGCGTTCACCTCCCCGTTCACGAGCTCAAACGTCTGCGAGAGGGGGCGCGCCTCGAGGCGCGACACCTCCCCGTGAACGAGTTTCTCTGCGAGCCGTTCCGCGGCGACGGCGCGAGCGGTCTCTCAGGCCTCGAGGCCGTGGAAGAGGGGATGCCCTTCATACCCCCGGAGACCCGGTCCGGGTCGCACGGCCGTTCGCCCCGCACGGCGCTCGCCTACCGGCTGGCGGCGCAGGTCCACGTGCTTCTCGAGGGCAGCCTCGCCGAGGGCTCGACGTTGGAAGACGCCGACAAGACCGTCGCCCTTTCGGCCCTGTCGGCCCTCCCGGTCCCGCCTCGGCCGTTCGCCGAGACCGACGTGCCGAGGGAGCTGGTCCGGCTCGGCTTGTCGCTGCGCCCGGAGGACCGCCCGGACCCGGAACACTTCCTCACCTTCCGACTACCGTCCCCGAAACCGGCGTGAGACGATCTCGAGGCACACACAGAGGAAAGACAATGCGAAATGGCCGCAACCCCGGGAAGCGGGTTTTCTTCGCAACGGCCGTCGCCGCCATCCTGATGGCGTCGGCGGCAGGCGCGCAGACACCAATACCCACGCTTCCCCCCTTGCCGCCGCTGCCCGCGGCGAGCGAAACGTCCGCGCCTGCGGCCGCCGCAACTCCGCTGCCGGCGGCGCCATCGCTCACGCCGGCAGCCCCCGTCACGCAGCCGCCGACAGGGCCGTTGCCCACGCCCGCGGCCGCCGTCACGCAGCCGGCGACAGGGCCGCTCCCTGCGCCTGCCTCCGCACGCCTCCCGGCGGAGCGACCCGCGGCCCCCGAAGCGCCGGGCGGCCTGCCGTCGAGCGTCGTGATCCTGCTCGGCATCGGCGTCCTCGTGCTCGTCGCGACGCTCGTCGTCGTGCTCACGGTGCTGTTGAAGAAGCCCGTCGTCATCAACGTCCCCTCGCGTTCCGC
>DASVJU010000268.1:0-10611 GCA_036385755.1 Thermoanaerobaculia bacterium
TCAGGCGCCGGGCGTCCACGCCGTAATCCTGCCCGCGAGGGCGGAGGCCGCAATCACGTAAGGGCTGCCGAGGTAGACGCGTCCCGGGCCGCTCCGGCCGGGGAAGTTGCGATTGATCGCGCTCACGGTGACCTGATCCGCCCGGGTCGAGACCCCCGGCCCCGCGTTGATGCAGGCCCCGCAGCCCGGCTCGACCAAGCGGGCTCCGGCACGCGTGAAAAGGTCGAGATACCCTTTTTCCCGGCACCACTCCTTCACGTCCCGGCTCCCGAACTGAATGTAGAAGTCGACACCCGGCGCCACGCGCTTCCCCCTCGCGAGGCCGTCGGCGAGCACCGTGGCGAGCATTTCCATGTCCTCGCGTTTGCCGGCCGTGCACGACCCTCCATAGGCGATGTCGACACGGACCGGCACGGCGAGATCCGCGATCCGAACGCCGTTCCCGGGATCGCCGGGCAGCGCCACGAGCGGGGCCAGCGCGCCGGCATCGATCCTGAGCTCCGACTCGAAGACGGCGTCCGGATCGGACGCCAGTCCGTCGCACAGCGCTCGGGCCTCGCCGAGCGACATGCCACGGCGCTCGGAAAGAAAGCGCGCCGTCGTCTCGTCGGGCGCCACGATTCCCGCGAACGCACCGGCCTCGGCCGCCATGTTCGTGAGCGTCGCGCGCTCGTCCACGGAAAAGGCGGCTGTCGTCTCGCCCGCGTACTCGAGGACCTTGCCGAGCGCGCCGCCGCCCTTGACGAAGGGATGCGCGAGGAGCGCGAGCATGACGTCCTTCGCCGTCACGCCGTGGGGCCGAGTGCCGTCGAGGACGACGCGGATCGTGGCGGGCACCTTCACGCGCACGTCGTGAGACAGCCACGCGCAGGCGACCTCCGTCGTGCCGATGCCGAACGCGAGGCAGCCGAGGGCGCCGGCGTGCGTCGTGTGCGAATCCGATCCGACGATGACCTGTCCGGGAAGCGCGTGACGCTCGAAAACGAGGGAGTGGCAGATGCCTTCGCCCGCGCCGTAGAGCCAGATGCCTTGCGCCGCCGCGAATTCCTCCTGGCGCGTCGCGAGGGAGTCCGCGAGCGCGAGGAGGCCACGCTCCTTGCGCTCCCGGGGCATCACCTCGCCGAGAAGCGAGAGGTGGTCGCGGAAAAGAAGGACCGAGCCCGGGTCCGAGACGCGGGCATTCTCTCCGAGCGCCTCCTCGAAGCACGCGGCCGCCATCGGCGTGACGTATTCGTGGGAGAACCTCAGGTCGGCCCGCGCGAAACACGCATCTCCCGGGGCCACGGCCGGCACGCCGGCCGTCTCGAGGGTCGGGTCCAGCACGGCGTGCCGCGCGAGGATCTTCTCGGCGAGCGTCATGCCGCGCGGCTGCGTCGTGACGGGCGCGGGCGCCGCGCGGCCCGCGAGGCGCGCGCGCGTGTACGGAAGATACCCCCCGGCCTCGATCACGGCGCGCGTGATCGCGTCCTCGCCCTCGGTGAAGAACGAGAGCGGAATCTCTTCCCCGTGGCGGACGCGCTCGAGGACACCGAAGTCCGTCGTGAGAAGCATCCCGAGGTTGATCGCGTTCTGGCGGTAGATGCGTTCGAAGCTCTCGGCGACGAGGAGGCGGATGCCCGCGGCGCGCTCCGCGTAAGGCGCCTGCTCCCGGGAGGATCCCTTCCCGCGGCGCCGGCCGGCCACGGAAACCGCGAACCCGCCTCGCCGGACGGTCTCCTCGCCGACCGGCTGCACCCGCGCCTCGCCGTCACGGCAGGTGAGCCCCAGGTACGCGAACCGCCCGAGGGCCGCGTCGTGATGGAAGCACGTCCAGCCGGGCGTCATCTCGTCGGTCGAGACGTCGTCCCTCAGCCTCTGCGCGGCGTCGTTCGCGTCCCAGACGAGATCCTCTCCGGAAAGCTGCCGGCGCATCAGCTCCGCGCTTTCGGCCAGATAGAGGATGCGGCCGGGGAACGAGATGAATGCGGGAGTCACGGCGGGCACGTCCCGATCTTAGCCTCGGCGACTAGTTGACGGGCTCGTCTTCGTCCGCTTCCAGCGTCGGGTCGTCCGACTCCGCAAGGCGTGGAGTCTTCGGCCCGTCCACCGAGGGGAGAGGCGGCCCCGGCTCGAGCACCCAGCGCTCGAAGAGATCCTCGGGCAGCTCCCTCAGGAAGCGGCTCGGCTCGGTCACGACGACGATGCCATAGCGGTCGAACGAAGCGAGAGGGTGGACGAGGAGGAGCTCGTCCTTCGCGCGCGTCGCCGCGACATAGAAGAGGCGCCGCTCCTCCTCGAGGCCTTCTGAAGTCCTCGCCGCCCGGACGTTCGGGAAGCGGTCCTCGATGAGGCCGAGGACGAACACCGCGCGCCATTCGAGTCCCTTCGCCTGATGGATCGAGGACAGCACGAGCCGCTCGTCGTCCGCGTCGCCGGCGATCACGGTCTCGCCGGTGGGCTCGCCGAAGAGCGTCACCTCTTCGAGGAAGCTCTCGACGCCGTCGTACGGCAGCGCGAACTGCGCGAGGGCCTCGAGGTCGTCGAGTCGGGCCTGGTGGTTCTCGAACTTCGTTTTCGCGACGTCGGCGTAACCGCCCTCATCCACGATGAAACGGATCGCCTCGGCCGGCGCGGAGACGAGCGAGGGCCGCCGAAGCGATTCGAGCGTGGACGCGAGCTTCCTGAGCGCGCCCTGCGCCCCGGCGGGAGCCTTCCGGAGGTCGAGGCGCAGGAAGGAGCCCACGGGGTCGGGCGCGTCCGCGACCGCGGTCCAGAGCGTCGCGGCCGTTCGCTCCCCCACCTTCGGCAGAAGCTTGAGGATGCGCTTGAAGGCGGTCTCTTCCTTCGGGTTCACGAGAAGGCGCAGGTAGGCGAGCACGTCCTTCACGTGCTGCTGCTCGAAGAAGCGCATGCCCGACCGGATCTCGTATGGGATCCCGCGCCGCGTCAACTCGATCTGCAGCTCCAGCGCCTGATGGTGCGCCCGGTAGAGGACCGCGATCTCCGCGAGGGGCGTCCCTTCGTCGCGCAGCTCGAGGACCCTCTGGGCCACGAACTCGGCCTGCTGGGAGACGTCCGACGTGCCGACGACCGCCACGGGGACGCCCGACGGCCGCGTCGCGCGGAGAGTCTTCTCGAAGCGGCGCGTGTTCTGCGCGATCGACGCGTCCGCGAGGCGCAGGATCTCCGGAGTCGAGCGGTAGTTCGTCTCGAGGGAGAAGATCCGCGTCCCGGGATGGCGGGCCGGAAAGCCGAGAAGCGCCTCGAAGTCCGCCCCGCGAAACGAGTAGATGGACTGCGCGTCGTCGCCCACCACCATCACGTTCGGCGCGGCGACGTCCTCGACGACGAGGTCGACGAGATCCGCCTGGAGGTGGTTCACGTCCTGGTACTCGTCCACGAGGACGTGCCGGAACCGCGCGCCGAGACTCTTCCGGATCTCGGGGCGTTCGAGCATGAGCCTCTTCCAGTTCAGGAGGAGGTCGTCGTAATCCATGCCGTTCGCGGCGACCTTGCGCTCCAGATAGCGGTGGACGACCGTTCGGAGCGCGTCGAGCTGGGGGAGGAAATGCGGGTGCTCGGCCGCGATCACGTCGTCGAGCGGCCTTCCCGTGTTCACGCAGAGCGACACGATCGCCCTGAGCAGGTCGCCTTTCGGGAAGCGGCGTTCCGTTACGGGCACGCCGATGTCGGAGGTCGCTGACTCCAGGAGGTCCTTCGTGTCTTCGGAGTCGAGGATCGTGAAGTTGGCCTTGTAGCCGAGGAGTTCGGCGTGGGGGCGCAGGAGACGCGCGCCAACCGAATGGAACGTCCCCGCCGTCGCGCGGTTGAGGTCGGCGCCGATCAGCGACTCGACGCGGCGCTTCATCTCGCGGGCGGCACGGTTCGTGAAGGTGAGGAGCAGAAGCGACGCGGGGTCGACACCGTCCTCGATGAGACGCGAGACGCGATAGACGAGCGTGCGGGTCTTGCCCGAGCCCGCGCCCGCGACGACGAGCGTCGGCCCGTCGCCAGCAAACACGACGGCCTTCTGCTCCTCGTTCAGCTCCCGCGCGTAGTCGACGCGGTAGCTCTTCGCGGGCGCGGCGCGCCTCAGAACATATTTCCGCGGGGCTGGGGCGTCGTCGCTCATGCCGCCGCGGAGATTACCCCCGCAAGCCCGTCCGTCCGCCCGCCCGCCGGCCGGCCGGGGCCTGTTAGGCTTTCGCGCACGTGAGCGACGGCAGGGCACCGGGCGGCGAACGGGGATTCGTGAGGGCTCTCGGGCTCTCGGACTGCGTTCTCTACGTCGCGGGCTCGATGATCGGGAGCGGCATCTACCTCTCGGCGGGGAACGTCATCCGCAAGGCGCCGTACCCGTCCTGGATCGTCGTCGTGTGGGTCCTCGGCGCGGTGCACGCGCGCGCGGCGGGTCTCACGTACGCCGAGCTCGGGTCGCGGCGCCCGGTCGCGGGCGGCCCGTACGTATACCTGACCGAAACCTTCGGCGCGCTGTGGGGTTTCCTCTACATGTGGGCGCTCGTCTTCATCGTCATGCCGGGCACGGTCGCGGCCCTCTCGACGGGGTTTGCCGAGTTCCTCGGCGCGTTCTTCCCGGGGCTGGGCACTGCGGCTCCCGCGTTTGTCTTCCTCGGGCTTCGCGTGTCCGAGGGACAGCTCGTCGCGATCGCGACGGCTTTCTTCTTCACGATCTGGAACGTCTTCGGGATCCGCGCGGGAGGCCGGTTGAACGACGTCTTCACGGCCGTGAAGATCGCGTCCGTCATCGCGCTCGTCGTCTTCGGCCTCTCGGCCGCGAAGGCGGTGCGGCCGTCTCTCGCGTTCCCGCCTTTCTCGGCCGCGCTCTTCGCACCCCTGGGCGGCGCCCTCGCGGGAGTCCTCTGGGCCTACGACGGCTGGATCAACCTGTCGGCCCTCGGAGCCGAGGTGAAGAACCCGAAACGCGACATCCCCGGCGGCCTCATCCTCGGCGTTCTCGTCGTCGCCGCGCTCTATCTCGGCGCCAACGCCGTCTACCTCGGAGCCGCACCCGTCGCCACGCTCGGCGCCTCGCCCCGCGCCGCCGAGACCGCCGTCCGCTCGCTCTTCGGCGACGGAGCCGCCCGTTGGCTGCTGCTCGCGGTGATCGTGTCCGTCCTGGGCTCACTCGCGGCGAACATCATCCCGGCCCCCCGGATCGCCTGGGCCGCCGCAAAAGACGGGCGTCTTCCGGCTCCTTTCGCGCGCCTCCACCCGCGTTTCGCGACACCGGGGTTCGGCCTCGTCTTCCAGGCGGTCCTCGCTGCCGCCCTCGTCCTTTCGGGAAAGTTCGACGAGCTCGTGGCCACCGTTTCCTTCGCCGCGACCTTCTTCTACGCGCTCGGGGGTGCGGCGCTGTTCGTCTACCGGCGCCGCGAACCGTCCGCCGCGTGGGAGATGCCGGGCTACCCCTGGGTACCGGCGTTCTACGTGGCGACGTCGATGCTCTTCACGATCGCAATCGCATGGGACGCTCCGAAGGACGCCGCCCGCGGCCTCGTGATTCTCGCCGCCGGCGTCGTCGTCTACCTCTTCGAGCGGCGGCGCCACGCGGCCTAGGGAACCGGCCCGCCGAAGCGCTTGTCCTCGCGCTCGCGCGTTCTTGCGTCGCAGGGGAATCCGAACGTCGCGTCGAAGTCGCAGCCCGCCTTTCGGACGCCGCGCTCGAGCTTCTGCGCCGCCGAGAACCGCTCGGGCCAGATGAGACCCAGAAAATCCTTCGAATAGGATCCGAACTCCGCGACGGCCGGCAGAAGCGGCCCAAGGGCGAAGAGCGCGTCGCGCATTACCGGAGAGACGAGAGCCGCTGCCCGCCCTCGGAGCGGAGCGCCCGGCGCGCCGGCGAAAGCGGAGATCGGGGCCGACAGCGTTCCGTTCGCGCCCGTCAGCACGACGCACGCGTCCGGCGGCCGGATCGAAGAGCACGAGGGGATTTCTCCGAATGAAGAGAGCACGAGGCGCCGGGTGACCGTCTCGCCGTCCGGGAGACGGCGGATCGACTCCGTCGAGTCGCGCCCGGCGGGATCCTGACTCGAAACGAACACGAATCGCGCCGCCGCCGCCTTTACGAGAAGACGGGTCGTGTCTCCGTCTTCTTCCCTTTCGAAGAGAATCGAAATCTCCCGCGCCCGCCCGAAGACGAAATGCCAGCGTGCGGGCGCCCCCGCTCTCGCCTCTTTCGACGCGAGAAGGAACGCGGCCGCTCCCAACGCCGCGGCGGCGGCCTTCAGCGCGCGAGCGACTTCCAGACTCTTCCTTCGATGAACGCCGAGACCATCCACTGGTCGAGCCGGTCGTGCTTCGCCTCCCCTTCGAGGATGCCGAGCGCGGCGTCGCGGGGGATCGCCTTCTTGTAGGGGCGATCGGACGCGGTCAACGCGTCGTAGACGTCACACACCGAGAGAGCGCGCGCGGCGGGCGGGATGTCCGCCCGAGAGAGCCCGCGAGGATAACCCGTTCCGTCGAGCTTCTCGTGGTGGGCGTACGCGATCTCGGGCACTCGGGCCAGGTCCGCCGTCCACGGAATCGTCGAGAGGAACCGCCACGTCTGGGAGACATGGCTCTCGATGGCACGGCGCTCCTCCTCAGAGAGACTCCCCTGCGTGATGGACAGGAAGCGGAACTCCTCGGGGAGGAGAAGCGTCGTTTCCTGGCCGCGGCGGTCGCGGATGCGTCGTGCGAGGAGCGCCTCGAGCCGCCCTCGCGCGTCCTTCGGCATGACGGTCGGCTCGTTCGCGGCGACGATCTCCTCGAAGAGCCCCTCGAATTCTCGCGCGCGCTCTTTCGCCGCGGCGTCCAGCGCCTCGAGGTCCCGTTCGCTCACGCGACCCCCGTCGCGGACGCGCCCCTCGAGAAGAGCGCGTGCCTCCGACGCCTCGAAGGCCGCGAGTGAGAAGTCGAATCGGTCGCGTATCTTCCCGAGACCTTCCTCCGACAGTTTCTTCGCCTTGACGAGAACCCGCTCGGGAATGGAGATCTTTCCGAAGTCGTGAAGAAGCGCGGCCGTGCCGATCTCGTGCAGCTCCTCCCGGGAGAACGAGACGGCGGCATACGGTCCGTCGGACGCCCGATCCACCAGCTCGGCGAGAGAGACGGAAAGCGTCGAGACCCGGTTGCTGTGGCCCGCCGTCGTCGGATCGCGCTGTTCGACCGCGACGATCGCCGCCTGCGCGAAGTTTTCGAAGAGCTTCCGGATGGACGCCGTGAGGTGGTTCGCCTTCAGGCAGACGGCCGCCTGCGTCGCGAGGGAGAGAAGCAACGGAACCAGGTCCGGCGGATACGCTTCGTAGGTCTCCGTCGCGCGCGCGCGCCGGTTCATGAGCTGGAGGACGCCGACGAGCTCGCCCCGATGGTCTTTCATCGGCACGACGAGCATGGCGCGTGTCCGAAAGCCGGTCGACTCGTCGAAGGCGGGGTTGTGGCGGTAGGGAGCGCCCCCGGGAAGCGCGTACGCGTCCTCGAGGACGAGAGGCTCTCCGTGCACGGCGACCCAGCCCGCGAGGCTCTCCTCGTTCACGGGGACCGTGCGCTCGGAAAAGGCGAACGTGACCGCGTCGTTCTGCGCAAGCTTGAAGCGCAGGCGCCGGCCCTCGGGCGATTCCTCCGCGAGGTACAGGCTGCCCGCCTCCGAGGAGGAGAATCGCCGCGATTCCGTCAGGATCGTCTCGAGCAGCTTCTCGAGGTCCCGCTCCGCGGAGAGCGCGATGCCGATCCGGTTCAGGGCGGCGATTCGCTCCTCGGCCTGACGGAGCTTCTCCTCGAGCAGCGCGATGGCGGACGCGCTCATCGCGTCGCCTCCCGCCGTCCGCGACGCGCGTCCTCAGGAAGCGGGACGACCCGATCCGGCGGGAACGTGACGCGGAAACGGCTGCCGCGTTCGCGCCCTTCGCTTTCCGCGACGATCGTTCCGCCGTGCGCGAGCACGATGGCGCGTGCGATCGCGAGCCCGATCCCCAGACCGCCGAAGCGCCGGTTCGCGGAGGCTTCCTCCTGCCGGAAACGGTCGAAGACCAGGGGAAGAAACTCTGCGTCGATGCCGTGTCCCTCGTCCTCGACGGCGATTTCCAGGCCCCCGCCGGGGGCCTGGCGCCCGTTCACGCGCACGGTCCCCCCGGAGGGCGTGAACTTGACGCCGTTCGCAAGAAGATTCCAGAGCACCTGCTTGAGGCGCGCCGCGTCGCCCTCCACGCCCGGCAATGCCGGATCGAGCGCGCAGCGGATCGTGACGCCCTTGCGCCGCGCGCCCGGACTCACCGCGTCGAGCGCGGCCGCGAGGATCTCGGGAATCGACACCGGGCCGCGCCGGAGCTCGAGGCCGAAATTGTCGATCCGCGAGAGGTCGATCAGGTCGGCCAGCATCCGGCTCAACGTATCGGCCTGGCCCAGGATGGCCTCCAGCGCGCGGCGCGCTTCCGCGTCGTCGCGGTGGGAGTCGAGCAGGACTTCGGCCCATCCCACGATTCCCGTCAGTGGCGTCCGGATCTCGTGGGACAGGTTCGCGAGAAAATCGTCTTTCAGCCGGTTGCTCTTCTGCAGCTCTTCGATGAGGCGCGCGTTGCGCAGCGCAATGGCGGACTGCTCGGCGAGGAGCGCGAGCGTCTCTCCGTCTTCCGCCGTGAAGGCGTCGCGTTCGATCGCCAGCACCTCGAGGACACCGAGTCGATGGTCGCCGACACGGATCGGGACGGCCAGGAGGGAGTGCGCGTCCGCGTTTTCTACGGCGGCCCGCGCGCGGGCGCGTGCGCCCGGATCCCAACCGGCGGCAAGGTCGTCGAAGCCCTCCGCCTGGATGAAGACGGCACGGTTCTCGAGGAAGGCCCGCCCGGCGCACTTCAGGCGCGAAAGGGGATGTGGCGCCGTCCCCGCCGTGCTCTGCGTCATGGCGCCCAGGCCGTCCGCGGCTGCGACGGACAGGCTCGTGGCCTCGGCGTCGCACACCCACGCCACGCAGCCGTCGGCGGCCGGGAACGCGCGCGTCGTCTCCTCGACGACCGAGGTCAGGACGTCCGGCGCATGGAGACGGAAGTTGAGGAGCTGCGTCGCCCGCGTGACCGCCTCGAGAACCCGCGTGCGACTTTCCAGCGTTCCGACGAGCTCCGACAGCCGCAAAGCGAGGGCTGCGCGTTCCGCGAACGACCGGATCGTGCGGGCATCTGCGTCCGAGAACGCATTCGGGTGTCCCGACTGCAGGTCGAAGACGCCGACGACACGTTCGTCGAGGATCAGGGGGACGACGAGCTCCGAGCGCGCGTCGGGCCAGCCCGCCACGTAGTCCGGCTCGCTCTTCACGTTGGGCACGTTCACGACGCGCCCCGTTCGCGCGGCACGCGCGATGAGACCGGGCGCGTCGAGAGGAATCACTGCGACGGGATCGACCGGCGACCACCACTGGCCGCGCATGCCGATCTGGACGAGCACGCCGCGGTCGTGATCGGCGAGGAGGAGCGAGCATGCCTCGTGGCCGAAGTGCCGCGCGAGGGCGTCGAGGATCTGGTCGAGGAGAACGTGGCGGTCGGCCGTCCGCGTCAGGAGAGCGTGGGAGGCATCGGCCAGGCTTCGAGCCTCGCGCATCGCCTCCACCACGGCAGCGGCCGAGCGGCGATGCTCGAGCGCCACGCCCACGAAGTCGGCGAGGGACTGGAGCGTCTCCACGTCGTCGAACTCGATCCGGCGCGACGTGTCCCGGCTCGCCACGCTCATGACCCCGATCGTCTTCCCCGCCGAGCGCATCGGAAAGACCCCGAACGAACAGGCTCCGAGCTGCCGGAATCGTTCCTTCGACGGCCCCTCCGGTTCCTCCTCGACGTCGTTCACGATGAGCGGTTGCCCCGACTCGAGGACGCGGAACGAGGCGGTCGGGCGTTCCGGCGTCAGGGGAATGCGACCGGTGAAATCGCCCGCGTCGATGCCGCCGTAACCCCCGAGGCCGATGACCGCGTCCCCTTCCGGCGAGATGAGAGTGAAGACGCCGATGGGAAAGAGCAGGGTGTCGCGCAGGCCGGAAAGGGCCGTCTCGACGACGTCGTTCACCGTCGTGGAACGCTGGACGGCGGAGGCGAGATCGAAGAGCACCGAGAGGCGATCGCGCTCCCTCCCGAGCTCTTCGACGAGCTCCGTCTGCTTGAGAGCCGCGGACAGGTGATGAACGGCCGACTGGAGAAACGCGACGACGTCCGGCGCCCACGCGCGGCATGCCCGCACCGTGGCCGCCGCGACGAATCCCCGAAGGCTCCCGTCGATTCCGATGGGAACGGCGAGGACCGATTTCGTTCCGAGGCCGCGCAGCGTGTCTCCGATCTCGCCGAGATCGGGTGCGAAAGCCACGTCGTCGATCACCACAGGCTCGAACTGCCTCAGCTTCAAAGAGACCGTGTGCTCGGAAAGCGGGATCGTGACCGGCACCGACTCGACGCCCTCGGCGGCCCAGGACGCACGCACCGCGAGGCTCTCGCCAGAAGGGCCCGGACCGAAGAGGAACAGCGTCAGTCGATCGACCTCGAGAATGCGGCCGATCTGCGCGACCGACCAGTCGAGAAACTCCTGAAGCTGGACGCCCTCGACGAGCGCGAGGGCGAACTCCGAGAGGAACCGGTCGCGAATGACGCCCGGATCCGT
>DASVJU010000269.1:0-2019 GCA_036385755.1 Thermoanaerobaculia bacterium
GGAAGGAGTTGCGGGTGTGGACGTCGGGTGCCGGAGGCTCGGGAAGTGATCTGAGAGAGGAGCATCTCGGAGGTGTGAGAGCTCGTCACGCTTCAGGTCGGAGTACTCGACGTTCGCGACACGATGCGCTGGCGCTTCGAGGACCTGCCACGCCCGTCTGAACCACGAGGCTTCCCCATATTCTTCCAAGACGTACCTCCACCACGTTCTCGCGAGCTTCGGCCGAACGCCGAGGATTACATCCGCGTCCAGAAATACGGTCCGGCCGTCGAGTGTTTCAAGTCGCTTTCCCCAGACATCCTCTTCGACATTCACCTTTCTGAGGATTCCGACCTGAAAACGGGCGATGGCAATCGAGAGAAGCTCCGGGATGATCTCCGGCCGCCCTCGAAGCGACTCGTTGAGATTCCACGAAGCCTCGAGTGAGCGCGCGGCGGCCTCGTTGTGGTGAGCGTATTCGGCGGCAAGCGCTCGCGTCGTCAGGATTCTTTGAAGTCGTATGTGCCCGAGGCCGTTGGGCTTATGGCGGGCATTCTCTGGAGCGGAGAGATCGAACGCCCATTCGGGTGGTGGTCCCGCGATGAGAAGCGACTCCATTGCGTCGAGAGCGCTGCTTTTTTCTTCGAGGAATCGGATGGCCTCCCCGGGCGGCGGATCGATCGACGCCTCGGGCTTCGCGATCTGGGCCAAGAGAAAGTCGACCGCGCTCTGGCTTCGCTTCCATTCGGTGGACCGGCGCATTTCTTCTGGCTCAATAGATTCGACGACCGGCGTCAGGTCGAAGACGGTGCCTCGCGTCAGTGCCTCCAGCTTCTTCGCCGTCTCGTTCGTCTCGCGCTTCGGGTACTTCTTCTTCAGGTCGTCGAGGCTGCCGAACGTTGCGGTCCATGCTCGGTTGGACTGCTCTTCTCTGCGCGCCGCCCATGCGTTTCCGCCGACAACCCACAGCCCGGTGGCCAGCAGCAAGGCCGCGAGGGAGAAGACGACGACGCGCCGGAGCTTCATGGCTTTCTACCTTGCGCCGACCTTCGGCCCCCGCGCGGCGAGGGTCTCGTCCGTCTTCCGGATCTCGAGGGCGAGGACGTTCGCCCGGCGCCACGAGCCGACCAGGTTCGGGAGGGCTTCCGGCGGCGCGGTACCAGCACCGTTCTGCACGAGCGCTGACTGAAAAGCCTCCGTCAGCCCTTTCGTGTCGGCGTCCTCGACGGCGCTCTTCGCGGCGGCCTCGGTCGCGGCGCGCCAGGCGTCGAGATACGCCGCCGACGCGACGCGCTCGCGCCAGGAGCCGATCAGGGCCGCCGCGCGGTCCGGGAGCGGGCCGGCGCGCAGCCGTCCCTCCCGCAGCCTCTTCGCCGACTCGTTCTGCACCCACGCCTCGCGCTTCCAGGTCGCGAGCATTCCCGCGCGCGGGTCGAGGGTCTTGAGGCGCTCGCGCCAGGCAACCGCATCGACCGGAATACGGCGCGCGGCCGCGAGCTCCAGACGCGTCGCGGCGATCGAAACGAGCTGGCTGACGATCTCCGGCCGGCCGCGCAGCGAGCCCGTGAGCGCGAACGCGGCGCGGAGCGACTCCTCCGCGCGCGCGTCCTTCGCGGCGGCCCTCGCCTCGGCCCTCCCCACCAGCACCCTAGCAAGCTGCATCTGTCCGGAAAGGTTCGGCACGGGCGCCGCATAGAGCTTCGAGAGATCCATGGCCCACGCGGCCGCGGGTCCCGCGAGAAGGGTCTTTTCGATCGCGTCGAGCGCCGGCGCGTGCGCGGCGAGAAAAGACGCCACCGCGGCGGGGGGCGGTTCGGGAAGGCCCTCGGCCTTCGCGGCCTGTGCGTCCGCCCACTTTTCGAGAGGCGCGCGGACCCCATCCCATTCGGTCTTCTTCGGCCGGCTCGGCTCCTCGTCCGCGGGCTGCTCGCCGCGGGACCGCAGCTCGATCCCAAGACCCCGCGCCGCGTCTTCGAGGGTGCGCGCCGTCTCGTTCGCAGGGTGCGCCGGGAACCGCACCACGAGGTCCCCGAGGGGTCC
>DASVJU010000270.1:0-14075 GCA_036385755.1 Thermoanaerobaculia bacterium
CTTCTGGCCCTTCGCCAGCTTCACGTAGGCCTTCTTGCGATCCTGGGCCCGGCCGATCGACTTTCCGACCTTCTTGATCTTCCCGGACACGGCGACGACGCGGACGGCGTCGACCTTGACCTGGAAGAGGGCCTCGACGGCCTTGCGGATCTGGATCTTGTTCGCGTCGCGTGCGACGTCGAACGTGAGGACGTTCTGCGCCTGGCTCATCGCCGTGGAGCGCTCGGTGAGGACGGGGCGCACGAGCACGGACTGCATCGTTCTCTCGCTCATGCGAGCACCTCGATCGCCGCCCGGAGCGCGTCTTCGGAGAAGACGAGTGTGCCGGCGTTCAGCGCGTCGTAGACGTTCAGGCCGAGGACGTCGAGGGCGACGACCTTCGGGTTGTTCGCGGCGGCGCGGGAGAGGTTGAGGTTGCCCTTCCGGTCGAGCACGAGCGCCTTCCCTTCGACGCCGAGCTTCGCGAGCACGCCCGCGAAGTCCTTCGTCTTGTGGCTGCCGAGCTGGAGCGTGTCGAGCAGGACCACCTGGTTGCCGCGCGCCTTCTCGGAGAGCACGCAGCGGAGGGCCGCCTTCTTCGCTTTCGCGTTGACTTTCAGGTCGTACGAATGCGGTCTCGGTCCGAAGACCGTCCCGCCGTGACGGTGGATCGGCGGGCGTCCGCCCCCCTGACGCGCGCGCCCGGTGTGCTTCTGCTTGAACGGTTTCTTTCCGGAGCCAGACACCTCGGAGCGGACCTTCGTCTTGTGCGTGCCCCGGTGCTCGCGCGCCCGGATCTGCTTGACGACTTCCCAGACGAGGTGGCGGCGGAACGGCACGCCGAAGATCTCTTCGGGCAGCGTGACCTCGCCGACCTTCTCGGCCTTGAGGTTGCGCAGCGGCAGGGTCAGCGACGCGGCGTCGCCGGATCCGGGAGCGGTCGCCTTCGGGGCGGCGGTCTTCGCGGCGGGCGCCTTGGCCGACGGCGCGGCCTTCCGGGCCCGAGGCGTCCTGACGGTGGCTGTGGGGGTTTTCCGGGTCGTCGCCATCATCTTTCCCTTCTCGCCCTTCACGCTGCCGCCCCGCGGCCGGCCTTGCCGGAGAGCTTCTTCACGATCTTGACGACCGTGTTGCGAGCTCCCGGAACGGCGCCCCGGAGATAGATCAGGTGGTTCTCCGCGTCCACGCGCACGACGACGAGGTTCTTCATCGTCGTCTGCTTGCCGCCCATGCGGCCGGAGGAACGCGTGCCGGGATACACCCGCGACGGGAAGGCCGAGGGTCCGATCGAGCCCGGGGCCCGATGGAACATCGAGCCGTGGGTGGCGGCGCCACCGGCGAAGCCGTGGCGTTTCATGACGCCCTGGAACCCCTTGCCCTTGGAGACGCCGACGACGTCGACGTGCTCTTTTTCGGCAAAGATGTCGCAGAGCACCTTGTCGCCCGGGGCAGCCTTCTCGTCCGCGTCACAGCGCACCTCGCCGAGGGTCTTCGTCGGCGGCACTCCCGCCTTCTCGAAGTGACCCTTCGCGGGAGCCGTGAGGCGCCGCGGCGAGACGTGCCCGACCAGCCCGAGCTGAACGGCGTCGTATCCGTCGTTGTCCTTCGTCTTGCGCTGGACGACCAGGCAGGGCCCGGCTTCGACGACGGTGACCGGCACGACCGTGCCGTCCGCCTCGAAGACCTGGGTCATCCCGATCTTGCGTCCCAGAATTCCGTTGATCATTGTTTCTTTCCTCGCCGCGTCCGAATTCCTACTTGCCCATCGTCCGGATTTCGACTTCGACGCCCGCCGGGAGCTCCAGCTTCGTGAGCGCGTCGACCGTCTGCGGCGTCCACTCGAAAATGTCGAGAAGGCGCTTGTGGGTCCGCATCTCGAACTGCTCCCGCGATTTCTTGTCGACGTGCGGCGAACGGTTCACCGTCCAGCGTGCGATCGTCGTCGGGAGCGGGATCGGCCCCGCCACCTTCGCGCCCGAGCGCCGCGCCGTGTCGACGATCTCGGTCGTCGACTGGTCGAGGATCCGATAGTCGTACCCCTTGAGCCGGATGCGGATTCTGTCGTTGGCCATTGGTGTCAGCTTTCCTTAGAGCGAGATCAAGCTCCCGGAGGAAGACCGGGGGATTTCTTCGAAAATGAAGATCCCCCGGCCCCCTCCGAAAACAATCTCTCTATCTCTTAAGCAAGAATCTCCGTGACTGTGCCCGCGCCGACCGTGCGGCCGCCTTCGCGGATCGCGAACTTGAGGCCCTTTTCCATGGCGATCGGCGAGATGAGCGTGATGTCCAGCTCGACGTCGTCGCCGGGCATGACCATCTCGACGCCCGCCGGCAGCGCCGCAGAACCCGTGACGTCGGTCGTGCGGATGAAGAACTGCGGGCGGTAGTTGTTGAAGAACGGCGTGTGGCGGCCGCCCTCGTCCTTCGAAAGGATGTAGACCTTGCCCTTGAACTTCGTGTGGGGCTTGATCGAGCCCGGCTTGCAGAGGACCTGTCCGCGCTCGACGTCCGTGCGCTCGACGCCGCGGAGGAGGACGCCGACGTTGTCGCCCGCCTGGCCCTGGTCGAGGAGCTTCTTGAACATCTCGACGCCGGTGACGGTCTTCTTCTGTGTGTCGCGAAGGCCGACGATCTCGATCTCGTCGCCGACCTTCACGATCCCGCGCTCGACGCGGCCCGTGACGACCGTGCCGCGGCCGGAGATCGAGAACACGTCCTCGATCGGGAGGAGGAAGTCCTTGTCGGTGGCGCGCATGGGCTCGGGAATGCTCGCGTCGAGAGCTGCCGCGAGCTCCCAGATGGACTTCGCGTCGGGACCGGTCGGATCGTTGAGCGCCTTGATGGCCGAGCCGCGGATGACCGGGATCTTGTCGCCGGGGAATCCGTACTTGCTGAGGAGCTCGCGGACCTCGAGCTCGACGAGGTCGAGCAGCTCGGGGTCTTCCATCATGTCGCACTTGTTGAGGTAGACGACCATCGCGGGCACGTTGACCTGGCGGGCGAGGAGGACGTGCTCCTTCGTCTGCGGCATCGGGCCGACCGGCGCGGACACGACGAGGATCGCGCCGTCCATCTGCGCGGCGCCCGTGATCATGTTCTTGATGTAGTCGGCGTGGCCCGGGCAGTCGATGTGGGCGTAGTGCCGGTTTTCGGTTTCGTACTCGACGTGGGCGAGGGCGACCGTGAGGATCTTGGTCGCGTCGCGGCGGAACGTCTTCGCGTCCGCCTTGGCGACGTCGTCATAGGACTTGGAGACGGCGAGACCCTTGGTCGAGAGGACTTTCGTCAGGGCGGCGGTCAGTGTCGTCTTGCCGTGGTCGACGTGTCCGATCGTGCCGACGTTGACATGGGGCTTCTTGCGCTCGAACTTTTCCTTGGCCATCGCGATATCTCCTTCTACGCTTCCTTAAACAGAGACCTTGGCAATGATTCCCTCGGCGATCGCCTTGGGAACCTCGTCGTATCTTTCGAACTGCATCGAGTAGTTGGCCCGGCCCTGCGTGAGGGACCGGAGGGTGGTGGCGTAACCGAACATCTCCGAGAGCGGGACGCTCGCCGTGATGACCTGGAAGTTGACGCGCGGCTCCATGTGGTTGATGCGGCCGCGGCGGGAGCTGAGGTCGCCGTTCACGGGCCCGAGGAACTCGTCGGGCGTGACGACCTCGACGGCCATCATCGGCTCGAGAATGACCGGATTCGCCTTCTTGGCGGCGTCCTGGAACGCCATGGAGCCGGCGATCTTGAAGGCCATTTCCGACGAATCGACGTCGTGGTACGAGCCGTCGTAGAGCTCGACCTGGATGTTGACCGTCGGGTATCCGGCGAGGACGCCCGTGAGGATCGCCTCGCGGATGCCCTGATCGATCGGCTTGATGAACTCCTTGGGGATCGAGCCGCCCGAGATGCCGTTGATGAACTCGTAGTCCTTGCCTTCCGGATGGGGGCGCAGGCGGATCTTGGCGTGGCCGTACTGGCCCTTGCCGCCCGATTGGCGAATGAACTTGCCCTCGCCCGCGACGTCCTTGCGGATCGTCTCGCGGTACGCGACCTGGGGCTTGCCGACGTTCGCGCCGACGTTGAACTCCCGCACCATGCGGTCGACGATGATCTCGAGATGGAGCTCGCCCATACCGGCGATGATCGTCTGGTTCGTCTCCTTGTCCGTATGGACACGGAAGGGGGGGTCTTCCTGCATGAGCTTGGCGAGCGCCATGCCCATCTTTTCCTGGTCGGCCTTCGTCTTGGGCTCGATGGAGAGCGTGATGACGGGCTCGGGGAACTTCATGGACTCGAGGACGACGATGTGATCGCGCTCGCAGATCGTGTCGCCCGTCGTGACGTTCTTGAGGCCGATGGCCGCGGCGATGTCGCCCGCCCAGACTTCCTTGATCTCCTCGCGCTTGTTCGCATGCATCTTGAGGAGCCGGCCGATGCGTTCGTTTGTCTGCTTCGTCGAGTTGTAGACGCCCGATCCGGCGTCGAGGTGGCCCGCATAGAGGCGGAAGAAGGCGAGCTGCCCCACGAAGGGGTCGGTCATGATCTTGAAGACGAGACCCGCGAACGGCGCCTCGTCCTTCGTGTCGAGAGCGACTTCCTTCCCGTCCTCGTCGATGCCGCGGATGGCGGGGATGTCGAGGGGCGACGGGAGGTACGCGACGACCGCGTCGAGGAGCTGCTGGACACCCTTGTTCTTGAACGCCGAGCCGCAGACAACGGGATGGAGCTTGCCCGCGCACGTGGCCGCGCGAAGCGCGGCGCGCATCTCGTCCGGCGTCGGAATGTGGCCGTCCATGAACTTCTGCATGAGCGCGTCGTCGGTCTCCGCGAGGAGCTCGATCAGACGCTCGCGGTACTTGTCGTACATCGCCTTGTGGTCGGCCGGGACATCGACGGTCTCGAATTCCGCGCCGAGCGCGTCGTCCTTGAAGCTGTAAGCCTTTCCCTCGATGAGATCGATGACGCCCTCGAACGTCTCGGCCGAGCCCCAGGGGATCTGCACGGCCGTCGGCTTCGCGCCGAGCTTCGCGATCATCATCTCGACGCAGCGGTCGAAGTCGGCGCCGACGCGATCCATCTTGTTGATGAACGCGAGGCGCGGGACGCCGTAGCGGTCGGCCTGGCGCCAGACGGTCTCGGACTGCGGCTCCACGCCGGACACGGCGTCAAAGACAGCCACGGCGCCGTCGAGGACCCGCAGCGACCGCTCCACCTCGGCCGTGAAGTCCACGTGGCCCGGGGTGTCGATGATGTTGATGCGAATGCCCTTCCAGTGGCAGGTCGTCGCGGCCGACGTGATCGTGATGCCGCGCTCCTGCTCCTGAACCATCCAGTCCATCGTCGCGGTCCCTTCGTGGACCTCGCCGATCTTGTAGTTGACACCGGTGTAATAGAGCACGCGCTCCGTCGTCGTGGTTTTACCCGCGTCGATGTGAGCCATGATGCCGATGTTTCGGCACATATCGAGAGGATGATTTCTCGGCATAACGAGTTTTTCCCGTCCCGGGGTGTCTGCGCCGTCGAATCCAGGGTTTCTGCATTTCGCTCGCTCTCGCTCGCGAAACGGGCCGGGGCACGGGCGCCCGGCTCTATCCGCCCTGAATTCCGCACGCGGTGAGGCGTGTCCGGGTTTCTGGAGGGGACCTGTCCGGCTTTCGCGCCCTTCAGCGCTGCCCGGCCGGTTTCCGCTCACCCGGAGATCTGTGCAGTCCTACCAGCGGTAATGGGCGAAGGCCTTGTTGGCCTCGGCCATCTTGTGGGTATCCTCCTTTTTTTTCACCGCGTTTCCGCGGTTGTTGGCGGCATCCATGAGCTCGCCCGCGAGCTTGTCGCGCATGGTCTTCTCGCCGCGCGCCTGCGCGTACGAGATGACCCAGCGGATCGCGAGCGAGGAGCGGCGGTTGGGCTTGACCTCGACCGGAACCTGGTATGTCGAGCCGCCGACGCGCCGCGACTTGACCTCGAGGACCGGCTTGACGTTCTCGAGGGCCTTCTTGAACGTCTTGAGCGGGTCGTCGGACGTCTTCTGCTCGATGTGCTTCATGGCCCCGTAGAAGATCGACTCGGCCGTCGACTTCTTTCCGCGCTCCATGACGCAATTGATGAACTTCGTCACGAGCTGAGACTGATACAGCGGGTCCGGGAGGACTTCGCGCTTCGGAACTTCACGGCGACGCGGCATTTCTCTTCCTTAAACCTTCGGCAACTTCATGGGGCCTGAGGCTTATGCCTTCGGCCTCTTTGCGCCGTACTTCGAGCGCGACTGCTTGCGGTTCGCGACGCCGACGGCGTCGAGCGTGCCGCGAATGATGTGGTAGCGCACGCCGGGAAGGTCCTTCACGCGGCCTCCGCGGATCATGACGATGGAGTGCTCCTGGAGGTTGTGGCCGATGCCCGGGATGTAGGTCGTGACCTCTATCCCGTTCGTGAGGCGCACACGGGCTATCTTGCGGAGCGCCGAGTTCGGCTTCTTCGGGGTCGTCGTCTTGACCTGCGTGCACACGCCCCGGCGCTGCGGGCAGGACTGGAGAGCGGGCGACTTCGTCTTGTAACGGACGGCGTCGCGCCCCTTCCTCACGAGCTGGCTGATCGTCGGCATGAGACTTTCGAGACTCCTTCGGACGTGAACGAGCGATGGGACGACCCGGTGAACCGAACGAACGATGAGAGAAACGATTGAGAAGACAGAGGTCGATGCAAGATCAGCCGACGCGCGGCCGTTCCCCTGGCGCGACACGGCATTTCATGCCGAGCCGGTCCCCGGGGAAACCGGTGAAGAATATAGACCCCGCGGGAGGCTGTCAAGCGGCGAATCCTTCACGTCAGCGGTGCCGGTAGAGGGCGGCAACTGAATCGCCCGCGTCGAGCGCCTGCCGGACCCTCCGGACGAGAAGGAACACTTCCGGGCGGCTCACCTTCGCCCCCGGCCCCTTCCGTTCGATCCGGTCCAGCGTCGCCCAGGCCAGTTCCACGGGCAGCGCCGTGAACTCCAGGATGCCGCGCGGGGCCTGGACCAGCTCGAGCGCCTCGATGTATTCCCCCGCCGCCTCGAGGTCTCGCCGCGCGAGGGCGAAGACCTCTTCCACGGGGACGTTCGGCGGCAGGTAAGTGCGCCCCTCGATGGCGTCCCCGGCCGCATCCTTCAGGATATTAACGAGTTGCAGCGCCTCTCCGAACAGCGAGGCACGCCTCCGGAGCTCCGGCGCGACGGCCGCGAGTGGCGGGCGATCGAGAAGAAAGAGCTCCGTCAGCATCTCCCCCACGAGGCCCGCCACGACGTAGCAATAGGCCCGCAGGTCGTCCAGAGAGGAGAGAGCGAGCCGCCCGTCCCGCGTTCGCGCGACGAAGCTCGCCATTCCGTCGGCCGACCGGACGACGGGACCCCGAATCGCTTCGATGGCGCCCGGGGCAAGGGCGGAAAAGGCGTTCAGGACGAAGGGAATCTCTCCGAGAAGTTCCTCGTATCCGGGGTGCGTGGCCCAACCGGCGTCTGTCCATTCCGACGAGAGCCGCGCCGCTTCAGCGGGCGAGGGGTCGCGGAGCAGATCGATGAAGGCGTGAAGCGCGCCTATTCGGGCGTCCGGCGGAAAGTGCGCCGCGTCCTCGAACGTATCCGCGATCCGGAACAAGAGGTACGCCACCGTGACCTCCCGGCGGGTCGGCTCCGGCAGCGGCGGGATCGAGAGAGCGAATGTGCGGCTCGTCTTCTCGAGGAGATCGAGGAGGTCGGCCTCAGGGCGTCGAAGTCCGTCCATCTCTGTATGTTACGAGATCCCCTCACCCGCCGCCTTTCGCAGGGCCGGCCCCTTCGTGATGCACGTGAATCTTGCGGACCTCTGCCCGTCGCGGCATCCTCGGAAGGAGGCCGGGAAGGAGAAGCACATGAAAAAGACGGCTCTGTTGCTGCTGGCGGCGGCTTTCTGGGCGTCCGGGATCTCCGGATCCGAGGAAACCGGCGCCCGGGCCGCCGGACCGCACTTGAAGCTCGCCATGGTGACGACCGACAAATACTCGCGGAACGAGCAGACGGTCTTCTCGTCCGATTTCCCGAGAATCTTCGCCGTCTACCATGTCGCCGACGCGGCGCAAGGAACGAAGCTGAAGGCGGTCTGGATCGCGGACAAGGTGGAAGGGCTCGAAGCGAAGACAAAGATCACCGAAGGCGAGTCGACCTTCTCGGCGAAAGGCGATTACATGGGCGCGTTTTCGTGTGCCAAGCCGACGAAGGGCTGGCCGGCCGGAACGTACCTGGTCGAGATCTCGGTCGACGGCGCCGTCCGCAAGACGCTCTCGTTCCGCGTCGAAAAGTAGTCGCGGCTGGTCACGGCGAAAGCGGGTGACTCAGCGGCCCCGGGGGGTTGAGAGCGGTAGTGTCTCCGTCTCCTTTCCGAAGGAGGCGAGCGCGGCTCCCCTCGACGGGCGCCTGCTCCTGATCGTCTCCAAGGACGGGTCGGAGGATCCGCGCCATCAGATCGGCGTCGGATTGAAGACCCAGCAGATCTTCGGCCGCCCGAACGCGATCTCACGCCTGCGCTACAACCAGATGTGCTTGCACAATGCTTGCATTCTGCATCCAACGCACGTAGGCTCTTTTTCATGGCGACCCTCCACGTCCGGAACGTCCCCGAAACCGTGTATACGAAAATTCGGTCGCTGGCGCGGGCCGAGGGGCGTTCGGTGAACGCCCAGGTGGTCCGTCTTCTCACCACGGTCGCCCGTGACGCCGGTACGAGTCTTTCGGTTAAGGAAGCGCTCGACGAAGCCCGCCAGATCCGTGCCTCGCGGAGCGCGGGGCGGCGCGGGCCTTCGAGCCTGACGCTCCTTCATGAAGGGCGGCGCTCGCGCGAGCGTCGATGAGGCTTCCCGAGACCTTCGTCGTCGACGCGAGCGTCGGCGTCAAGCTCTTCCTCGACGAGCCCGGCGCGCCCGAGGCCGAGCGGCTCTTCGCCCTCCTCAGCCATGATCCCCCGCACGTCATCGCCGTTCCGGATCTCTTCTTCATCGAATGCGGGAATGTCTTCCGGAGCCGCGTTCATCGACGCCTGATGACGCCGGAAGAGGCGCGGAAGGCGTTTGCGGTCCTCCGCGCGCTCCCGCTCCAGACCGTCGCGTCGCCGGACCTCGCTCCGCTCGCGCTCGACCTCGCGCTGGCGCACGGAGTTTCGGTTTACGACGCGACGTATGCGGCGCTCGCCGAGCGGCTCGCCGCACCCCTCGTCACCGCGGACGCCAGGCTCGTAAAGAAGCTCGAGAATGCGGGGACGAAGGCAATCCTTCTGAAGTAGAAGAGCCTGGACGTTGCCGCTTCAGGGCTCTGTCCTCCCCTTCTCGGAGTGCCCGGGCCCTTCCGGCCCTCCCTTCGTCGGCTCGACGTTCGAAGAGCCATAGGGGCAATGGCGGCAGCCCGACTCGCAGCACGTCCCGCCGCGCAGGAGGTATGCCGAGGTGAAAACGTCGCAGCCGGTCGTCGGGTCGGCGTAGGTGTCCTTGCCCTCCGCGATCGCCCGCACGTGCAGCGCCTCGACCTCTTCCACGCCAAGATTCTCTGCTTCTCGGGCAAAGAAAGAGGGCCGGCTTGCGCCGGCCCGGGGAGATTTCTTAGAAGGTCATAGGGCTGGAGAGCCGGTCGTCAACGATGCGAGGCCGTTGCTTCGAGCGGGCTCTCCAACTATTCGAAGAAAATCTCCGTCTCTCTCTCGTCTTCCTCTTCAGACCTCATCGTCCAAGTCCGCCGCGATGACCGGCGTCTCGTCGTCGAAGTAGAGCTCCTCGGTCTCCTCGGGCGCAGGCGGGATTTCCTCGCGCTCGAGGACGACGTTGCGGTAGTAGTCCATGCCCGTGCCGGCCGGGATGAGGCGGCCGACGATGACGTTCTCCTTGAGTCCGCGCAGAAGGTCGACGCGGCCCGCGATGGACGCCTCCGTGAGGACGCGGGTCGTTTCCTGAAACGACGCCGCCGACACGAACGAATCCGTCGAGAGCGACGCCTTCGTGATGCCGAGGAGGAGCGGCCGCCCCTGCGCGGCCTTGCCGCCGGCCCTCAGGATGCGGTCGTTCTCCTCGTTGAAGCGGAAGCGGTCGACCTGCTCGTCCGCGAGGAATTCCGTGTCGCCGACTTCCTCGACGCGCACGCTTCGCATCATCTGGCGGACGATGACCTCGATGTGCTTGTCGTTGATGCCGACGCCCTGCGAGCGGTAGACCTCCTGGATCTTGTCGGTCATGTACCGCTGCAGTTCCTTCTCGCCCTTGACCGCGAGGATGTCGTGCGGCGACGGATCGCCCTCGGTGAGCGGCTCGCCCGCCTCCACGCGCTCCCCGTCCTGAACCATCACGTGCGAGCCGCGCGGCACGAGCATGTCGCGCTTCTGGCCGTCCTCGGATTCGACGGTGATCTTCTGCTGGCCCTTGACGGTGCCGGCGTGATGGACGACGCCGGAGATCTCGGTGATGACGGCGGGCTCCTTCGGACGCCGCGCCTCGAACAGCTCGACGACGCGCGGGAGGCCGCCGACGATGTCGCGGGTGCGCTTCTTTTCGACGGGCTTTTTCGCGAGCGCGTCGCCGGGGTTGACGACGTCGCCTTCGCTCACCATCAGGTGGGACGGAATGGGAAGGTTGTACTTCTTCTCGACGCCGTTCTTGCCCGTGACGATGAGAGTGGGCGCGCGCTTCTCGGTCGTTCCGGTCGTCTCCACGACGATTTTCTGGTTCAGGCCGGTGACCTTGTCCGTGTCCTCGCGCAGGTTTTCGCCCTCGAGGATGTCCCGGTACGAGACCTTGCCCGCAATCTCCGAGAGAATCGGCGACGCGAACGGGTCCCACGAGACGAGAAGCTGGCCGGGCTTGACCTCATCGTCCTGGCCGACCTTGAGGACCGAACCGTAGGCGAGCGAGTAACGCTCCTTCTCGCGCCCCTTGGCATCGAGGAGGACGAGCTTGCTGTTGCGGTTGACGACCACCTCGGTGCCGTCCTTCTTCTGGACGGTCGTCGCGTTGAGGAGCTTCACGATGCCGGGGTTCTTCGCGACGTGCTTCGCCGCCTCGGACACGCGGGCCGTGCCGCCATAGTGGAACGTCCGCATGGTCAGCTGCGTGCCGGGCTCGCCGATGGACTGCGCGGCAATGACGCCGACCGCCTCGCCGATGTCGACGAGGTCTCCCGTCGCGAGGTTGCGGCCGTAGCATTTGCGGCAGACGCCGCGCCGGGTCTCGCACGTGAGAACCGAGCGGATCTTGACGCGCTCGATACCCGCCTCCTGGATCTTGCCGGCGAGCTCTTCGGTGATCGTGTCGTTCGCCGAGACGAGAGCCTCGTCGCTCGCCGGGTCGAAGACGTCTTCCTGGACGATGCGGCCGACGATGCGGTCGCGGAGCGGCTCGAGGATTTCGCCGCCCTCGACGATGGCGGACACGACGATGCCGTCGACCGTCTCGCAGTCTTCCTGCGTGATGATGACGTCCTGGGCCACGTCGACGAGACGGCGCGTGAGGTAGCCGGAGTCGGCCGTCTTGAGCGCCGTGTCGGCGAGACCCTTGCGGGCGCCGTGCGTCGAGATGAAGTACTCGAGCACGGTGAGGCCTTCGCGGAAGTTCGAGATGATGGGCTGCTCCATGACCTCGCCCGAGGGCTTGGACATGGGGCCGCGCATGCCCGCGAGCTGGCGGACCTGCTCCTTAGAGCCTCGGGCGCCGGAGTCGGCCATCATGTAGATGGGGTTGAACTCCTTGCCTCCGACGCCGTCCGACGCCTTCATCTCCTTGAACATGGCCTCGGCCACGGACTCCGTGATGCGGTGCCAGATGTCGATGATCTTGTTGTGGCGCTCGCCGTCCGTGATCGCGCCCTGCTGGCGCTGGTTCTCGACCTCGAGGACCTCCTTGCGCGCCCGGTTCACGAGCTCGCCCTTCGTGTCGGGGATGTGCATGTCGTCGATGCCGATCGAGATGCCGGCCTTCGTCGCCACGTCGAAGCCGACGGCCTTGACGATGTCGAGGATCTCGACGGTGCGCTCGAGACCGTAGTGGACGAAACAGTAGTTGACGAGGTCCTGCAGGCCCTTTTTCTTCAGCGTGCCGTTCAGGAACGGCAGCTCGGACGGCAGGCTCGCCGAAAGGAGAACGCGGCCCACCGTCGTCTCGATGCGCGTGCGGTTGCAGGCGATCGGGTCGGTGTGGACGATGTCCTGGTCGTTGAGGACCTGGCTCTCGAGGTCGATGAGGCTCCCCGTGAAACGCACGGCGATGCCGGCGTGCGTGTCGACTTCACCGGCCTCGTGCGCGAGCACGACCTCGTCGAAGCTCGAGAACACACGGCCTTCTCCCTTGCAGCCGTCCTTGCGGCGGGTGAGGTAGTAGAGGCCGAGGACGAGGTCCTGAGACGGAACGGTCAGCGGCTTGCCGTGCGCCGGCGACAGGATGTTGTGCGACGACAGCATGAGGACCTGAGCCTCGACCTGCGCCTTCGGCGAGAGCGGGACGTGGACGGCCATCTGGTCGCCGTCGAAGTCGGCGTTGAACGCCGCGCAGACGAGCGGGTGGATCTTGATGGCCTTGCCCTCGATGAGGACCGGCTCGAACGCCTGGATGCCGAGGCGGTGAAGCGTGGGCGCGCGGTTCAGGAGGACGGGGTGCTCTTTGATGACCTCTTCGAGAGCGTCCCAGACCTCGTTCGGCGCCTGCTCGACGAGCTCCTTGGAGGCCTTGATCGTCGAGGTGATGCCCTTCTGTTCGAGACGGTTGTAGATGAAGGGCTTGAAGAGCTCGAGGGCCATCTTCTTCGGGAGGCCGCACTGGTGGAGCTTCAGCTCGGGTCCGACGACGATGACGGACCGGCCCGAGTAGTCCACGCGCTTGCCGAGGAGGTTCTGGCGGAAGCGGCCGGACTTGCCCTTGAGCGTGTCCGAGAGCGACTTGAGAGGCCGGTTGTTCGAGCCCTTCAGGACGCGGCCGCGGCGGCCGTTGTCGAACAAGGCGTCGACGGCTTCCTGGAGCATCCGCTTTTCGTTCCGGACGATGACTTCGGGCGCGCGCAGCTCGAGAAGCTTCTTGAGACGGTTGTTACGGTTGATGACCCGGCGATACAGGTCGTTCAGATCCGACGTGGCGAAGCGGCCGCCGTCGAGAGGAACGAGAGGACGGAGCTCCGGGGGTATGACCGGGATGACGTTCAGGATCATCCACTCCGGGCGGTGGCCCGAGCGACGGAACGCGTCCACGACCTTCAGGCGTTTGGCGGCCTTGAGGCGTTTCAGGGCTGACGTCTCGGTTTTCATGACGAGGCGGAGCTCTTCCGCGAGGTCGTCGATGTTGACGCGCTGGAGCAGCTCCTGGATCGCCTCGGCGCCCATCTTCGCGACGAACGCGTCGAGGCCGTACTTCGCCTTCAGCTCGCGGAACTTCTCCTCCGAGACGAGGCTCTTTTCCTCGAGCTTCTCTTCCTCGGCGAGCGGGCCCGGATCGATGACGACGTATTGCTCGAAGTAGAGGATCCGCTCGAGGTCGCGGAGCGTCAGGTCGAGGAGGTGCCCGATCCGCGACGGCAATCCCTTGAAGAACCACACGTGCGAAACGGGAGCCGCGAGCTCGATGTGGCCCATGCGCTCACGGCGCACCTTGGACTTCGTCACCTCGACGCCGCACTTGTCGCACACGACGCCGCGGTGCTTCATGCGCTTGTACTTGCCGCAGAGGCATTCCCAGTCGGTGATCGGCCCGAAGATCTTCGCGCAGAACAGGCCGTCGCGCTCGGGCTTGAACGTGCGGTAGTTGATCGTCTCGGGTTTCGTGACCTCGCCGAAGGACCACGAGCGAATCTTCTCGGGGCTGGCGAGGGCGATCTTGATGGCGTTGAAATCGCGCGGGCCGGGGTTCTTGAACGGAGACACCGAGCCCGTGCCGGGGAACGCGGAAGAGGTCGAGAACGCTTCCATGTATTCCTCTTCTCCTTAAACCTTCAGCAGCTCGACGTCGAGGCAGAGGGACTGCAGCTCGCGCACGAGGACGTTGAAGGACTCGGGGAGGCCGGGCTCGTCCGGAACCTCGCCCTTGACGATGGCCTCGTACACCTTCGAACGCCCCTCGACGTCGTCGGACTTGAC
>DASVJU010000271.1:0-10383 GCA_036385755.1 Thermoanaerobaculia bacterium
GACCGCCCCCCAGCCCGCGAAGATGCCGGGGGACTCGGCCGCCGCGAGGAGATCGACTGCCGCGTCGAGGAGACCGGCCGAGGGACTCTCCGGTGCTGCGGGAGCCTCGAAAACCGGAACTTCTTCGACCGTCTCCTGGAAGAGCTGCAGGTTCACCGGGATCTCCACGAAGGCGGGGCCGGGCACGCCCGACATGGCGGTGCGATAGGCCTCGAAGATCGCGGGCACGATCTCGGCATGCGTCCTCGGATGCCACGAGCCTTTCGTGAGGCCCTTCAGGATGGCGTGCATGTCGAGCTCGTGGAGCTGGTAACGGAAGGGGACGTCCGTGCGCGTCCCGCCCGAGATCACGAGCATCGGGATGCCGTCGAGGAAAGTTTCTCCGATTCCGCTCATCGCGTGGGTGAGGCCGGCCGCGGGCACGATCAGGATCGTTCCGATCGCGCCCGGATTCGTGCGGCTGATCCCGTCCGCCGCGAAGGCCGCCCCGGCTTCGTGCGTGACGAGAACGGGCTGGATCTTCGAGGACCGGTTCAGCTCGTCGTAGATCTCGGTGTTGTGGACGCCGGGGATCCCGAACGTGTGCGTGACGGGAAGCTGCTCGAGGGCGTGGCGCACGAGCCAGGCTCCGGACTTTCTCGCGCCGATTTTCAGAGACTTCGTCATGGGGAGATCCCCGCGATCGTACGCGCCGCGACGCGCCCCGTCAGGACGCAGCTTCCGAGAAACGTTCCCTCCAGAGATCCCATGCCGTGGATGCCTCCGCCTCCGAATCCCGCCGCCTCGCCGATCGCGTAGAGGCCGTCCATGGGCGCGCCGGCGGCGTCGAGGACCCGGCACCCGAGATCTGTCTGGATGCCGCCGAGACTCTTGCGCGAGAGGATGAACTCCCGGATCGCGATGAGAGGCAGGGCGCGTGGGTCGAGAATTTTCTGGAAGTTGCACACGCGCAGCCGGTCGCCGCGGTACTGGCGGAAGTTCCCGATGCGCCTGAGCTGGTCGTCGGTGAAGTAGGCCGGCCCCCGGTCGATCTGCGCGTCGTAGTCGCGGACGACGTCGCGGACGGTGGCGAGGTCCGTGAGCAGGCCGTCGAGGTTGCGCTCGTTCATCAGGTCCACGAGCTCCGGTAGCGAGCGCGCCGTGACGATGTCGTCCGGGCACTCCCGGGTCAGGCGATCGACGAGCTCCTGGTTCCCGAACAGCAGCTGCCGCGCCATCAGGAGCTTCCTCTGGTAGCGGAACGCCGTCATGTAATCGCAGCCGGAGACCGCAAGCTCCTTTTTCGCGATCGCGTTGTTCATCAGCTGCCACGAGTACTGGCCGGGTTGCCGGAGGATGTTCTCCACGAGGAAACGCGTGTCGGTCGAGCCGACGAGAGGCACGGGGCCGATGCGCTCTCCCTTGGCGTTCAACCAGAGAGCCGAGCGGGGCGGGACGAGCGACAGGCCGTCGTTCGGCCTGCGGTTGGCGGGATGGTGAATGCCGGCCGCGTAGTGCCACTGCCTGTCGAGGTGCGTGAGGTTGCCCCCGGCCCGCGCGACCGCGTCGTGCATCGTCCCGTCTGCGTAAGCGTGCGCTCCGTGGAGCAGCACCTTCGGCGGAGCGCCCCACCCGGAGAACCAGTTCGCCCGCACCTTCGAGAGGTCGCCTCCGCAGATTCCTCCCGTCGCGATCACGACCCGATCGCCGCGCGCGACGAACCGGCTGCCGCTTTCGAGGTCGGTGCCGACGAGCCCGGTCACGCGCCCGTTCGCGACCTCGAGGTTCTCGACGGCGTGCCGGAAGCGGATCGTGTGCCGGGCCGCACGCGGATGCGCCCTGAGCGCGCGGACGACCTGCTCGATGATGGCGTGGCCCGTTCCCCACGCGATGTGCCACCTGGGCACGGTGTTGCCGGGCCCGAAGACTCCGCGCTCGGGCCAGTTCACGACGGGCAGGAACTTCACCCCGACACCGTCGAGATAGGCGTGGATCAGGTCGAGCGAACGGTCGCAGTACAGCTGCGCCCAGCGGCGCGGCCAGGAATCCCCTTCGCCGAACCGCGCGTAGGAGAGCCAGTCCCGAAGGGCGAGTTCCGGAGAGTCGGCGATCCCCGTCCTTTTTTGCTGCGGCGTCCCGATGAGATGCACGCCGCCGAACGACTCCTTCGCGAGGCCGCCGAGGTTCTCGGGCACGTCCCTGTCGAGGAGGAGGACCGTTTTCCCGTGCTCGAGAAGTTCGTGCGCGGCCACCAGCCCCGCGAGCCCAGCGCCCGCGATGACGACGTCCGCTTGATACACCCATTCGGTCATCGTTCACGCCCGCTGCCGGAGCGTCTTCATTCTAGTCGCCCGTTCCGGCCGGTTCTCCGATTCCCGCAACGCCGCCTAAGATGACGCATGACGGTGGCGACGCGAGGAACGGAGAAGGGCGTCCCCGAGGCGCTCGCGCGGTTCGGGTTCTTCGCGCGCGGGATCGTCTACGTGCTGGTCGGCGGGGTCGCGGCCCGGGTGGCGATCCTCCAGCATGGCCGCGCGAACGGGCCCGCGGACGCGCTCGCTAGGACGCTCACGGGATGGGGCGGGCGGCTCGTCCTCGCGGTCGTGGCGGCGGGCCTCATCGCGTTCGTCTTCTTTCGCGCCGCTCAGTGCGTGCGCACGCGCAGGCGTTTCGCCCAGATCGGGTACGGCGTGAGCGCATTCGGGAGTCTCTTCCTCGCGCTCGCCGCCGTGCGCATCTTCTTTCATCTCCGCGCGGGCGGAGATGCCGCGGGTCTGCGCGAGCTCGGGTCCCGCCTCGTCTCGACGGCGTGGGGACGCGGCGCCCTCGAGCTCGGAGGCGCGATCGCCGTCGTCGCGGGTGGCGTCGAGATGGCGCGGGCTGTCCTGGGCAGGCTCCCCGCGGATTTCACCGCGGCGATCATGGCTCGCGAAAGGAAGCGGTGGACGTCCCTGCTCGCCCGGGGCGGCGTGTTCGCGCACGGCGTCGTCCTCGCGGTCGCGGGCGCGTCCATCTGCCGCGCGGGGTTCGAGGCGAACCCCCGGGCCCTCAGCGGCACGGGGGCGGCGCTCCGCACGATCAAGAGGGCCGACGCCGGCCCCGTTCTCTTCGCGCTCGTGGGCGTGGGCCTCCTCGCCTACGGTGTTTCGCTCCTCGTCTTGGCGGCCCACCGGCTGCGCCGTTCGACGTGACGCTCTAGGGCTTCGCGCGGCCGTACTGCTGCGGCCAGTCCACGTCCGCGCCGAGCTCCCGTGCGGCGTGCTGCGGCCAGTATGGGTCGCGGAGGAAGGCGCGCGCCATGACGATCGCGTCCGCCTGGCCCGTGGCGAGAATCCCTTCCGCCTGCCGTGGCTCCGTGATCATTCCGACGGCGGCCGTCGCGATGCCCGCCTCGCGCCGGATCGCTTCCGCGAAGGGCACCTGGTAGCCAGGAGCGACCGGAATCTTCGCCTTCGCCACGTTGCCGCCGCTCGAGCAATCGACGAGGTCGATGCCTTCTGCCTTCAGGAGCTTCGCGAGCTCGATCGACTGCGAAAGGTCCCATCCGCCCTCCACCCAGTCCGTCGCCGAGATGCGGACGAAGACCGGGCGTTCGGCGGGGAAGGCCTGGCGCACGGCGCGCGCGACCTCGACCGTGAGGCGCGTGCGATTCTCGAAGGAGCCGCCGTAGGCGTCGGCGCGTCTGTTCGAGAGCGGCGACAGGAACTCGTGGAGGAGATAGCCGTGCGCCGCGTGAACCTCGACGACCTGGAACCCCGCGTCGACGGCGCGCCCCGCCGCCGCGACGAACGCACCCACGACGTCGTCGAGGTCGGCGGACGTCATCTCGCGGGGCGGAGGAAAGCCCTCGTCGAACGGGATCGCGCTGGGGCCCAGCGTCGTCCACGCGCCTCGACTCGCGGCGAGCGGACCGCCCCCTTTCCACGGCACGTCCGTCGACGCCTTGCGGCCGGCGTGTGCGAGCTGGATCCCGGGCACGGCCCCCTGGGCCGCGATGAAATCCGTGATGCGCGCAAAGGCGCTCACCTGCGCGTCGTTCCAGAGGCCCGTATCGCCACGTGAAATCCGCCCCTCGGGCGAGACTCCCGTGGCCTCGGCCATCACGAGCGCCGCTCCGCCGACCGCGCGGCTGCCGAGGTGTACGAGGTGCCAGTCGTTCGGCACGCCTTCCTCCGCCGAGTACATGCACATGGGCGACACGAAGATCCGGTTTCGGAACGTCACGTCGCGGAGGCGGAGCGGGGAGAAGAGGGTCGTCATGCTCACGGTGTCAGATCACGCCGTTCTGTCTGAGGCTCGCGAGGTCGGATTCCGAATAGCCGACCCGGCCGAGGATTTCGGCCGTGTGCGCGCCGAGCCGGGGCGGCGGGGTCTCGACCGCCGCCGGTGTCGAAAGAAAGAGAGCCGGGAGGTTGAAGAGGGGGAGCGGCCCGATGCCCGGCGCGTCGACCGTCCGAAGCGTCCCACGGTGGACGACCTGCGGCTGGTGGAGCGCCTCGTCGAGACCGAGGATCTCTCCCGACGGGACGTCCTTCTCGTTCAGGAGAGCGACCCACTCCTTCGTCGTCCGCTCCGCGAGCTTCGCCTCGAGAAGAGGCGTCAGCGCCTTGCGGTTCTTCTTTCTGGTGTCGCGCTCGTCGAAGCGCGGGTCGGCCTTCAGCTCGGGCACGCCGAGGGCGTCGCAGACCGCCTCCCACTGCTCCTGCTTGTTCGCCGCGATGTTGACGTAGCCGTCTCCGGTCCTGAAGACGCCGCTCGGCGCGGCCGTGAAGTTGTCGTTTCCCATCAGCACCGGCTGTTGGCCGCCGATCAGGAGGTTCGCGGCGACCCAGCCCATGAGCGGCATGATCGCGTCGAGGAGCGCGACGTCGACCATCTGCCCCTCGCCCGTCCGCTCGCGGTGGTAAAGGGCCGTCATGATCGCGAACGCCGCCGTCAGCCCCCCGACCGTGTCGCAAAGAGGAAAGCCGCAGCGGAGCGGGTTGAGCCGTTCGTCGCCGTTGAGGGCCATCGTCCCGGAGAGCCCCTGGATGATCTGGTCGTACGCCGGCTTGTCGGCGTCGGGCCCGTCCTGGCCGAAGCCGGAGATCGCGCAGTAGACGAGGCGCGGGTTCGCGGCCCTCATCGCGTCCCAGGAGAAGCCGAGTCGCGTCATCACGCCGGGGCGGAAGTTCTCGACGACGACGTCGGCGTCCGCCAGGAGCTTCAGGAAGATGTCCCGGGCTTCCTTCTTCTTCAGGTTCAGCGTGATCGACTTCTTGTTCGCGTTCTGCGCGAGGAAGCTCGTCCCCATCAGCTCCTTGTTCAGCTTCGGGACGTTGCCGAGCTTGCGCGCGAGGTCGCCGTCGAGCGGGTTCTCGATCTTGATCACTTCGGCGCCGAGGAGCGCGAGGTGGAGCGTCGCGAACGGCCCCGAAAGGACGTTCGTCAGGTCGAGGACGCGGACAGAGTCGAGCGCCTTCTTCGTCACGCGGGGACTCCCTCGGACTCGGGCGCCGCCGGGACCGGCCCTGTCTTGTAGACCCTGCCGGGCATCTCGCGCCCGAAGAAAGCAGCGACCGAGCGCGCGACCTCGATCAGGACCGCGAGGTTCACGTCGGCGCGAAGCCCCGATCTCTGCCAACCATGGACGAGGTCCTCGGTGGCGACGTTTCCCGCGGCGACCTTCGTGAACGGGCAGCCGCCGAGGCCGGCGAACGAGGACTCGTAGGAGACGGCGCCGGAACGCATCGCCGCCCAGACGTTCGCCATTCCGAGCCCGTACGTGTCGTGGAAGTGGCACGCGGGCTCGATGTCCGGCGCGAGCCTGACGATCGTGTCGAAAAGCCTCTCCACCTGATCGGGCCAGGCATGCCCGGCTGTGTCCGCGAGCGAGATCCTCCTGAGGCCGGCGTCGAGATACTCCCTGACGATCGAGAGGACCCGCTCTTCCGGGACCGGTCCCTCGAAGCCGCAGCCGAACGCCGACTGGACCGAGACCTGGACCGCCCGGCCCGCCTCGACCGTTTTCTTCGCGGTCGCGAGGATCCGGCGTGTCGCCTCCTCGGTCCCGATCCCGGTGTTCTTCCGGCTGTGGGTGTCGCTCGCCGAGACGCCCATGCAGACGAGAGAGACGCCGCAGGCGAGCGCCCGGTCCAGCCCTTTCTCGTTCAGGACGAGACCGGAGAGGATCCCGCGCCCGGCGTCCGGCCTCTGCAAAAGCCTTCGGAACAGCTCGTCCGTGTCCGCCATCTGAGGGACCTTTTCCGGGTGGACGAACGAGCCGACCTGCACGATGTCGACACCCGAGGCGAGGAGTTTCCCGATCCATTCGAGCTTCGTTCCGGTCGGGACCGTCTGCTTCTCGACCTGGAGGCCGTCCCGCGGCCCGACTTCGTGGAGGGCGAGCTTCTGCATCACGGCTGCTCCCTATTTTGGGGGTCCGATGCTCGGTGTGAAGGTCCAGGTCCAGCCGGCCTTCTTGTGGATGAGAGACTTCCTGTCCGCCGAGATGCGCAGCTCGTCCGAGTCGGGCAACGGCATGCCGAACATGACCGGTGACGGCACGGCCAGGTCCTCGGGCCGCGTCTTGACCTTCGCGGGCACGGCCTTGCGGCTGGCCTTGCAGAATTGCGCGACTTCGACCACGGGGTAGGTCGTCTTCACCTCCAGCTCGAGCGCGCCGCCCAGGCCGTCCTTGACCGCCGTCAACTCATAGTGCTCGTACTCGCCCTTGAGAATGGGCGGCAGGCAGGACGGCTCCGCGTCGCTGAGGTTCGTGGCCGCGGACTTGTAGTTCTTGAAGGTGGGCGCCCCCACCAGCTGCGCGGCGGAAAGCTTCCACGTCAGATCGATCTCGACCCGGTCCGTCACGTCGGCGCGCCCCGAGCCGTCGGAAGCTATGCTGGTCTTGCCCGCGTACATGCCCACGATGTGGTAGCGGATGACGTCGGCGCTGCCCCATTTCGCCATGGCCGCCGTGTCCACTTGCTGAGCCCGTGCAGGCGGCAACACGAAAAGAAAACCCAGGGCAACCATTGATCGCAGTGCTCGCATTTCGTCCTCCGGTCCAGATGTCGATCGTCCGGATCGACCCGTCAGCATAGCCCGGGCGGGCCGCGCGGCGTGCGGGAAATGCACCCGACGACGTGGTTGCCGGAGATATGATCTCGGGTAGATCTTCATGCTCGCGTTCCTGCTTCTCGCCCAGGTTGTTTCGGCGATGCCGGCGGCGACGCCTGTACCGGCCCTCGGCGCGGCGTCCACAGCCGTCTCGGCGAGGCCCAAGACGCTCGCTGACCTCGCGCGCGAGCGCAAGCTCGGGAAGAAGGGCGTGACCGGCGGGACGCTGTCGGTGGCGGGAGCGTCGGGGATGCCGGTGGTCGCGTCTGCACCGGATGTCCGCGCGGGGAGCGCGGCCGTTCCGGAGGGGAGCGCGGGCCTGAGGAACGCCGAGGCCGAAGTGCGGGCCGCGCGGCGCGCCGTGGACGAGCAGGCCGTGAAGAAGGGCATGACGTCCGAGGACACCGCCGCCGCCCGGCGGAAGCTCGACGAAGCGCGCCGCGAGCTGAACAAGGAGCGCGAGGCCGCGCGCTAGGCGCCTTCGACGAGAATCATCTCGGAGCGCGCCGTCGCGAGCCGGAGCGCCTTCGGCCCGGCGTACTCGGGCGACGCCCACCACGTGCGGGCACGCTCACTGTCCGGGAACTCGATGATCGCGAGGCGCGGCGGGCGCCAGGTGCCCTCGAGCGTCTCGATCGGACCACCGCGAACGATGAAGCGACCGCCATACGCCGTGATCGAGGGCAGCACGACGGCGCGGTAGCGCGCGAAGCCTTCGGGATCGTGAACGTCGATCTGAACGAGGATGTAGGCGGGCATCCGGGCCTCCGATGGGGACGGGGTTTCGTCAGCGCTTCAGCGCGAACGTTCCCTTCAGGATCACGAGGAGCCACGGCGCGCCGTGCATCGCGAGGTCGAGCCAGTCGATCGGCCTCACGAGTGTCCCGTTGAAGAGCATCTGGAGTTTCTCGACGACGTGCGGCGGGCGGAACGGCGCGAGGCCGAGCGTCAGCGCGGCGAGGATCGCGAGCGGCCAGGGGACCTGTTCGAGGAAGTGACGCATCGCGCGGAGACTAACGCAGCGCGGTTTGCGCGCCATCCGCACCCTCGCCATCTCATGCGGCGGGAACTCAGATCCGTTCGAGCTCCTTCCGCGTCAGCGGGCCGCCGGCGTCGCCGGTGTTGAGCGTCGCCGCGGGCTCGAAGAGGAGGACGTGGACTTCCGTCTCGGCAACGGGACGGTGCTCGATGCCACGGGGCACGACGAAGAACTCGCCGGCCTCGAGACGGATCGTCCGGTCGCGCAACTCCATGTCGAAGGAGCCCTCGACGACGAGAAACATCTCGTCCTCGGTCTCGTGCTTATGCCACGTGAAAGGCCCCTGGAACTTCACAAGCTTCACGTGCTGCCCGTTCAGTTCGGCGACGATCTTCGGGTCCCAGTGCGTGGCGAAGAGAGAGAGCTTCTCCTTGAGGTTGACCTTCTCGAGCGTCATCGAGCGTCCGCTCACGGTGAAAGTCTATCGCGGCGGCGCGAAGCGTCGCTCCGGCGGCCGGAAGGGTCAGGAGACTCGCGGACCCGACCGGTTTCTGTATCGTGGGATGCGGAGGCACGGCCCCGCTTGTCCGCTCCTCTCTGGAAGCGCTCCCTGAACCGGCTCGATTCCTCGATCAGGCGCTTCGCGTCGAACGAGAGCGACGAAGCATTCGTGGTCCGTCTCTACAGGGAGATGCTCGGCCGCCCCGCCGACTCCGAAGGGCTCTCCGAAGGAACCAGGAACCTCGGCCTCGGCCTCCTTCGCCGCGGCCATCTCCGGCCGTACATCGCCTCGTCCTCCGAGTATCGGGCACTGACCACGACCCGGGAGAGCTACCGCGGGCTCCTCGGCCGTGATGCGACGCGGGCGGAGGAGAGGAAGGGAGCACAGCTTCTGATCGCCGCCAACCAGGACCGGAGTGTCCTGGAGCGCGAAATCCGAGGGGGGATCGAATACCGTTTCCGATACGACCCGGCGCCGGTCACGGGCCGGAGCCTCGCCGCGTCGCTTCCGAATGAGATCTGGCTGGAGCTCACGACGCGCTGCAACGTCGTTCCTCCGTGCGCGATGTGCGGTTACGCGGGCGCCGACTCCGCTTCCCCTCGCCGTGACATGGATCCCCGGACGTGGCGGACTCTCCTCCCTTTTCTTCGCGAGGCCCGTCGCATCGGGCTTCACGGGGCAGGGGAGCCTCTTCTTTACCCTTTCCTCGCCGACCTCCTGGAGGCTCTCTCCTCGTCACCCGCGGTCGTCGGCTTCAACTCGAACGGGCATCTTCTGACCGCGGCCGTCAGCCGCGGTCTCGTCGCGCGGGGTCTCGGCTGGATCTCGATCTCTCTCGACGCGGCCACTGCCCGGACGTATCTGCGGATCCGGCGACGCCCGGACTTCGACGCCCTTCTCTCGAAGATCCGGGCCCTCCGCGAGATCCGGGACGCCGCGGGCAGCTCGCGGCCGCAGATCGAGATCAACATGACCCTGATGAAGCTGAACCTGCCGGAGGCTCCGGCCTTTGTGGAGCTGGCGGCTCACCTCGGCCTGGACCGTGTGATGTTCCAGGAGATCCAGCCGGGTGGATCACAACGAGTCGTCGCGCCCGACGGCTTCATCTTCGACTACCGCGAACAGGAAATGGCGGGCGAGCCCCGGCGCGACGACATCATGGGCGAGGCCCGCGCACGCGCTCGGTCGCTGGGCCTGCAATTCTCCTGCGAGATCGTCTACGGATCGCCCGTTCCAGCGGAGGCGCCCCGGGCCGCGGGAGGGATCGACGATCCCGTCACCGGGCCGCCGCCGCCCGCGTGCGCCGAGCCATGGGAGAGACTGCTCTTCAACGTCCGCGGCGACGCATTCATCTGCTGTATCCAGATGGTGAACGCGGTCTCTCTCGGTCGGGTCCCCGCCGATTCTTTCGAGCAGATCTGGAATGGCAAAAGCGCTCGAATCGTCCGCGAGGCGATGTTCGGCGGCCCCGCCCCGTCCTTTTGCCGCGGCTGCTATCGGACCTCCGGGCAGGATGCCGAGCGCAGTCATGAACGCTGAGTCCTCGTCCCGAGGGACACGATGAATCATTTCTCCGGCTGGAAATCCTTGTGTCCGGTTTGCCAGAGCAGGAACGCGAATTGGCCGGCGAAATTCTTGAAGGTGACGATCTTCTCTTCCGTGAAGTGACCGTTGTCGTAGTTGACCTTCATCAGAACGGGCTTGCCCGAGGCGCTCGCATTCTGCAGGGCTGCCGCGAACTTCCCGGGCTCCCACGGGGCGACGCGCGGATCATTCCAGCCGCCGACGCAAAGAACAGACGGGTACTTCACGCCCTGCTGGA
>DASVJU010000272.1:0-11048 GCA_036385755.1 Thermoanaerobaculia bacterium
TCGCGGAGCGTGCCGTAGCGCGTCCTGAGTGGGCCGAAGCCGTTCGTCGCGAGGAGGCCGCCAAGGGTGGCCCTATCTGCGAGGGGCGGATCGAGCGCAAGGCGCTGCCCGTGGGCCCCAGCCGTGCGTTGCAGCGCCGCGAGCGAAATCCCGGCTTCGACGGAGATGATCTGATCCGGGGGCGCGTGCTCGACGACACGGTCGAGCCTCTCCGTGCGGAGGATCAGGTCGAGGCCGTCGTGGGGAAGACCCAGCGCGAGCGCGGTGCCGCCGCCGACGAAGGCGACGCGGGACCGCGCGCGCGCCGCCTCGGAAAGGACGGCGGCGGCCTCGCCCACGGTGGCCGGCGACGCGACTTCCCGCGGAGCGACGCCGAGAATCGCATCGTCGATCGTCGCGGGCCGTCTGGACGGAGCGATGGCCGTCACGCCCGCCAGGCCTCGCCGGAGAGCTCGGCTGGATGCGGCTCGTAAACGCCCGGACGGTCGCCGCAGAGTCGCGGAGTGGGAAAGACCTTCCCCGGGTTCAGGCGCCCGGCGGGGTCGAACGCGCAACGCACGCGGTGCATCGTCTCGAGGTCGTCCTCGCCGAACATCTCGCCCATGTAGACGGCCTTGTCGGCGCCGACGCCGTGCTCGCCCGTGATCGAGCCGCCGTGCCGGAGGCAGAGCCTCAGGATCGCGCCTCCGAGATCCTCGGCCCGCCTCTCCTCGCCGGGGACGCGCGCGTCGAAGAGGACGAGCGGGTGGAGGTTCCCGTCGCCCGCGTGGAAGACGTTCGCGACGCGGAGGCCGGCCTCGCGCGAGAGGGCGGCGATCTCGGCCAGCACCTCGGCGATGCGCGACCGGGGGATCACGCCGTCCTGGACGATGTAGTTCGGGCTGATGCGGCCGACGGCGGCGAACGCGCTCTTGCGGCCCTTCCACATGAGCATCCGCTCGTTCTCGTCGCGCGGCCGCCGGATCTCGAGCGCGCCGGCTCTCCGCGCCGTCTCGATCGCGTGCTCGGACGTGTGCGTGACCTCCGCGAGAGGCCCGTCCACGTCCATGAGGAGCGACGCGCCCACGTCGGGCCAGTCGAGCCCGGTCGCGGCGACGGCCGCCTGCATCGCGAGGCGATCCATCATCTCGATGGCGGCCGGCACGATGCCCGAGGCGATGATCCCGGAGACCGCGTGGCCCGCCTCGGTCGTGGACGGAAACGTCGCGAAGAACGTGCGCGTCGCCTGAGGCTTTCTCAGGATCCGGAGCACGATCTCGGTGACGATGCCGAGCATCCCTTCGCTGCCGACGAGGACGCCCACGAGGTCGTAGCCGGGCGCGTCGAGGACGGGGCCGCCGAGGTCGACGATCGAGCCGTCCGAGAGGACGACGCGCGCGCCGAGGACGTGGTTGGACGTGAAGCCGTACTTCAGGCAGTGGGCGCCGCCCGAGTTCTCGGAAACGTTCCCGCCGATCGTGCAGACGCTCTGAGAGGACGGATCGGGCGCGTAGTAGTAGCCCGCCCCTGCGATGCGTTTGGACACGTCGAGGTTGATCACGCCCGGCTGGACGCGCAGGAACGCGTTCTCGAGGTCCACCTCGAGGATCTCCTTCATCCGCGAGAGCCCGACGACGACGCCGCCCGCCACGGGAAGCGCCCCTCCGGAAAGGCCGGTGCCGGCACCCCGCGCGACGACGGGCAGGCCCGCTGCCGACGCGATGCGCAGGATAGCGGCGACCTCCTCGGTCGAAGAGGGGAGGACGACGAGGGACGGCGTCACGCGATAGCTCGCGAGGCCGTCCGACGCGTACGTCCGGAGCGCCGCGGGATCGCCGATGCAGTGCCGCGCGCCTACGATCGCCGCCATCCCGGCGATGACGCCGGTCGGCAGCGGGACGGGCGACGCGGCCACGACGGTCATGGCGGGGGAGCGGTCACTTCAGGGGCGGGATCGGGATCACGCCCGGGAAGACGTACGCCTGGAGCATCGCGATGATCCCGATGACGGCGGCTCCCGCCACGGAGTGCCACCAGACGGTCCGGAAAATGGGTCCCAGGGCGTGCGAGCGCTCCTTCGGGTCTTCGTAGCAGGCCGCGCACGCCACCATGATGGACTGCGCGTCGATCATCTTGCCCATGACGCCGCCTGTCGAGTTCGTCGCGACGATGAGGATCTCGTTCAGGTGCAGCTGCTGCGCCGTGATCCGCTGGAGGCTTCCGAAGAGCGCGTTCGACGCCGTGTCCGAGCCCGTCAGGAAGACGCCGAGCCAGCCGAGGTAGGCCGCGAAGAATGGATACGCCACGCCCGCCCCCGTGAACGCGAGGCCGAGCACGGCATCCGTGCCTGCGTAGCGCGTCAGGTACCCGAGCCCGAGCACCTGCCCGATCACGAGCACCGGGATCTTCATGCGTCGCATCGTCCTGAGGAAGGCTTCTCTCCATTGCGCGGCCGACATCCTCAGCACGACGCCGACGAGAAGCGCGGCGACGAAGACGCCCGTCCCGGCCGCGGAGAGCCAGTTGATGACGAAGCGCGCGGCCTCGGGCTTCGCGTTGGGGGGCGCGACGGGCGGAGTCCTCTGCACTTGGTTGTGGAGCGCCGGCATGTTCCAGCCCGGGAGCGAGAGCGTGCCCGAGAAGTCCGATCCGAGGAGCGTCGTCTTGAACTTCACGTTCGCGAAGAGGTTGTTCAGCTTCGTCTTGTTGGCCGGGAGCCCCCAGGACGCACAGCACGCGATGAGGATCGCCCAGGGGATCCACGCATAGACGGTCTGGCCGATCGAGTAGGGGTACTTCCACTCCGCGACGTCCGCCGTCATTGCGGGCTTTCCGGAGGAGGCCGCCGCCTCGCGCTCGGACCTCAGGAGGAAGCGGGTCTTCGGGTGCCAGACGAACCGCAGGAAGAGCGCGGTGCAGACGACGGAGAAAACGCCGGACACGACGTCCGTCATCAGGTGCGTCGGCGGGTACCCGGAGGCGAACCACTGCATGACCGCGAACGACCCGCCCGAGACGAGCGCCCCCGGCCAGACTTCCCATACCTCCTTCCACGTGCCGCCTTCCATCTTCACGAACGTCGCGATGAGCCAGAACGGAACGAGGATGGAGACGAACGGGAGCTGGTGCCCCGCCATGGCCGACAGCGTCAGCTGGTCGAGGCCGCTCACGGAGGCGAGCGTCACGATGGGCGTCCCGATCGCGCCCCACGCGACGGGCGCCGTGTTCGCGAGGAGGTTCAGCACGGCCGACTGGAACGGCGAGAAGCCGAGCCCGACCATGACCGCTCCGGCGATCGCGACGGGCGTCCCGAACCCCGAGGTGCCCTCGATGATCGCGCCGAACGAGAACGCGATGAGGAGCACCTGCAGCCGCCGGTCGAACGAGATGTGGATGATCGATTCCTTCACGATCTCGAACTTTCCGGTGATGACGGTCATCGTGTAGAGGAACATCGCCGCCAGGACGATCCAGATGATTCCGAGGAAGCCCGAAAGCGAGCCGAACCCGAAGGCCGAGATCGCGGAGACGACGGGCATCCCGAAGGCGAGGCACGACACGAGGAACGCCGCGAGCACGCCGTAGAAGGCCGCGAACGGCGCCGCGATGCCGAGGTGACGCTTCCCGATCGCGTCGCGGTGCGGATGCAGGGCGATGAAGTAGAGGAGGACCGCGATGGGAATCGCGGCGACGAGCGTGGAGAGGAACGCGTTGCCCAACGGGTTGTAGTTCTGCTGGAACATACCGAGCCTCCCGTGACGGACGGAATGTCTTGTCTCCACGACGAGGCGCGTCCTCGTGGAGGGCAAATGCGCTGGGGTGTCGGGCGCGGATCATGTCACCCGCCCCGCCCGGACGCACCTTCAGCGCGTAAACGCGCCGGGAGCGCGATGGAAGGGCCGGCCGGGGTGGGGCCGCCGGCTACTTCACAGGCGTCGTGAGCGGCTTTCCCTTTTCCGCCACGAACACGACGGCAAGCTTCGCGGGGACGGTCCCGGTGTTGACGGCCTCGTGGATCTTCCCGGGCGCGATGTGGAACGTGTCCCCGGCCTTCAGCGTCGTCTTGGGGCTTCCCTCGTTCTCGAGCGACACCGTCCCCTCGAGGACGAACGCGAACACTTCCGCCATGTGGGTGTGCTTGCCCTCGGCCGAGCCGACGGGCAGATCCACCATGACCATGATCCCTTCCCGGTCGGGAATGGCCATGTCCGTCTTGAAGACGACGGTTCGCTTGATGCTCGGCGGCGGCTGGGCGGTCAGGGCGAAGCCGACGGCGAGCGTGCAGACGGCGGCGGCGAAGAGAGCGGCGACTCTTGTACCTCTGGGCTTCATGGAAGGTCTCCTTTCGGGTTTTTGGGGCAGCCGGACGATATCGGGTTCCGCGGGGAGCGCAAGGGTCCGGGCCGGGCGGTGCCTTCGGCCCGCGACACGGTAATCTTCCTGCCGAAGTGCCGGAAACACAGGGAGGATTCGAGATGCTGAACGGGAGCAGGTTCGTCCGGGGAGCGCTCCTCGCGGCGCTCGTGATGTCGGGGTCCGTGCGCGCGGCGGAGATCTCTTCCGAGGGCCGGAAGCTCGGCGCGGACCTGGACGCCATGAAGGTCGAGGATCTGTGGCTCGCGAAGCAACGCGTGAACTGGAAGACGGGCGAGCCGCTCGGCGAATCCCCGAAAGACGGAAAGGGCCACACCCACTGCAGCGCGTTCGTCGCCGCGTTCTGCTTTCGGCAGGACGTGTACATCCTGCGGCCGCCGGAGCATTCGAGCACGCTGCTCGCAAACGCCCAGTTCGACTGGCTCGCGAGCGAAGGCCGGGACAAGGGCTGGAAACCGGTCGGGTCTTCCATCGAGGCGCAGCACCTCGCGAACAGGGGCATCGTCGTCGTCGCGACCTACAGGGAATCGGACCCGAAGAAACCCGGGCACATCGCGATCGTCCGGCCGAGCACGAAGAGCGACCGGAGTATCGAGGAAGAGGGCCCGCAGATCATCCAAGCCGGAATGACCAACGACAACAGCACGACGCTTCGGGAGGGTTTCAAGCACCACCCGGCGGCCTGGAAGAAAGGCGCGGTGCGCTACTTCGCGCACGAGCCTGCCCGTCCCTGAGCCCGGCCGGCCCTCCGGGTCGGCGTCGAGGAGATGAACGCCGGGGGCGAGAGCGCGCAGGTGATCGAGGGCGAAGTGCGGGGCGCAGTACCCTAACGTTCATCTGGAAGCGCTGGGTCCTCGCCTGTCTCCTTGCCTCGCCGCTCGCGGCAATCGAGCCGACGCGTCTCGTCCTCGTGCCCCAGCCCGGCCTCCCGCCGTCCGCGAACCGTCTCGCCGCCGGGCCGCATCCATGGGTCGCGAGCGTGATGGAGCTGGCGGGCCTCGATGCGCCGGGGCCGGACATCCGCGTCGTCCTCGCGCCGGAATCGTCGCCGCTCGCGCGCGCCGTCCCGGCGTGGGTTTCGGGGTACACGGACGGCGTGACTTCCGATGTCGGGAGCGTCGTCGTGCTTCTGACCGAACGCACGCCGTCGTACCCGGACGGCGGCCTCGAGGAGGTGCTGGCGCACGAGGTCGCGCACGTCCTCATCCACCGGGCGAGCGGCGGGCGGCGCGTGCCGCGGTGGTTCGACGAGGGGCTCGCGATGCTTGCGGCGCGCTCGTGGCGGCTGCGCGACCAGACAGAGCTGGCGCTGGGGCTGCTGTCGGGCCCGCGCGTGCCGCTGTGGAAGCTGGACGACCTCTTCCAGGGGGACAGGCGGGATGTGGAACGCGGATACGCGCTGTCGGGCACGCTCGTGCAGGATCTTCTCGAGAGGTACGGCCCGGCAGTGCCGCGCATCGTCCTCGCGCGCGTCGCCCACGGCGACACGTTCGACGAGGCGATGCGCGGCGCGACGGGCGCGACGCTGATCGACATCGGCGAGGCGTTCTACGAGCGGCAGGCGTCTCTGAAGCGCTGGATCCCGATCCTCACGAGCACCGCGGCGCTGTGGTTCGGGATCTCGCTCCTCGCGATCCTCGCGGGGATCCGGAAGCGGCGGAGGAGGGTGGAGCTGGACGAAGAGACGGAGGAGGGGGAGGCGGCGGCGGGAGCGCAACCGCCCCGGGACGAAACCCTGAACTGACGCGCCCGGCGCTCCGCTCCAGCCTGATGGATGAGGTGTTCGACGAGAGTGGCGTGTGGCGAAGTCGCCGCCGCGACTTCTACGGACGCGCGTTCTGCTCGGCGAGCGCCCGTATGTAGCGGCTCGTGAGGAGCGCGGCGACGAGGACGGGTGCGACGAGAAGGCCGACGGAGACCTTCAGATACGTCCCGGGCTCGAGGGCGCCCGAACGATAGAGAAAGCCGGCCGCGATGCACGTCACGACGCTCGCCACCAGGAACCACCGCCCGAAGAACGCGTTGGCCTCGTACCACACGAAGGCGTCGCCGAGCGTCGCACGGGTGCGATAGCCATAGAAGGCGTTGCGCGGGACCTTGCGGAATACGAGCGGAAGCGACACGAGCACGAAGAGCGCGTTGCACGCGAGGATCGTGACGAGACCTTTCTCGTAGACGCTCATGCGGGGAGCCTATCGCCTATTCTCTTCCCATGCCCTCGCGGCCGAAGCTGAGAGAGATCGTTGCGACGCTTGAAAAGCTCTACGGGAAGCCGGCGCCGTTTCCGTCGGACGATCCGTGGGAGCTGATCCTGCGCGAGAACGCGTCGTACCTCGTGGACGACGCGACGCGTGAGGAGGTCTTCCTTTCGCTGAAGGCTCGCGTCGGAACCTCGCCGGAAGCGGGCTCCCGGAGCTGCGACGGCTCGCGAAGGAGGCCGGCGCAGCGGCGCGCAAGATCCTCAAGCGCTTCCCGGGGATCGGAGAGCCGGGTGCAGAAAACCTGCTTCTCGCGGCCGGGAGCGCCGTGTCCCTCGCGCCGGACTCAAATGGGCTGCGCGTCCTCGTGCGGCTCGGTTACGCCCAGGAAGATGCGAACTACGCGAAAACGTATCGCGCCGCCGCCGAGGCCGTCGCGCCCGAGCTGCCGAAGGACTCGAACCGGCTCATCGCGGCGCACCAGCTCCTGAGGCGCCACGGCCAGGAAATCTGCCGTCGGTCGGAGCCGCGATGCGACGTCTGCCCGCTCGCGAGGGGCTGCGACTTCGCGAGCGCAGCTACCGTCGCACGCGCGCGATGAGGTCCATCTCGATGGGAGCGCCTCCGGGGAGTCCCGCCACGAACACGGTCGTGCGCGCGGGGCGGCCGTCGCCCATCCGTTTGGCGTAAACGGCATTCATCGCCGCGAAATCGTCGCCCTTCGTCATGTAGACCGTCGTCTTGACGACGTCAGCCCAGCCGAGGCCTTCTGCTTTCAAGACGGCTTCGAGGTTGTCGAAGACGCGGTCCACGGCCTGCTCGATGGGTCCAGGCAGGACCGTACCCGTCTTCGGGTCGCGGGGGATCTGCCCGGCCGCGAAGAGGAAGCCTCCTTCCACGATCGCCTGCGAGTACGGCCCCGCCGCCTTCGGCGCTCCGTCGGTCGCGACGGCGCGCAGCGGGGGAGCGGCCGGTTTCGCTGGGGCGTCGGGCTTCGGAGTCGATTGCGCGAGAGCGCTGCCCGCTGCGAGGAATGCGGCAAGGGCGAGAATCGGGGACGACGTCGTTCTCATAAAGTCTCCTTCAGTTGGGAGGGTGGAGCAGGCGGGCGATTGCGACGGCTGCGCGCGCGGTCATGGGTCCAACGGACTTCGGATCGGCGATTTCGTCGGGAGAGTGCAGGCCGTCGCCCGCGACGCCGAGTCCGTCCACGGCGCTCACGAGGCTGCAGACGAAGTTCGCGTCGCCGAAGCCGCGAGGGCAGCCATCTCCTCGCCGAGGCGGGCCTCGACGGACTGCGCCAGCTTCTTCTCGGCCGGGCTCAGATCCTGGGCGCGCGATGCGGGCGTGGCTGCGAGGAGTAAAGCGAAAACGACACCAAGCGACTTGGGGCCCATGCGCGTCTCCTTATTGTCGTTGCCGAAGCGAAGCGCAATGTAGGTCGGGGATCAGCGGGGTGCCAGGTAAATCGCCGGCGGGTCAATCCTTGTACGGCGCCGTGAGAAGCGCCGCCATCGTGCGCATGCCGCTCAGGTAGTGGCCGATGCGGAGGTTCTCGTCGTAGGCGTGCTGGTTGTTGTCGGGGTTGACGACGGGCACCTGTACGAACGGCGCCTTCAGCGGTCCCACGATCGAGTGCGTCGGAAGCGTGCCTCCCATCATCCGGATGCGGACGAGCGGCGCGAGAGGCCACGCGCCCGCAATCGCGGACGACGCCCACCGGCCGACGGGAGAGTCGAAAGGCTGGCGCGCGGCTTCCTCGGGAAGGTGCGCGTCGAAACGCGCGAGCTTCGGAAAGCGCCCGCGCTCCTCGTCGGTGGGGTCCTTCCCGACGAGGTGCCAGCCCTGCGCCTCGACGTGCTTCTTCAGAAGGTCGAGGAGGAACTCGGGGCCCGATTCGACGGTCGTCCGCAGGTCCAGCTCGGCGACGGCGTCGCGAGGGACGACGTTCGCGGCCTTGTCGCCCACGCTCGCCGAGGCGAGGCCGCGCACGTTGAGGGAGGGGTACTGGAGCGCCTCCTGGTACGTGGCGCCGACCTTCTCCTGCTGCGCGATGCCGGAGCGCGCCTTCAGAGCGGCCTCGTCGTCGGGCACCTCGGCGAGGACCTTGCGCTCGGCGTCGGTGAGGTGCGTGCGGTCGTAGTAACCGGGCACGGTCACGCGGCCGTCCTCGTCCTTCATCGTGGCGAGGAGGCTCGCGAGGCGCATCGCGGGGTTCGGCACCCAGTTGCCGAAGTGCCCGCTGTGGAGCGGCGCGCGCGGACCGTAGACGGTGAGCGTGACCGTGACGACTCCCCGGTTCCCGAAGGCCACCGTCGGCCGGCCCGACGCGTGGACGGGTCCGTCCAGGAGGACCACGGCGTCGGCCGAGAGGAGCGCCGCGTTCGAGGCGACGACGCCGGCGATGCCGGGAGAGTTGGCTTCCTCCTCGCTGTCGAGGAGGACCTTGACGTGAACCGCCGGGTCGATCTTCTTCGCGCGCAGGACGTCGAAGACCGCGAGGAACATCACGATCGGGCCCTTGTCGTCGGAGGACGAGCGCCCGAAGACGCGGAGGTCGGGATCGAGCGGCGCCTTCGTGAGCTCGGCGCGGTCCACCTCGGCCCACTTCCCGTCCGGGCCGCGCCGCTTTACGACGGGCGTCCACGGGTCCTTCTGGGCCCACTGCGACGGGACGACCGGCTGGCCGTCGAAGTGGATGTAGAAGAGGACGGTCTTCTGCGGCGGTTGCGCCTTGCCGTACTCGGCGAAGACGAGCGGGCGCCCCTTGTTCTCGAGCTCCCGCGTGACGAACCCGCGCCTGCCGAACGCGGCCTCCAGCCACGTGGCGTTCTTCTGGACGTCGGCGGGCTTGATCGAGTCGTTCGGGAGCGCGAGGAGCTCGAGGTACTCGGGGAAGCTCGCGACGGCGGCGGCCGTGATCGCCGCGTCGTCGATGCCCGGCGGGAGCGCGGCGCGGGCCGGGATGACCGGCACGGCCAAGGCCAGCAGCATCGACGCCACGCGGGAAGTCCTGACCATCTTTGTCCTCCTCGGAAGGCTGGCTGAGCTTACGTGAACGCCCGGGACCCACGGAAACCCAGCTTGCGCTATACTCTTCGAGTTCGCCCTTTCTCTCGTACTGACGTACTGACGGAGCGGACCGAGGCCGAAAGGTCCCCGTCGACCTTCTCCCGTACCACTCTTTACCATCTGCCAGCCGCACTCGTCCTTTGGACGAATGTTCAACAAAGGATCCCCATGAAGCTCTACGTTGGAAACCTGTCCTATTCCGTCAACGACTCTACCCTTCGCGCCCTGTTCGAGCCCTTCGGCAACATCGAGTCCGCCCGCGTGATCTCCGACCGCGACACCGGCTCCTCGAAGGGCTTCGGCTTCGTCGAGATGTCCGACGAAGACGGCCAGAAGGCCATGGGCGCCCTGAACGGCCGCGACCACGACGGTCGCGCCCTCAAGGTGAACGAGGCCAAGCCCCAGGAAAACCGCGGCGGCGGCGGTGGTTACGGCGGCGGCGGCGGTGGCCGCGGCCGCTACTAGTCAGTAGTCCTCGCTCTTCTTTTCAAGGCTCTCAGCCTTTTTTCCGGCGCCGGGTCATTTCGGCGCCGGTTTTCTTTTTGCGGCCCCGATAAGATGTCGCCTGTGACGGCGCGCAAGGTGGTCCAGTCCGAGGTCCGCTGGCCGGTCCTCTTCGCGCTCCTCGCGCTCGGCCTCCTCAACTTCGCGCTGCCCCAGACGCTCATCGTGGGCCCGCGGTGGGTCGTCCTCGTCGTCCTCCTCGTCCTCGCCGTCCCGACCGTGCTCGCCCACCGGGCGGGCCACGCGGCGCTCACAAAAGCGCTCGGCTTCGCGATGAGCGGCGTCGTGACGCTGACCCTCGTCGGCTCCCTCGCGCTCCTGATCGCGGGGCTGCCGAAAAAGAGCGAGACCCCGGCGGAGCTCGCGAAGTCCGCGGCGTGTCTCTGGATCGCCAACGTGCTCGTCTTCGCGATCTGGTACTGGAGGCTCGACGCGGGCGGGCCGTTTGCCCGCGACGGCCGCGGCGCTCACACCGAGGGAGACTTCTTCTTTCCCCAGATGATGGAGGGGTGCCCCGGGCCGAAGAGCTGGACGCCCCGATTCGTGGACTATCTCTTCGTCGCGTTCAACAACTCGACGGCCTTCTCGCCCACCGACACGCCCATCCTCTCGCGTTGGGCGAAGGTCCTGACGATGCTGCAGTCGCTCATTTCACTGCTGGTCGTCGCGGTTCTCGCGTCGCGGGCCGTCGGCCTGATCTGACCGAGAAGGGCCCTTGTCTACGCCTGGATGATCCCGTGGCGGAGGGCGAAGCGGATGAGCTCCGTGCGCCCGTGGACGCCCAGCTTGCTCATGACGTGCTCGCGGTGGGACATCGCGGTTTTCACGCCGATGCCGAGCAGCTCGGCGATCTCCTTGTTGCTCCGCCCTTCGGCGACGAGCTTCAGGACCTGCTTCTCGCGGTCGGTGAGCGTCTCGTAC
>DASVJU010000273.1:0-2338 GCA_036385755.1 Thermoanaerobaculia bacterium
TTCCGCGCCAGTCGCGTGTCGCGCGGTCGACCGTGACGTGCACGTCGAGGTCGAGCTCGGCGCGCCATTTCCGGATCTGCTTCTCGTACAGGATGTCCTCGGGAGTCCGCGTGCCGTAAAGCAGGACGACGCGCCCGTACCGGTCGCGGTGATCGAGCACGTGGTGAAGGGCAGGCCGCAGCGGCGCGAGCCCGATGCCGCCCGCCACGAAGACGACGTCCGACCCCTCGGCCTCCTCGACCGGCCACGCGGTGCCGAACGGCCCGCGCACGCCGAGGGCACCCCCCTTCCCGAGCCGCCCCAGCGCTTTCGTGACGGCGCCGACGGCGCGCGTCGTGTGGACGAGGACCTGGGGCAGGGCCGGGTCGCCGCTGATCGAGATCGGCACCTCGCCGACCCCGGGCGCGTAGAGCATGTTGAACTGGCCCGGCCGGAACGGGAACGTCGCGTGACCGACCTCGGGGACGAGATGCATGGTGAACGTGTCGCTCGTCTCCTTCTCGATCTTCTGGACGCGGTAGGGGCGCGGACGCATCGGGTCCGCCCCGTTCAGGGCGACGGGAAGGTCCCCCTCGGCGACGACTGCTCCGGAGGTCACCGGAGCCCTCCCACAGGTGCCTCGTAGAGGTCGAGCAGCTGGAGGCGCGTCGCGTCGAGGCGCTCGCCGATCACGTGGGCGAAGCGCTTGAGAAGCTCGTAGCCGAGGTCGTGGTCCGTCTCGCACTTCTCGCGGAGGCACTTGCCGTCGAGCGCGACGGCGCGCGTCAGGTCGAGCGCGCGGGCGTCGAAACGCCACTTGTACGGCGCGATGAGCCACGACCAGCCGAGGATGTCCCCTTCCTCGACGGTCTGGATCACGATCGGTCCGCGCGTCGGCGAGAACGCCTCCACGGCGATCCGCCCCTGGCGGACGATGTAGAAATGATTCGCCTCCTCGCCCTCCTTGAAGACGGGCTGGCCCGCGTCGAACTTCACGTTCGAGGCGCACCCCACGACCAGGGCGAGGGTCTTCGGGTCGAGGCCCGCGAAGAACGGGTGTGAGGCGAGGAGCGGCTGGAGATCGTGCATGAAGGCCTCCTCGGATGGTTCAGGCGGGGCGCGCGGTCTTCCTGAGGGCCGCGGCCTCCTCGGTCAAGTCGATCCCGACCGGGCACCAGGTGATGCAGCGCCCGCAGCCGACGCAGCCGGACGCCCCGAACTGGTCCCACCAGGTCGAGAGCTTGTGCGTGAGCCACTGGCGGTAGCGCGAGGCGGCCGAGCGACGGATGCTGCCGCCGTGGATGTAGGAGAAGTCCATCGTGAAGCACGAGTCCCAGCGCCGCCACCTCTCCGCGCGGTCGCCGGTGAGGTCCGTCGTGTCTTCCACCGTCGCACAGAAGCAGGTCGGGCAGACCATCGTGCAATTCGCGCACGAGAGGCACTTCTTCGCGATCTCCTCCCAGCGCGGGCTCTCGAGGCTCGCGGCAAGGGCTTCGCGGAGCCCGTCGACCTCGAGACGGCGCGTCATCTGCGCCTCGGCCCGGCGGCTCGCAGCGGCTGCCCTCTCGAGGTCTTCCGGCGTCGCTTTGCGCCCTCCGGCTTTCGCGACGAGCGCGGCGCCGCGATCGGTTCCGATCTCCGCGAGGTACTCGAACGACCGCTCGACGGCCAGCTCCGTCAACGCGACGTCGAAGCCGGCGTCCGCGCGCGGGCCGGTCCCGACGGATGCGCAGAAGCAGCTCGCGCGGGCCTCGCCGCACTGGACCGCGACGACGAACACCCCGTCGCGAAGCGCCCGGTACGTCGGGTCGACGAACGGCCCGCCCAGGAAGACGCGGTCCTGGCGCGCGATCGCCGCGAGGTCGCACGGGCGCGCGCCGATGAAGGCGTAACGGGGCGGCGGCGCGCAGTCCGGAGGAGAGATCGCCAGGGCCTTCCCGTCGCGCGAGACGCCGAGGAGGCGCACGGCGGGCGGATGCAGGAACCTCTTCCACGAGTGGGGTCCGACGACGTGCCCGAAAAGCGCGTCGTCCGCGCGGCGCGACAGGCGGTAACGCCCGGGCGCCTGCTCGTCGGATACGCCGCGCGGGAGGTCGCCGAGTCCCTCGATTTCGTCGTAGACGATGGCGCCGTCGCGAACGGTCGGTCCGATCAGCGTAAAGCCGTCCGAAGCGAGCGCCGCGAGAAGTGCGGCCAGATCCTGGGACGTGAGGAGAACCGGATTTCGGGCGGGATCGCCCATGAGACGTTGCTCCACACTCAAAATAAGGCGTCGCGTGTCGGATGGAATCACGCATCTGCATCAGGCGCCGATGGGTCTGAACGCCAATTCATGACCTGCGGCCGTCCGAAAGAAAAA
>DASVJU010000274.1:0-6265 GCA_036385755.1 Thermoanaerobaculia bacterium
TTGCTGCTCGGAGATCTCGTCGTGCCGCCCGGCTCCGGCCCGGCGCATCGCCGCGGACTCCTGCGCGCGCTCGCTCTCGTCGAGCCGGCGAAAGAGCCCGGACGGATGCCCGCGAGCATCCCCGGCGCGGTCGCCGTTTACCGGGCGGGCCGCGGGCCGGAGCGCGCCGCATGAGCACAGGGTCCCCGGCCGCCGCCGAAATCCCGTTCCTCAAGGAGCGCCTCCTCGCGCTCGGAAGCCTCGCGTTTCTCGCCCCGATGCCGCTCTTCTTCAGCAATGCCCTCGAGCTCGCCGTTCTGCTCGCCTACCTCGGCGTGCTCGCGCTGTTTCTGGCGCGCGTGCGCCGGGGAAGCGTGCCGCGCCTCGGGAATCGCGCGCTGAATCTCGCCGGGCTTCTCTACATTCCGATCATCTTTCTCGACGCGCGCTTCGGGAGCCAGACGCTCCTGAAGGCGATGCTCCATCTCCTCCTCTTCACGACGTTCTTCAAGCTCGCGGCGATTCGCAAGGAGCGCGACCTCTCGCTCGCGCTGGTCCTGTCGGGCCTGCTGTTCGTCACGTCGGTCTCGACCTCGTTCCATTGGGCGATCCTTCTCTATGTGCTGCTCATGGCCTTCGTCGGCTGGATCGTGCTCGTGAAGTGGGCCCTCTGGCGCGACCTCTCCGGGGCTCCCGAGGAATGGCGCCGCGACCGCACGGCGCGCACTCTTCCCGGCCGCGGCCCGCTCGTCACCTCGGTGATGTCCACGGTCCTCCTCGCAATACCGCTCTTCCTGTTCCTCCCGCGCCTCAAGGCGCCCTACGTGAGGGGCGCCGAAGCGGGGCACGAGATCACGACGGGTTTCTCGGAGAACGTGGATCCGGACCTGTTCGGCGCGCTCAAGCAGAGCGACCGCGTCTTCCTCCGGATCACGAGCGAGGAGGCGCTCGGCGAGGGCGCGGCTGCCGTCCTGAGACTCCGGACGCTCGCCCTGTCGCGGTGGGAGAGCGGCGTGTGGACGAAGCCTTCGGGGCGCTCCGCCGCCGGGGCCCGCGCCGGCGGCTCGACGTTCGTCGCCCTCGCGCCCGGCGGTCGCGGCGCGGGAGGGGGCACGACGATGACGATCGATCTCACCCCGATCCAGACGCGCTACCTGCCCTATCCGCTTCTCGGAAACGCGCTGCGTCTCTCGGAGACCTCGTTTCGCAATCCCGGCCATGCGTATGTCGAGCGCGACATTGCCCGCAACCTGCGCCTGTCGTTCGAACCGGACCGGACGATCCAGTACGCCGTGACCTACGGGAGGCGGCCGATCGCGGATCTCGAGCCCGGCGACGTGGAAGACGCGCGAAAACCGGCCGGGTCGGCCGGGCTCCGATCATTCGCGCTCTCCCAGCTCGACGGGATCGACCCCGCCGCGGACCCGGAGGCCGCTGCGCGTGCGATCGAAACCGTGCTCCGGGGCTGGACGTACGAGCTGGACCTCCAGCCGCGCGGCCCGAACGCCGTCGAGGACTTCGTCGTGAACCGGCGGAAGGGACACTGCCAGACGTTCGCCACGGCGATGGCGCTTCTCCTCCGGGAAGTGGGCATTCCCACGCGGTTCGTCACCGGCTTCCTCGGCGGCGAGCTCGGCGCGTTCGGGAGATACGTGCTTGTCCGCGGGCAGAACGTCCACGCCTGGGTCGAAGTGTGGTGCGGCGAGGCCCGGGGCTGGGTCACGTTCGACCCGACTCCTCCGGCCGGGCAGCCGGGGCTCGAGAGAGTCCCGCTCGCGGAACGTCTTCGCCAGGTGACCGACGGACTCGAGTTCTTCTACGACCGCTTCGTCCTCTCCTTCAGCCAGGGCGATCAGGCCGAGATTCTCCGGAGGCTGCGGGAGGCCGCGGGCGGCGCTCTTTCCGCCCTGCGCCACGCCGGCGGAGGCGTGAGCCCATTCCTGCGCCGCGTGCCCGCGGCCGCGCTGGCGGCGGCCGCCTTGCTCATGGCCGTCCTGGCGCTTCTCGGGCGCCGCGCCCTCGGCGTTTCGTGGGAGACGCGCGGCCTCGCACCCGCGTCGGCGGCCTACCGCCGCCTCCAGAAGGCCCTGCACCGGCTCGGTGCGCCGCTGAGCCCCGCGTCCGTTCCCGCCGAGACGCTCGCCGCCGCCGAAGCGCTCGGTCCGGCCGCGGCGCGGCCCGCCGAAGCCATCGTGCGCGCCTACGTCCGCGAGTCTTTCGGAGGCCTCGCGCCCGCGCCGGGGGAGGAAGACCGGCTCAAGGCGCTGCTCGGCGAGTTCCGCGGCGCGGCGGACCGGTCGCGGGCGCAGTGACGCGTCCCGGGGAGGGGGTCTCGTCGCGGCGAGCCGCTCATCCTTCTGCGGCGACCGACTCGGCGGCGGAATGGGGGGGGGCCGGATGGGCCCGGGCCGGGGCTGTCCAGCGCGGCTCCTGCCGATCGACCCAACCGCGGCGCAAGGCGAGCGCGACGAGCTCGACCTGGCTGTGGACTTCGAGCCTTCGAAGGGCGTTCTGGATGTGATTGCGGACGGTCGCGTGGGAGAGGTTCAGGCGGGCCGCGATGTTGAGAGCCGCATAGCCGTCAGCGAGGAACGCGACGATCTCGTGCTCGCGCTTGGACAGCGGGCAGGAGGGCGAGAGCGCGGGGGTGCCGCGCAGGAGGTAAATCGTTCTCTCGGCGCGCGGACCGGCGCCTGGAATCCTGAGGACGGTGGCCGCGGCGATCGTGTCCTGCACGTCGCGCAAGACCGTCGCCGTCAGGTCGCGCCCGATCACGGCGTCCTCGCGGACACCCAGCAGGCGCTCCGCACCCGGGTTGACGTAGACGATCCGGTCCCTCCCGTCGGTGGCGAACGCCGGGGGTTCGTTGGCCGCCGCGAGTCTCGGGAGGGGGAGGGCGGCGGACTGATTCATCTTGGGGATATCCTTTCACGAGTGCACACGTTCTGCTAGGTGCACTTGGAGGTAAGAAATGAAGAAGACGACGGTGGCTGTTTCTGTTCTCATCGCGTTCTGCGCCGGCACGACGCTGCTCGCCAACCTCAACAACCAGAAGGCTTTCGTGACGAAGTATCCGGACGCCAAGGCCTCGCTCGGCAAGTGTTCGACGTGTCACGTGAAGTCCCTCCCGAAGAAGGAAGACCACGAGATGAACCCGTACGGGAAGGACGTCCAGACGAAGGCCGTCGTCGACCCGAAGGCCGAGATGAAGACCTACGCGTTCGAGAAGATCGAGGCCCTGGACAGCGATGGCGACGGCGTGAAGAACATCGACGAGATCAAGGCCGGCACGAACCCCGGCGATCCGAAGTCCAAGTAAGCCCCATTACAATCCGCGGCGGGCGGCTCGAGTGAGTCCGCCCGCCTTTTCTTTTCCTGGGCGACCGGCGGGCGCCGGCGCGCAGGCTTCGGGGGATAAGGAGACGGGCTGTGGATCACGATGTTGCACGCGAGGGCCCGGCGCCGATCACGCGGCGACGGTGGGTCGACATCCTCCTCGGCACCAGCTTCACGGCATGGGCAGCCGCCGTGGTCTATCCGGTCCTCCGGTACCTCACGCCGGCCCGGGACGGTGGCGGCTCGAACAAGACCACGCTCTCCGACGCGCAGAAGCAGGAGCTCTCGGCGAAGGGCTTCCTGATCGCGCGGTGCGGCACGGACCGCGTCCTGCTCCTGAAAGACAAGGACCAGAAGCTGAAAGCGCTCTCGGCCAAGTGCACGCATGAGGGTTGCACCGTGCAGTTCGTCCCGGCCGACGGGATCATCTGGTGCGCGTGCCACAACGGGAAGTTTTCGCTCGACGGCCGCGTGATCTCGGGCCCGCCGCCCCGGCCTCTCGCGGCGTTCACGGTGGAGGGAGACCTCAAGGGAGTCGTCAGCGTGATCAAGCCGGGAGGCATGGCATGAGCGACGCGCGCGCGTCCACCCCGAACCCGTCCACCCTCGGGGGTAAAGTTTTTCGGATGCTCGACGAGAGGTTCCAGATCTCGGGCCTCATCACGTTCCTGGGACACAAGGAAGTGCCCGTCGGCTCCCATTCGATGATCTGGTACTACCTCGGCGGCGTTTCGCTCTTCTTTTTCGTCGTCCAGATCGCCACCGGGATTCTTCTCCTGATGAACTACCAGGTCGGCGAGAACACGTCGTACGAGAGCATGAAGCATCTCGTGGGCAGCGTGCCGTTCGGCTGGCTCGTCCGGTCGATTCACTGCTGGTCCGCGCATCTCATGAGCCTGTCGGTGATGGTCCATCTCTTCAGCGTCCTGTTCCTGAAGGCCTACCGCAAGCCGCGCGAGCTGACCTGGTATTCGGGCTTCGCGATGCTCGGCCTCGTCCTGGGCTTCGGATTCTCCGGCTACCTCCTGCCCTGGAACGAGTTGAGCTATTTCGCGACGGCCGTCGGGACCGACTCCGTGAAGTCCGTCCCCATCGTGGGCCCCTGGATGCTCCGCGTGCTCCGGGGCGGTGAAGAGGTGTCGGTCCAGACGCTGTACCGGTTCTTCGCGCTCCACGTCTGCATCCTTCCGTTGGCGATGGCGGGTCTCATCGGCGCACACCTGCTCTTCATCCAGCGGCAGGGGATGGCCGAGCCGCTCGAGCACGAGCCCACCCCCAAGCCAAAGCCCTCGCCCGAGCCGGAGACGAAGACGCGGCCGCGCGGCATGCCGTTCTTCCCGAACTTTGCGATGCGCGACCTGCTCCTCTGGGTGATCTGTCTGAACATCCTCGCGCTTCTGGCGGTCGCGCTGCCGTTCGGCCCGGGCATTCCGGGCATGGAATGGGAGCTCGGGGCGAAGGCGAACCCGCTCAAGCCCGCGTATCCGGGCATCAAGCCCGAGTGGTACTTCCTCTCGGTGTACCAGATGCTTCGGGAGTTCCCGGCGCACCTTCTCGGCATGGAGGGGCCGCAGGCCTGCCTGCTTCTCGCGAGCATCCTGGGCGCGATCGCGTTCGCGATCCCGCTTCTCGACCGGAATGCCGCAAAAGGCAAGCCGAGTCCGCTTTTCACCGACCTCGGCGTCGCGGGCATTCTCTTTCTCGCTTTTCTCACGCTCAAGGCGTGGGACGTGGGCGTCCACGCGCCGCCCGGAAAGGACCCGGCGGGCGACGCCGTGATGGCTGCGACGATCGCGCGGACCGCGGCCCTGTGGATTCTCGGGATCGGGCTCGCCGCGACGGCGCTTCGGCGCCTGAAGTGGGGGCACTCGGCGTTCTCCTTCACCGCCGCCGTCCTCCTGCAGGCGCTGTTGAACGGATTCGCGCACCTGAGCTGGCTCGCGAGCGGCGGTGTCGCTCTCGCGGTCCTCGCCGTCCTGCTTCTCGCGGGGCGGGTGCGCGGCGGCGCGTCCGCGGCGGGTCTCATGCTTCCCCTGCTTCTGGCGCTCGTCGCGCCCTCCGCGGCGCGCGCGCAAGAGCAAGAGAAGGCGGAAGCGAAGGGGGCCGCGCCGGCCCCGGCGACCGCGTCCGCCCCGGCGACCGCGTCCGCCCCGGGGCACGTCGTCGAAGGAACCTGGCCTGCGGAATTTCAGAAGCTCTTCACGGAAGTGGACAAGAAGACGGGCCCGGTCCTGAACGAAAAGGTGAAGGCCCGATTCCGGAGTCTGCCCAGCCACGCGCAGGAGCTGTTCTTCGCGGCGGCGAAGGCGGGCACGCTGTCCTCCGCGGCGCACCTCGCCACGCTCCTCGCGCTCGACATCGACGACCGCAAGGTCGAGCTGATCCTCGGGGACAACTGCGTCCTCTGCCACTCGAACCCCGACCTGCCGGACGAGATTCTCTTCAAGCCGCGCGAGAAGGGCGACCCGAACGCGCACCTCGATCTCAACGAGATCGTCAGCGACGTCCACTTCCGCGGCGGGCTGATGTGCGCCGGCTGCCATGGCGGCAAACCGACCGACGCCGAAATGTCGCCGGAGATCGCGAAGCGCTGGCCCGAGAGCGAGACGCGAAAGAAAGACCGCTCGTGGATTCCGGAATTCTGCGCCCGCTGCCACTCCTCGAGCGAATTCATGCGGGGGTACAACCCGTCGCTGCCCGTGGACCAGCTGCTCAAGTACCGGACGAGCAAGCACGGGCAGCTTCTCCTGGAAAAGAAGGACTCGAAGGCCGCGCAGTGCGTCAGCTGCCACGGCGTGCATGGGATCCGCCCGCCCGACAGCACGAACTCCCTCGTCTACCGCGAGAACATCCCAGCGACCTGCGGCAAGTGTCACGGGGACGCGGCCTACATGAAGGGCTACACGCTCGACGACGGGGTGACGCCGATCCCGACGAATCAGCTGGAGCA
>DASVJU010000275.1:0-17444 GCA_036385755.1 Thermoanaerobaculia bacterium
AGAACGTTCGGGTCGACGATGGCCCGCATCCCTTCGGCGCTCGTGAGAGAAGGCAGGAGGACGATCCATGGCTGCTGCTTTCGGGCGGGATCGAAGCACACGGCGAAGTGCTTGCCGCCTTTCGAGTCGAGGCCGCTGATCGAAGCGGGCCGCGTCGTCAGGAGGTGCTCGATGTACGCGCTCAGCGCCGCGGCACCGGGCAGGCGGTCGAGGAACGCGCGGGCGCGGGCGTTTTGCGCCTCGCTCCACGCCTTGACCCTCACGGCGTCGCCGTTCTCGAGCCAGCGGTAGTCGTCGACGACCTTGACGCCGTGGTACGTGTCCGTCACGGGCACGCGGGGGGTCGCCGGTTCCTCCGCGACGGCGAGGGGAGAAAGAAGAGACACCGCGACGGCGAGAACCCGCAGGAGCCTCATGCGCTCATCGTATCCGAGGTCCGCAAGGGACCGGACGCCGAGCGCTCACGGAACCAGGCCGCGAAGGCGGCGGCAAGGCCCGCGAGCATCAGCGTGCACAGCCGCTCGCGGTCATCGCTCGCCCCCTGCCTTAGCGCGTCAGAACGAACGAGCCAGACACGGGATTGCAACAGCCGAAACCGGTGGCGCCGCCCGTGTAGGTTCCGGAAATCGTGCTGCGGCTGACGGTGGCCGTCCCGGTGGCGGATCCCGAACAGGGGGCCGCGAAAAACAGGGTAAAGCTCGCGGACCTGCCATTGATCTGTCCCGCGATGGTGCCACCGCCGAAGCCGGGTATGAGAGCGCTGAACGTGCACTCCGTTTGAAGAACGATCACGATCCCGGAGCCCGAGCCTCCACAGGAGTTGCTGAACGTGGCGCTGTAGGTGCCGGCGACATCGTCGCAGGAAAAACGCGGCTCCGAGGGGGAGTTTCTCCCGACGCCGCAGGAGGCCAGTGACAAGAACGTTGCGGAAAGGGCGATCACCCGGAGAGCGGAGGTCATGATCGACCGCGGCATCGATCCGGCTGGGCTCGAAAAAAGGCGACCACGGAGAGATTTGAGCATTTTGATGGTCCAGAGACCGGCCGGAACTCGCAAGATGCATGCCGAAGAACGTGTCCGCTCGGCGGTACGCGGCAGGACGTCCGCGTTCTCGTCCCTGGCTGCGAAGCGGGGTCCGCGCTACCGGGTTCTTCCAAAGGCGTCGAGGGCGGCGAGATCTTCGCGCTCGAACGCGACCTCGGCCAGCAGACCAGTCCTATCGCGTCCGATCGTGACGACCGCGAGCGTGCGGCCGCCCTGCCGATACGCGAGCGTGGCGTCCTTCGCAGCGAGACTGCCGTGGACGTCGATGAGGTCCCACCGCTCGGCGTGACCGACATAGGCGAGGAAGACGTCGTAGTGCGCGCTCCAGAAGAAGGGAACGTCGCGGAAAGCTCCGGGGTTTCCGAGGATCGAGCGCGCGGCGGCTGCCCCCATTCGCTGAGCCACGACCCAGTGCTCGACACGCAGGGTCCCGCCGAATCTCTCGTCTCTCCAGCGCGCGGCGTCCCCCGCCGCGAAGATTCCCTTTGCGCTCGTCTCGAGGCGCTCGTCGACGAGGATGCCGCGATCCGTCAGGAGCCCCGCGCGCTCCGCGAGGTCTGTCGCGGGGCGGACCCCGATTCCGACGACGACGAGGTCGGCCGGGAGCTCGGCACCGCTCTTCAGGCGGACGACGCCCGGCGAGATCGAGGCGATGCTTTCGCCGAGGTGAAAGACGACGCCGTGTTCCTCGTGGAGACGCTGCAAAAAAGCGCCGACCTCGGGCCCGAGGACTTTCTCGAAAGGCGGAGCCGGCGCGACGACGTCCACCGCGACGCCGAGCTTGCGAAGCGACGCCGCCACCTCGAGCCCGATGAAACCGGTCCCGACGACGACCGCACGCTTCGCCTTCCCCGCGTCCGCGACGATCGCCTTGCCGTCGGCGAGGGTCCGAAGCGTATGAACGTGAGGGAGGTCCGACCCGGGGACGTCGAGCCTCACGACCTCGACGCCGGTCGCGAGGAGGAGCGCGTCCCACGAAACGGCGGAGCCGTCTCCGAGAAGGACGCGCCGCCCGGCGACGTCGATCCCCGCCACGCGCGCGCCGGTGCGCACTTCGACGCCGGCGGGCATCGGGAGCGGCATCCACTCCTCGGGCGCCTCGCCCGTGAGGTATTCCTTCGAGAGATTGGGGCGATCCACGGGCCCCGTCTCCTCGGCGCCGAGAAGCGTGACCGTCCCGCGGAATCCTTCCCGCCGGAGCGTGTCGGCCGCCGCATAGGCCGCGGCGCCCGCGCCGACGATCACGACGGAGGCCGGGGCCGTTTGCGATCGGTCGCGCGCCGCCGGCATCGCGTTGCGCGCCCCGATCCTCACGCGTCCGTCGCTGACCTCCACCCGGTAACACGCCACCGGCGCAAAGGCCGGCGCGCGCAGAGCTTCTCCGGTCGAGAGATCGAAACAGGCGTGATGAAGAGGGCAGCGGAGCGTGCCGTCCGTGACGATGCCGCCTGCGAGGGGCGTCGAGTAGTGCGTGCAGGTCGCGCCCACCGCGAAGAAACCGGCGCCCTTCCGAACGAGGACGACGGCCTCGCCGCCGGCGTGGCCGAGGAGCGGAACGCCCTCGGCGAGCTCCTCGCCCGGAACGCCTTCGCCGAAGTCCGGCCCCTCAACCTCGCCCGCGTCGTGCGCCAAGAGGCAAATACTAGCGGCCGGCTGCCAGGCCGTCGAGGAACTCTTTCGCGACGTCGGCCGGCCGCCGGTGCTTCCCGACGACGAGGTTGTTGAGCCTCCGTATGGCGGCCGTCGTGAGCCTGCCGGAGAGCTCCTCGAGCGCGGCGCGGGCGCGGGGCTCTTTCGAGAAGAGCTCTTCCCTCGCGACGAAGGCCGCCTCGTAAGGCGGGAAGGAGCGCTTGTCGTCCTCGAGGACCTTGAAGTCGCGCTCGGCCAGGAGGCCGTCCGTAGAGTTGCCGGCCACGAGGTCGACCTGCCCCTGCTCGAGCGCGGCATAGAGAAGGCCGAGATCCATCGACGTCGGCGTCCCTTCGATCGGCAATGCGTACGTCTTCTGGAGGCCGGAGAGGCCGTCCGGGCGCTGGGAGAATTCGTACCCCACGCCGAGCACCCAGGGTCTCTTCCGCGCCGCGGCCTGGCTGAGCGTCTCGAGCCGTTCGGCCCGCGCGTCCGCGCCGCGGATCACCATCGCGAACGTGTCGTCGAATCCGAGAGGCGCGAGCCAGACGAGCCGGAAGCGTCCGCGGTATTCCTTCGCGACGGTCTCGAAGACTGCCTTCGGGTCTTTCGCGACGGGGAGTTTCAGGACCGCGGTGAGAGCGGTGCCGGTGTATTCGGGGTAGAGATCGATCTCTCCCGCGACGAGCGCTGCGTGCGCCAGGAGCGTGCCTCCGATGCCGAGCTTGCGCATGACCGGCGCGCCGAGACGCCGTTCGAGCTGCTGTGCCGCGATCTCGCCGAGGATCTCCTGCTCGGTGAAGTTCTTCGATCCCACGACGAGGCTGCGGGGACGCGCGCAGCCCGTGAGCAGGGCCGCGAGGAAAACGGCGAGAAGCCCGGCGGAGAGACAGGCGATCAGAAGCGCGCGTAACGCCGTTCGATCCATCCGAGACCTCCGTCGGCGAGGAGCGCGAGGAGCGCCGCCGGCACCGCGCCCGCGAGGATTTGCGCGGAGTCGACCGACGCGAGCCCGCGGAAGATGAACACGCCGAGGCCGCCGCCGCCGATGGCCGCCGCGATCGTGGCCGTGCCGATCGTCGTGACGGCGGCGATGCGGAGGCCCGCGAGGATCGTCGGGGCGGCGAGCGGCAGCTCGACCTCCCAGAGGCGTTGCCGGTCGGTCATTCCCATCGCTACGGCCGACTCCACGACGGCGGCGTCGACGCCGAGGATTCCGGTGAGCGTGTTGCGCAGGACGGGGAGGAGCGCATAGAGGACGAGCGCGACGACGGCGGTTCTCCGGCCGATGCCTCCGATGAAGGGCAGGGGGATGAGGAAGCCGAAGAGCGCGAGGCTCGGGATCGTCTGCACGACGTTCGTGAAACCCAGGACGACGCCGCGCCAGGCCGCCTTTCGCGTCAGGAGGATGCCTGTCGGGATGCCGACGAAAGACGCGGCGAAAAGCGCGATCGCGACGAGGACGACGTGCTCGCCCGTCCGCTCGAGGATCTCGTGTGCGAGGGTGGAAGGCATCAGGCCTCCGGAAGGTCTTCGAGCGCCGCGAGAAAGACCAGTGCTTCGCCGCTCTTTTTCGAGAGGAATTCGCGCGGCGTCGCGACGGTCTCGAGCCGCCCTTCGTGAAGGAGCGCGATCCGCGTCGCGAGCGCGAGGGCCTCCCGGACGTCGTGGGTGACGAAAAGCGAGGTCTTCGTCCACGTGCTCCGAAGCGCGAGGAACCCGCGCTGGAGGTCGCGGCGCGTCACGGGGTCGAGAGCGCCGAACGGCTCGTCCATGAGAAGGAGCGACGGCTCCGCGGCGAGCGCGCGCGCCACGCCGACGCGCTGCCGCTGGCCCCCGGACAGCTCTCGCGGATATCGCGACCGGAACTCCCCGGGCGGAAGGCCGACGGAGGAAAGCAGCTCGTCGACACGTGCGTCGATCCGGCCGCTTTCCCACCCCGCGAGCCGGGGCACGACGGCGACATTCCGGGCAACCGTGAAATGCGGGAAAAGGCCCGCCTCCTGGATCACATAGCCGATCCGGCGCCGGAGGAGAATCGGATCCCATGCGCGCGTGGGCTTTCCCTCGACGGTGACGTCGCCGGAGGTCGGCGTGAGGAGCGCATTCACCATCCGGAGGGCCGTCGTCTTTCCCGAGCCGCTCCGGCCGAGGAGGACGAGCGTTTCGCCCGCCGCGACTTCGAGATCGAAGTGGCGGAGGATCTCTTTCCCGCGAATGCCGTACGAGACATCCCGGAAGGCGATCGCCGGCTCCATCCGAACCTCAGTCCGGCAGGAATTCCCGCGTCAGGTTGCGGTTCGCGTCGCGGCCGACGAAGACGTTGTCCTCGATCCGGATGCCGCCCGAGGGAACGAGGCGGTCCACGAGAGTCCAGTCGAACGCCGCGCTGTGCGGCCCCGCGCGGAACGGATCGAGGAGCATTGGAATGAAGTAGAGGCCCGGTTCGATCGTGAAGACCATGCGCTCCTCGATGACGCGCGTCGTCCGGAGCGCCGGGTGGCGCGCGGGCGGCGGCGCGATAGTCCCTTCCCGGTCGACCTGGCGCCCCGCGACGTCGTGGACCTGGATGCCGAGGAAGTGGCCGAGGCCGTGAGGCAGGAACGGAACCGTGAGGCCCTTCTCGAATGCTTCCTCGGCCGGGATCCGGAAAACCCCGGTCTCGGCGAGAAGCGCGCCGACTCCCCGCTGCGTCTCGAGGTGCAGGTCGACGTACGACATGCCCGGCCGGCCCGCCGTGCAGAGGCGCGCCTGCAGCGTCTTCATGCCGTCGAGGAGCCGGACGAAGACGGGGTCGGCGCCGGGGGCGACGTACGTGCGCGTGATGTCGGACGCGTAGCCGCGCACGGCCGCGCCCGCGTCGATGAGGAACACGCGGGCCTTCGTGGTCTCGCGCCCCCTTTTGCCGTGGTAGTGGAGCGTCGCGGCGTGATGGTCGAGGCCGACGATCGAGGTGTAAGGGAGCGCCTCCTCCACATCGCCGAGCGCCGCGAGGTAGGCGTGGTGGATCTCCATTTCCGGGGCCCCCGCGCGGAACGCGGCCTCGGCTGCGCGGTGCGCGGGAGCGGCCTTCGCCGTGGCGGCGAGGAGCGCTTCGACCTCCCAGTCGCTCTTGAACGACCGTTCCCAGTCGAGACGCGCGACGAGCCCCTTCGGGTTCAACGCGGCAGGCGCGACGCCGTTCTCCGACGCCTCGTCCGCCGCCGCGCCCACGAACGCGGTCTTCGGGCCGGGAGCGCCGATCTCCTTCCACGCCGCGTCGGGCGTCCCGACCTCGACGACGTCGAACTCGGCGCGGACGAAGTCCGGCGCGGGGGCGGGGGGCGCGTACCAGAAGTCGCGGAGCTGGACCCTCACGAGGCGCGGACGCCGGCCCGGCGCGACGTCGAGAATGTGATGCGGACCCTCCACGGGCGCCCAGTGCGCGAAGGCGGGCGTGGAGTGGAAGGGCGCGTCGTTGTCGTCCGCGAAGTACGTGAAGGGCGTGCCCGAGTGGATCAGGAGACGGTCGAACCCCGTCTCCTGAAGGGCGCGGGCGGTCGTCGCCGCGCGCGCGGCGACGTGTGTGGAGTAGGCGGCGAAGGGTCCGTTTGCGCTCACAATGCTCCTCCGGCGGGCACGCCCGCGGACAACCCGAGGCTCTCGGCGGCCTCGACGAGGCGCAGCAGCGTGTCCTGCAGCTCGCGGCGCGTCTTTTCGATCTCCACTTTGAGCTCGTCGAGGCGGTGGGAAGCGGCGGCTTCCGCGCGTGTCCGTGCCGCCGCGTAGTCGGCCTGCAGGACCTCGAGGCGCTTGACCGCGCGCTGGCGCGCGGCCTCGAGGTCGGAGAACGCCTGATGCGCCGTGACGCGGGTCGCGTCCCTGAGCCCCTCCCACCGGGCCTCGAGCCGGTCGAGCGGATCGTCGTCCATCGCCTGGGCGGACGTCTCGACGGACACGTCCAGCTTGCTTCGGACGAGCGCGAGGGCCTCCGTGACGGCGAGAGACGGCGCGCGGCGGAGACCCTTCACGAGGCCGATCTTCTCGCCGAGCCAGAGGAGGGAGAAACTCATGTCCACCTGCCACCACGTGAAGCCCTGCGCGGCCGAGCTCGGGTAGAAGTGATGGTTGTTGTGCCAGCCCTCGCCCATCGTGATGAGCGCGAAGATCATGCTGTTGCGGCTCTGATCCGAGGTCGGAAACACGCGGCGCCCGAACAGGTGCATGAGCGAGTTGATCGTGAACGTGCCGTGCCACAGAAGAACCGTCGACAGGAAGTAGCCGTACACGAGGCCCGTCCACCCGAACGCGGCGTACAGGGCGGCCGCGTAGATCATCGTCGCCGCATACTGGTTTCGATCCAGCCAGCGCAGCTCGGGAAACTTCGCGAGGTCGGGAATCCGCGAATAGTCGGTCTCGTCGTACAGACCCGACAGGATCCATCCGATGTGGCTCCACCAGAAACCGTTCTGGACGGGGCTGTGGATGTCCTCGGGCCGGTCGGAGTACTTGTGGTGGTGGCGGTGGTTCGAGGCCCACCAGAGGACGCCCTTCTGCGCGGAAGTCTGGCCGAGGAACGCCAGCAGGAACTGCGGCACGCGCGAGAGGCGATACGCGCGGTGCGAGAAGTAGCGGTGGAAGCCCGCCGTGATCGCGAACATCCGGAGGTAATACGACGCGACGCAAAGCGCGACTCCCGTCCAGGAGAAGCCGAGGAGGACGACGCCGAGAACTGCCGCGACGTGGACGAGGAGGAAACCGGCGACCGCGGACGGACGCACGGCATGCGGCGGCAGGGGGGCGGTCGGGGGTTCGGCCAAGGCGCTACTTCGTGGCGGGGGCCGCTTCGGCCTTCTTCTTGTTGGCCTCCACGGTGATGAGAACCTCGACGTCGTCCGAGAGCATCGCGTTCCCGTCGACGATGCTGTTCCAGCTCACGCCGAAATCCTTGCGGTTGACTTTCCCGGCGACGTCGAACCCGGCCTTCTGGCCCCCGTGGCCGTCGTTCGCGAATCCGTTCGCCGAGACGGTGAGAACGACCGGCTTCGTGACGCCCCTCATCGTGAGATCGCCCGTCACGGCGTACGTGTCCTTGCCCGTCGCGACGACCTTCGTGGAGGTGAACGCGATCTGTGGGAACTTCGCGGTGTCGAAGAAGTCCGGGGAGTTGAGGTGCTTGTCGCGGGTCGGGTTGCCGGTGTCGAGGCTCGCCGCGTCGATGGTCAGGTGCACGGCGCTCGCCGCGGGGTTCGCGCGATCGATCTCGATCGTGCCGTCGAATTTCGTGAAGCGGCCGCCGACCTTCGACACGAAGTGGCGGACCTTGAAGCCGAATTCGGTGTGAGCCTTGTCGAACGTGAAGATCTCTTTGTCGGCCCGCGCGGCGGGGGCGAGAACGAGGACGGCGAGCGCCACGACGGGCGCGAGGAGGCGGAGTCGGAACATGGGAAGAAGATCTCCTTTTTCGGGTAGATTGAAGGGGGCTCGAGGCCATTGCCTCGGCACGCGATAGTCTAGACGAGTCACCTCCCGAAGAAAAAGAGGAGCTCATGGCCGAAAAGAGTGCTCAGGTATACGCGAACCATCGGCGTTTCGACCCCTGGTATCACTTCTTCGCGTTTCCGGTGGTCGCGATCTCGTTCTTCGTCGCCCTGTGGGTCTTCATCAAGAGCCTGTCGGGCGGCTTTTCGGCGTGGGCGGCCTGGAACGTGATCGTATGGGCCGCGGCGACGGCCCTCACCCTGATCGTGCGGACGTACCCGTTGAAGGTCCAGGACCGCATCATCCGGCTGGAAGAGCGGCTCCGCCTCGCGACGCTGCTCGAGGGGCCGCTGAAGGCGCAGATCGGCGACCTCGACGGACGACAGCTCGTCGGACTGCGCTTCGCCTCGGACGCCGAGGTGCCGGCGCTCGTGAAGGCGGCGCTCGACGAGAAACTCTCGGGCGAGGAGATCAAGAAGCGCATCCAGAACTGGCGTCCCGACACCTTCCGCGTCTGAGTTTCTCCGCGCGGAAGACAGGGCGGGTCAATCGATCGGGCCGCGACTCGTTGCGCGGAGGTCGTCCAGGGTCGCCTGCATCAGGCTCCGGACTTCCTGCAGGAGCGCTTCGGCCTCATCGGGGGCTCGGCCCGCCGTCGGGACGGGCGGGAGGAATCGGACGCGAATCGTCCCGGGGCGGACCATCCACCGCCCCGCGTCGAGGAAGTTCAGCATCGGTTCGGCGACGAACGGGACGATCGGGACCTGCGCCGCGAGGGCGAGGCGAAAGGCGCCCTTCTTGAAGGGCAGGAGCTCCGGCTTCTGATTGCGGTGGCCCTCGGCGAGAACCCAGACGTTCAACCGCTCTCGTCGGATGCGCGCGGCGGCCTCGTCCAGGGACGCGATCGCGCTTTCCCGGTTCCCCCGGTCGACGAGGATGTTGCCGCTCGCCTTCCAGAGCCAGCCGAAAACCGGAATGCGCGCGATTTCCTTCTTGCCGATCACGACACTCTCCTTGCCGAAGAACGCCGCGTAGGTCGCGATGTCGAGATTCGACTGGTGGTTTCCGACGACGACGGCGGGAGCGCTCCCCAGGAGGCGCTCGTGGTGTTCGAAGTCCATCCGCCATCCGACGACTCCCCGCATCACGATTCCCCACCATTTCACGAACAGGAACGCGCCCCCGCGCGGCGACTTCACGCGGAGAAGAATCGAGAAGAGCGCCGTGGCCGAGAGCGCGAGGAAGTAGAAGACGCCGAAGACGCACGCGAAGACGAAATGCACGCGATAGACGAGGCGCCGCAGGGCGCGGGCGAGTGCGCCTTTCGATCCGGGCATGCCGCAATATAGCCCGAGGTGAAACCGGACGTCGTGGTCGTGGGCGCCGGCGCGGCGGGCCTTCTCGCGGCGCTCGCGGCGGCGCGGGGCGGCCGGCGCGTGCTCGTCCTCGAAGCCGCCCGGGACGCGGGCCGGAAGATCCTCGTCTCCGGCGGCGGCCGGTGCAACGTCCTGCCGATGGAAGACGCGCCCGAACGCTTCGTCTCGGAGTCGCCGAACCGGCTCGTGCGCCGGTTCCTCGACCGCTGGCCGCTCTCCTTACAGCGCACGTTCTTCGAAGGCCTCCTCGGCGGCCCTCTCCGCGAGGAGAGGGAGTCGAAGAAGCTTTTCCCGCCCTCGAATCGCGCGGCGGACGTGCGTGACGCGCTGCGATTTGCCGTGGCCGGGGCTGGGGCCACGCTGCGCGCGGCCGCGCCCGTTCGCGACCTTGCGCGCGCGGGCGACGGCTTCGCCGTGCGCCTCGACGGGGAAGGCGGGGGAGAGGAGATCCTCGCGCCGCGGGTGATCCTCGCGACCGGGGGGCGCTCGGTGCTCGCGGGCGGCGCGGACGCCGCGGGATTCGCGTGGGCCGCGGCGTTCGGCCACGTCGTCCATCCGACGTATCCGGCGCTCGTGGCGCTCACGGGGAACGCGCCCGCGCACCACGCGCTTTCGGGCGTCTCGCTCCCGGCGCGCGTGACCGCGCGGAGCGGGGAAGGGAAGAGCGCCGAGAGCGCCACGTCGACCGGCGGTTTCCTCTTCACGCACAAGGGCTGGAGCGGCCCCGCGGTGCTCGACGTCTCGCACGTCGTCGAGCGCGCGCGGCTCTCGGGGAGGACGGTGGAAATTCGGATTTGCTTCGGAATAGGAGAAGAAGAGAAAAGAGAAGAGAAGATTTCTTTGAAGGTGCCCGTGCTCGAGGCCGGCGGATCACTCATGGGCGACGTCGCCGCGCGGTGGGATGCCGCGTTCGCGGCGGGCGCCGGCGCAGCCGGCGCCCGCTCTCTTTCTTCCTTTCTAAGCAAATCTTCTTTTTCTTCCTCGATTCCCGACCGGCTGGCGAGCCTGATCCTCGAAACGGCTGGCGTCGGCGATCAGCCGCTTGCGCGTCTGCCCCGCGACGCACGGGCGCGGGTCGTGGAGACGCTGACGGCGTTCCCCCTCCCCGCGACGGGGACCGAGGGCTACCGCACGGCCGAGGTCACGGGCGGCGGCATCGCGCTCGAAGAAGTGGATGCGGGCAGCGGGCGGAGCCGGCTCGTGCCGGGGCTCTTCTTCGCGGGCGAGATCCTCGACGCTTTCGGCCCGATCGGGGGCTTCAATTTCCAGTGGGCCTGGGCGACCGGCCGCACCGCCGGCGAGGCCGCGGCGCGCGCCTGAACCTAGATCTTCGCGCCGTCCCACCAGCTCGAGAGATGCGCCCCCGGGAACTCCGGCGCGCCGCGGTCGTAATGGGACACGTCGTTGAAGAGCGTGAGCCGCGCATGCGACGGGTCCTTGAAGTCGAGAACGTTGAGACAGGCGAGGCTCTGGTCGAGGCGATCCCTGTAGAAACGCGGATCGAAACCGAGGAGCGCCGAGAGCAGAAGCCGGATCGTGGCCTTGTGCGAGACGACGAGGGACGTGAGCCCGGCCTGAGCGGAGACGAGATCGGCGAGGGCCGGGAAGGCGCGTGCCGTCACGGCGAGGCCGCTTTCTCCGCCTTCCGGCGCGAACGTGTACGGGTCCGCGTCCCAGCGCGCGTACTCCTCGGGCCAGAGCGCTTCCACCTCGCGCCGCGTCCTCGTCTCCCAGCGTCCATGGGAGATCTCGCGGAGGCCCGGGATCGGCTGGACGGTGAGTCCGTGCGGCGCCGCGAGGATGCGCGCGCTCTCGAGGGTGCGCAGCATCGGGCTCGCGTAGACGGCGGAGATCGGCTCGCCGGAGAGGCGCTCGGCCAGCCCGCGGAGCTGGGCCCGGCCGGTGTCGGAGAGATCAACGTCCGTTTCGCCGGCGAAACGGTCTTCGGCCGAGAGAATCGTGGCGCCGTGGCGGACGAGAAAGACACGCGTCGGCATGGAGTCAGCCTTTCACGAGGAAATTTCGTTCGGAGAGGATCCTTCGAAGGCCGTCGCGGTGGTCGCCCTGGAGCTCGATGAGGGCCTCACCGATCGTCCCACCGGTGCCGAGCAGCTTCTTGAGCTCCTTTCCCAGGCTTTCCAAGAAATCTGTATTCCTCGGCAGCCCGTCGAGAACCGTGACCATCTTTCCGCCGCGCCCCCGGGTCTCGAGCCGCAGCTTGACGATCACCTTCGAAGGAATCTTCTCCTCCTCCTTCGAAGAACATTTGCATTCTTTTTCCGGCCAGCCGCAGTTTGCGCAAACGCGCCCGACCCCTGTCGAGTAGACGAGGCGCACGGGGTCGGGCCGGGTCACGCCGGGATTATCCTCTGCCCTGCATGGCCGATCCGATCCAGGTCGCCCCCGGCGTCACGATCCCCGGGACCGCGCTCGAGGCGCGGCAGGTGCGGGCGTCGGGTCCCGGCGGGCAGAACGTGAACAAGGTCGCCTCGCGCGTCGAGCTGCTCGTGGATGCGGCGCTGATCGAAGGGCTCGACGCGGGAGCGCTCGCGCGGCTCCGCGCGCTCGCGGGGAGACGCCGCGCCGCCGACGGGCGCCTGCGGCTCGTGGCGCAGGAGAGCCGCGACCGCCACCGGAATCTCGAGACCGTGAGGAAACGCGCCCGCGACATGGTCGCACGTGCCCTCGTGGCACCCGCGAGGCGCAAGCCGACCCGGCCCTCCCGAGGCGCGCGTGAGGCGCGCCTGCGCGAAAAGGTGAGGGAAAGCCGCCAGAAGGCCGCGCGCCGCCCGGTCGGGACCGACGACTAGCGCATCTGAACTACTGCGCTCCTGGGGCCCGGAGGCGCATCTTGATGAGGATGGGGTCCGCCCCGACCTTTAGGAGGGTTTGCCTATGTCAGCCAGCGCACCGCGGCAGTCCGTGACCGTCACCGACAACCGCACAGGAAAGACAATCGAGATTCCGATCCAGGACGGCACGATCAAGGCGCTCGATCTCCGGGTCCTGAAGGCCTCCCCGGAGGACTTCGGTCTGATGACCTACGACCCTGCCTTCATGAACACGGCTTCATGCAAGAGCAAGGTCACGTTCATCGACGGAGACAAGGGCATCCTGAACTACCGCGGTTACCCGATCGCCGAGCTCGCGGAGAAGACGACCTACCTCGAGACGGCTTACCTCGTGCTCAACGGCGAGCTTCCGACCCGGGAACAGCAGAGCGACTGGGTGAAGGACGTCACGTTCCACACGATGGTCCACGAGAACATCAAGGACCTCATGAAGGGCTTCCGGTACGACGCGCACCCGATGGGCATGCTCGCGTCCACGGTCGCCGCGCTCTCGACGTTCTACCCCGAAGCCAAGGAGGTCCACTCGCCGGAGACCCGCCGGCAGCAGATCGTCCGCCTCATCGCGAAGATGCCCACCCTCGCGGCCTTCGCGTATCGCCACTCGATCGGCTTCCCGTATGCCTACCCCGACAACGACCTTTCGTACTGCGGCAACTTCCTGCAGATGATGTACCGCGCGGCGGAAGTGAAATACGTGCCGAACCCGGTGCTCGAAAGGGCGCTCGAGGTCCTGTTCATCCTGCACGCCGACCACGAGCAGAACTGCTCGACGAACGCGATGCGCGCGATCAGCTCCTCGGAAGCCGACCCGTATTGCTCGGCGGCCGGCGCGATCTCGGCGCTCTACGGCCCGCTCCACGGCGGCGCGAACGAGGCCGTCCTCCGCATGCTGTGCGAGATCGGCTCGAAGGCGAACATCCCGGCGTTCATCAAGTCCGTCAAGGAGAGCGGAGGCGAGACGCGCCTCATGGGCTTCGGCCACCGCGTCTACAAGAACTACGACCCGCGCGCCAAGGTCATCAAGAACATGGCGGACAAGGTCTTCGAGGTCACGGGCAAGAACCCGCTCCTCGACATCGCGCTCGAGCTCGAGCGGATCGCGCTCCAGGACGAGTACTTCCTGAAACGGAAGCTCTACCCGAACGTGGACTTCTCCTCGGGCCTCATCTACCAGGCCATGAAGTTCCCCGTCGACATGTTCCCGGTCCTCTTCGCGATTCCGCGCATGTCCGGCTGGCTCGCTCAGTGGGACGAGATGATCCAGGACAAGGAGCAGAAGATCGCCCGGCCGCGCCAGGTCTACCTCGGAGCCTCCGAGCGGCACATCACTCCGTTCGAGAAGCGGGTGGCCGTCGCCAAGCCGGCCGGGGTGCTCACGACCGCGTAGCGTTCTGTTGGGCGCCGGCGCGCGTGATCGGCGTCGGCGCCCTTTTTTCGTCCACGTTGACGTAGACGACCTCGGCCTCGGTCACCTTCACGGTTTCTTCCGTTTTCCGCCAGTGTTCGGCGGTCACGAGAACCTTGATCGTGATCGACGTGCGGCCGACGCGGACGACCGTCGCAAAGAAGCTCACGACGTCGCCCACGTAGACGGGTGCGTGGAAGACGACCTCGTTCATCTTCACGGTGACGACGAGGTCGCAATAGGGCCGCGTGGCGATGGCGCCCGCCTGGTCGATGTAGGCGAGCAGGACGCCGCCGAAGATCGTCCCGTGGGCGTTCGTGTCGCGCGGGAGCATCGAGACGCGAATCGCGGGCTCCAGAGCCGGCCGGGAATCGGGTGGGTCGTTGCGTGCATCCATGCCCTCGATTATGGCGGGCTAAGATCCGTTTCATGCCGCCTGCAGAGAGGGGCCTCTTCCTGGGGCGCGCCGTCGACGCCGTGACAGGAAAGACGGGCCGCGAAGACTTCCACCTCGATTCCGCCGACCTCACGACGCACGGCCTGATCGTGGGTATGACGGGCAGCGGCAAGACCGCGCTGGGCATCGTCCTGATCGAGGAGCTGCTCCAGAGGGGCGTCCCGGTTCTCGCAATCGACCCGAAGGGCGACCTCGGCAACCTGCTGCTCGACTTCCCGGGCCTTTCACCCGCCGAGTTCGCGCCGTTCGTCGATCCGTCCGCCGGCACGGCCCAGTCCGAGTCGAAGAAGTGGACGGACGGCCTCCTCGGCTGGGGCCTCGGGCCCGCGGACGTGAAGGCGCTGGTCGAAAGCCGCGACGCGGTGATCTACACGCCCGGCTCGTCGGCCGGAACGCCGATCGACCTCTTCGGCTCGTGCGCGCCTCCGCCCGCCGAAGCCGACGACGACGACCGGCGCGACGTCGTGACGGCGTGGGTGGGCGGCCTTCTCGGCCTCGCGGGCCGGGACGCCGATCCCGTGAAATCCCGCGACTTCATCTTCCTGTCCTCCTGCGTGACGGCCCTCTGGGAAAAGGGGCGGACCGCCACGTTCGAGTCGCTCCTCGAGTCCGCGGCGGCGCCGCCGTTCTCGAAGGTGGGCGCGCTGCCGCTCGAGACGTTCTACCCCGCGAAGGACCGGCAGGAGCTCATCCTCGCGGTGAACGCGCTCCTCGCGTCGCCCGCGACGTCGGCGTTCCGCGACGGAGAGCCGCTCGACGTGGGGCGGATGTTGTCGGCCGGACCGGCAGGCCGTGCGGACACTCCCGGAAGGGCGCGTCTCTCGATCGTTTCGATCGCGCACCTCGGCGACGCCGAGCGCGTCTTCGTCGTGGCGACCCTGCTTTCGCGCGTGAAGGCCTGGATGCGCTCGCAGCCGGGCAGCCCGGCGCTCCGCGCGCTCGTCTACATCGACGAGATCTTCGGGTTCTTTCCGCCCTCGGCCGAGCCCCCCACGAAGAAGCCGCTTCTCACGCTCCTCAAGCAGGCGCGCGCGTTCGGCGTCGGGGTCGTCCTCGCGTCGCAGAACCCGGTCGACCTCGACTATCGCGGCCTCGCGAACTGCGGCTGCTGGTGGGTCGGCACGCTCCAGACCGAGCGCGATCGAAAGCGTCTCGCCGAGGGGCTCGTGGAAGCGGGAGGGAAAGACGCGTCGGAGCTCCTCGACAAGACGAAGAAGCGCGTCTTCCTCCTGAACGACGTGCACCTTGGGGAGCCCGCACTCGTCGAGACGCGCTGGGCGATGAGCTATCTCCGCGGACCGATGACGAAGGCCGACCTCACGAAGCTCCGCGAACCTGGCGGCGTGAAGGCGGCTTCGCCGAGGATGGAGAAGGCCGCGGCGGATTCCACGGCCCCGGCCCTGCCGTCCGGATGGCCCGCGCGCTGGTACGAGAAGCGGAACGCGGACATCGCGTCCCCGTCACTCTTCGTGAAATACGCCGTGCGCTACCGCGCGGGCACGTCGTCCGCGCCGGAGGCAACGGCCGCGAAGCTCTTTCCGCTGTCCTCGACGTCGGCGGCGGAGATCCTCGAGGGCGAGGCCACGGATCTCGGCCTCGGGGACCTCGACGCGCTGAAGAGCGCCGCGCCCGCGCGTTCGTTGCGATACGCCGATCTGCCCGGCTGGTTCGGGGAGGGCGCCGTCAAAGCGGTCGAGAAAGCGGTGCGGGCGCGCCTCCCGGAAAAGCTCGCGGCAACGCTCCTGAAGGATCCGGTCACCGGCGCGCTGTCCTCGCCGGGCGAGTCGGCCGACGCGTTCGCCTCACGTCTCGCAACCGGCGCCGGTGCGGCGGATCCTCCGGCCGCCCTCCGCGAGAAGCTCGAAAAGAAGCGCCGCGAGCTGGAAGCCGCCGAAGCCGCCGAAAAGAGCCGCTCGATGGAAACGATGGCTTCGATCGGCTCGGCCGCCCTCGACGTCCTCGGGGGATTTCTCGGCAAGCGCAAGACGCTGCGCGTGGGCAAGGTCGGCTCCGTCCTGACGAAGAGCCGGATGGAAGGAACCGCGGAGTCGAAGGTCCAGGGCCTGAAGGCCGAGGTCGCCGCGCTGGAGGCGAAGCTGGCACCGCCCGACGCATCGAGGTTCGAGAAGGTGAATGTCGTTCCGGCCGCCGCGCACGTGGACGTGCTGTCGATCGGAATCGCCTGGATTTGCTGAGGAAGAGAAATGCCGAAGATCTCGCCCCGAAAGGTCGTCACGGATCACCCGCTGTACCGCGCGGCCATGGCCGCGCAGCACATCGCCTACCAGCTCATGCGCGAGGTGCCGCCGGACCAGAAAGCCGCGGCGACACGGCTGCACGGCTCGCTCGTTCACGCGACGACCTACGCGGCGTACGCGGTGGATCCGGACGTCGCCGACAAGGTCGCCCAGTGGACCGGGCTCGCGAATACCGCGGCCCTGGCGAAAGAGCAGCTCGAGCCGCTCGCGCAGTTCGCCGAGGACGCGCGGGACGTCGACGCGCTGAGCGCGAAGCTCGCCGAGCTGGCAGCGGCGGCTACGACGGCTTCCGCGACGCCCGCCGCCTGAGTCGCTACTCTTCCTTTTTCGTCCCGAGAATCACGAGGACGATGAGGAGAAGCAGGACGATGAGCCCGATGACGATCGTCGTGGTGCGCGACGAGCCGGCGGGGAGCTCGGAGGCAGGGCCTTCCGTCTTTGCGGCCGGCGTCGCCACCTCGACCGTCACCGGCGGGGGAGCCGATGTCGTCGGAGCGCCGGTCGTCGCGGCCGATGCGCTCGTCGTGGTCGTGGCGGTCGTGGCGGTCGTCGACGTCGTGGCGGCCTTCGCCATGGCGTCCGCGGGCGGCACGGCCGTCTGCTGCGAGAAGGCGGAGGACGAGACGAAAAGGGTCAGGAGGAGAACGGGGATCGCGGAGCGTCGCTTCATGGCAGGTGAAACTATCGGGCGGACGGGCATGCGTCAAGCGGCGAGGGGTTCTAGTGCATCGTCTCGCCCGAACGGTCCGCCCGGAGCTGGGCCAGCTCGGCCCGGAGCGCGTCGAGGTCGGCGAGGAGGCCCTCCCGGTCGGCGTCGGGGATCTGGACGAGCGCGGGCTCCGACGTCAGGAGGGTCGCCACTTCGGCGAGCTTCTTCTCGGCGAGCGCGAGCGCCTCGGTGACGTCCGTGCCCGAGAGCTCCAGGAAGGCCTCGCCGACGAGGGACGGAACCGACACGGCGGC
>DASVJU010000276.1:0-26758 GCA_036385755.1 Thermoanaerobaculia bacterium
TTCGCGTGCCCGGCGCTCGTCCTCGGCGCGCTTGGCCGCGAGGGCGGCCTCGTGCTTCTTGCGCCACTCGGACTCGATCTCCTCGCGCTCGACGCGCTCCTCCTCGGTCAGGAGGCGCGCGACCGTGACGAGAATTTCGTCACGGCCCGCCTGCGCGCGGATGCACGCGACGATCTCCTCCCTCACCCCGGCCTTCGGGTCGGCGACGACGGCGGGAAGCCGGCCCGCGTCCGAAAGGAACATGCGCGTGAAGACGACCCGGCACGTCGCGCCGGTTTCCGCATTCGCCAGAGAGAGCCAGTAGTTGTCGCGCTCGTGCTCGAGGCCGTGCGCGACGACCCCGAAGCCCGGCAGAGCCTCGGCCACGAGAGCGCTCAGAAGGTCGATGTGTTTCTCGCCGATTTCCTGCGTCTGCTCCATGGAGACGACGCGGTCCCGGAACATGCGCACGGAGCCCATCGCGCGAAGGATCTCATACGTCGATGCCGCCCGCCGCGAGGACCCGCCGCGCGTGCTCCTCGGGCGTGAAGACCGCGCGGCGATGCGCGGCTCCGGCCGAGAGACGCGGCCCGAGCGCCTCCCGGATGAAGCGGGCCATCGCGGCCCCGAGGGCGTCAGCGTCGCCCGGGGGCACGAGGAGACCGCTCCTCTCATGCTCGACGATCCCGAGGAGCCCGTCCACCGCCGTGCCGATCACGGGCCGCGAGAACGCGAGCGCGTCGGCGGCGATTCCCGAGCCGGTCGCGTGCCGGTAGGGGCAGACGACGGCGTCGCACGCGGCGAACCACTCCGCGCGTTCCCGTTCCGACTGGTACCGAAGCTCGAGGCGGACGCCCGCTGGAGCCCGGCCCGGCAGGTTGCGGGCGTCGCCCCAAGGCTCGCCCGCGAGCACGAGGAGCGCCCCGGGGAACTCCTTCAGGACCGCGGGAAAAGCGTCGAGGAGGACGTCCCATCCCTTATAGGGCCTGAGGAGGCCGCTGAAGAGGAAGACAGGAACGTCGATCGGCACCCCCAGCCTCGCGCGCGCGGCCGCGCGGTCCGGAATCACCGCCCGCGGCTCAGAGGGATGCGGCACGACCTCGACGCGTGCGTCGGGGCGGACGCGCACGATCTCGCCCGCGTTCCGCGCGTTCTGAACGACGAATCGATCTGCGCGCCGCAGAACCGCGCGCGTCAGCGCGTCGGTGAAGAAACGCGGCTCGTGGTCGAAGACGTTGTGGCAAAGGAGAAGCGTGGTCGCACCGGCGTGACCACGGGAAAGGCCGGCGAAGAGCAGAAGAACATGCGGCGCGAAGTAGGCGGTCCACCAGGGAATCACGACGAGAGAGGGACCGGAGGAAAGGATTTCTTTGGAAGATGAATAGAACGACAGAGGATTGAGGCCATCGAGAATTGCGCGGGCGTCGCCCGACGCCGCAGCGATCCCCTCTTCCCCTTCTAAGAAATCTTTCTCTCTCTTTCCGGGATAAAGAAACCCGGGATACATCCGACGAAAAGTGAACACCCGGGGCTCGACACCCAGCGCGCCCATCGCGCGCGCGAGGCGCATCGTCTGGTCCGCGATTCCGCTCCGCCAGGGCGGAACCGGGCCGACGAGAGCGACGCACGCCGTCACGGTGCCTCGAGGAGAAACGCCTTCAGGTAGTCGCCCTCGGGACAGTCGATCGAGACAGGATGGTCGGAGCCCGCTCCGCGGCGCTCGAGGAGGCGCGCCGGGCGGCGGGCGTCGAGCGCGGCGGCGAAGATCACTTTCTGGAACAGGTCCGGCGAGATGGGGCCGGAGCACGAGCATGCGAGGAGGAGACCTCCCGGGGCGAGAAGCTGGAAGGCCAGACGGTTGATGTCCTTGTAGCCGCGACACGCCTTGTCCACGTCGGCCTTTCTCTTCGCGAAGGCAGGCGGGTCGGTCACGATGAAGCCCCAGCGCTCGCCGGCCGCGACCCGCGCGCGGAGGTCGTCGAAGACGTCGGCCTCGCGCGTCTCCACCCGGGATTCGGCCCCCAGGACGGGCTGGCCGTTCCGCAGGTGATTCTCCCGCGCCAGTTCGAGCGCGGCGCCGGAGACGTCGACGTGGGCCACCCGCGTCGCGCCGCCCGCGAGACCCGCGACGCCGAACGCGCCCGAGTAGGAAAACAGGTTGAGGAGACTGCGGCCGGCCGCCAGGAACCGCACGAGGTGGCGGTTTTCGCGCTGGTCGAGAAAGAAGCCCGTCTTCTGACCCGCGGAGATCTCGGCCACGAAGGAGAGTCCGTGCTCGCGGAACGTCGCTCGTACGGGCATCGCGTCGCCCGCGAGAAGCTCGTCGTCGAGCGACAGCCCTTCTCCCTTCCGGGACGACAGGTTGTTCTTCTGGACGACGGTCGCTCCGGGGAATGCCTCGAGAAGCGGAGGCAGCCAGAGCGGACGGGCGCGCGCGGTGCCTTCCGTCGAGGACTGGACGACGAGAACGCCGCCGAACCGGTCGATGACGAGGCCGGGCAGGAAGTCGCCCTCGGCGTTCACGAGACGGTGGCCGTCCGTTTCGGGAGGAACGACGCGCTTCCTGAGATCGACCGCGTCGCGCACCCGCTCCGCGACGAATTCCGCGTCGAGCGGGCGGTCCTCGAACGTCCAGAAGCGCGCGACGATCGGCGAGGCGGGCGACGCGAATCCGCGCGCGAGAAACGCGCCCGACGCATCCCGCGCCTCGACGACTCCGTCGGGTGAAGAGCCTTCCTCCCGGGCGACCGCGCCCGAAAACAGCCACGGGTGGCGGCGGCGCGTCGCCGCGTCGCGCCCCTTTGCGAGATGGAGGGTCCGCATCGCGTGACGATACCCGACGCGCCCGCGAGGGCGTCTTGACGCGGCGCCCTCGGACGACCGAGACTCGCCCTGAGGGAAGAGGGCGAAGAATGCGCGAACGAAGCGTGGTCCCCGCGCAAGTGCTCGCGGAGGCCGCGACAGCGGACCCCATGGAACTGATGCGACTGGGAATCGACGCCGCCCGGGCCGAGCGCTACGCCCGCGGTCTCGTGCTCCTCGCCGAGGCCTACAAGCTGTTCTCCCAGGAAACCGAGGTCCTGAGCGAGGACGTGAAAACCGTGCGAGGCATCGAACAGCTCGGCCCGCGCAAGAGAACGCCGGCCATCTGCTTCTCGTACTACGGCCTCTGCCTCGCGCTGACGACGTCCTCGCAGACGGAGGAGGGGGCGCGCTTCTGTGAGGTCGCGATCCAGCTCGAGCCCCAGCGCGGCGAGCACTACCTGAATCTCGCGAAGATCTGGCAGGCCGCCCGTCTGCGCTCGATGATGGTCGCCGCCGTCGAGAGGGGCCTCAAGGAGAGCCCGAGAAGCGCGATCCTGCTCGCCTTCCAGGACGAGATCGGCGTCCGGTCCGTTCCTCCGATCTCGTTTCTCGAGCGCGACAACCCCCTCAACAAGGAGCTCGGGAAAATCCTCCATACGCGTCGCCGGGCGAAAGCCGCCCCGAAGCTCGGCGTGCGGCGGCCCGCGACCGACGCGGCGCCCCCGCCGGACAAACCGAAGCGCTGAGCCCAGGGCGGAGCCTCGGCGCAGACGAACTTCAGCCCAGACGAACGTCAGCGCAGACGAACGTCAGCGCTTCAGGGCCGACAGGCCGAGCCATACGACGGCCGCTACGCCCGCGGACGCGGGGATCGTCAGGATCCACGCGGTCACGATGGATCGGGCGACGCCCCAGCGCACCGCCGAGAAGCGCCGCACCGACCCAACGCCCATGATCGCGCCGGTGATCGTGTGTGTCGTCGAGACGGGCACGCCTCCGAGCGAGGCCCCGATGAGCGTCACCGCCCCCGCAAATTCGGCGCACGAGCCGCCGATCGGCCTCAAGGTCGTGATGCGCATCCCCATCGTGCGCACGATGCGCCATCCGCCCGTAAGCGTCCCGAGGCCGATCGCCGCATGGCAGAGGAGGACGATCCAGAAGGGAATCTCCATCGCCTTCAGGTAGCCCGCCGAGAAGAGAAGCGCGGCGATGATCCCCATCGTCTTCTGGGCGTCGTTCATTCCGTGGCCGAACGAGAAGGCGGCCGCCGAGACGAGCTGGACCTTTCGAAAACCGCGGTCCAGCGGCTCGGGCCGCACCCGCCGGAACATCCAGGCGACGATCAGGAAGAAGACGAATCCGAGCAGGAACCCGAGGACCGGCGAGAGGATGATGAAGACCAGCGTCTTCCCGAGCCCCTTCGGCACGAGCGCTCCCGGCCCCGCTTTCATGACGGCCGCGCCCGCGAATCCCCCGATGAGGGCGTGCGAAGAGGACGAGGGCAGTCCCCACCACCACGTGACGAGATTCCAGACGATCGCGCCGATCAGCGCCGCGAGGATGAGGATGGGGTCGACGACGGCGGGATTCACGATGTCCTTGCCGATCGTCTTGGCGACGCGCGTCTCGAGCGAGAACGCCGCCACGAAATTGAAGAAGGCCGCCCACGCCACCGCCTTCTTCGGCGTCAGGACGCGCGTTCCGACGACGGTCGCGATGGAGTTCGCCGCGTCGTGGAAGCCGTTGATGAAGTCGAAGGCGAGCGCGACGATTACGACGAAGAGAACGAGGCTCATCGGCGCCGCGCGAGGCTCAGGAGGACTTCAGGACGATCTGCTCGAAGACGTTCGCGACGTCTTCGCAGCGGTCCGTGGCTTCTTCGAGGACCTCGTAAATCTCCTTCCATTTCAGGAGGGTGATCGGGTCTTTCTCGGTTTCGAAAAGCCGGCCGATCGAGATGCGGTTCAACGTATCGGCCTCGTTTTCCAGGCGGTTGATCTCGACGCAGATCTCGAGAATCGCCGCCGAATGCTTGAGATCGCCGAGGAGCCCCATCGCGCGCCGAATCGCGATAGCCGATTGAACGAGGATCTCGGTCGCCTGTTTGAGGCCCGGGCGCGGCTCCGGGATCTTGTAGAGGACGAAACGGTTCGCCGCCGCGTCGATGAAGTCGAGCACGTCGTCGAGGGCCTTCACGAGCGCGTGAATGTCCTCCCGGTCGATGGGGGTGATCCACGTGCGCGAAAGCAACCCGAACGTCTGGTGCGCGACCTGATCGCCTTCGTGCTCGAGGTGCTTGATGTGCGCCACCTTCAGCTCGACGTCCGTGAAATCCGCGGCGAGCTCGTCGAGGGCGGTCGCGGCCTCGAGAATGATCTCCGCGGCGCGAGCGAACTGCGGGAGAAAAGTCTCCTCGCGGGGGAACAGCTGAAACACGGTGTGGCGAAGAGTATCAGACGGAATTCACACCGATTTCACGTCTCCTTTACGTCGGGCTCCGTGGCAGGATGGGCGCATGACGCGACGCCCCGTCCTGGCCGCTCTCGTTCTCGTCCTCGCCCTTCCGGCGATCCCCGGCGCCGCGGACCCCGCGCCGGCGCCACCCAAGCCGAAGCTCGCCGTCGTGATCTCCGTCGACGGGCTCGGCTGGGCGCGCCTCGAGGGATACCGGCCGCTGTACACGGCGGGCCTCAAGCGGCTCCTCGACGAGGGCTTCTCCTTTCGTGCAGCGCGCTACGAGCACCTCAATACCGAAACCGGGCCCGGCCACGCCTCACTCGGCACGGGAGCGCCTCCGCGCGTGACGGGCATCGTCCTGAATAGCTGGTTCGAGTATGGGCCGGACGGCGCGCTCAGGAACGTCTACTGCACGGACCAGAGGGACGTCGTTTCCGGTCGAAAAATTGCGGGTCCGGGCAACCTGCGCGTCCCGACGCTCGGCGACCGGCTCGTCGAGACCGTCAAGGGCGCGCGCGTCGTGTCCGTCTCCGCGAAGGATCGCGGCGCGATCTTCCTCGCCGGGAAGAACCCCGCGCACGCCGTCTACTGGTGGGACGGCGAGACCGGGCGATTCCAGACCTCCTCCGCGTACGCCCCGCCGGCCGCGGCGGCGGCGATCGTGAAGAAGTTCAACGAGACGCAGGCGGGCGGCAAGCTTCCGGCGCGCCTCGGCCTCGTCTGGGAGAAGCTGCCCGAGCCGGCCCCGGCACCGGGCGCAAGGCCGTATCCGACGGCCGTCCCCGCGGACGTCATGGCACGCTTCCAGCTCCCGACGCACGGCCTCGGCTTCGGCCACGATCTCTCGACGTACGGACGCGTTCCGGCCGGAGGCCCGTACGGGTACTTCGGCGGGATCTATCGGAGCCCGCTCATCGACGAGCTCACGGCCGACCTCGCGCTCGCGTTCCTGAACGACGCCGTGCTGGAACTGGGACATGGCGACGCGCCGGACCTCCTCGCGATCTCCTTCTCGGGCCACGACCCCGTCGCGCACGACTACGGCGACGAGAGCGAGGAGTCGCGCGACACGTTGCGCCGGCTCGACCTCCAGATCGGCCGCGTCCTCGACGCGCTCGACGCAAACTACCCGAAGGGCACCGTCCTCGTCGCCCTGTCGGCGGACCACGGCTTCCCCATGATGCCGGAAGTCGCGAAGGCGCTCGACAGGACGGCGACCGGCGGCCGCCTCGAGACGGGCCGCGAGACGCTCCACAACGACCGCGAGCGCCTCAACCGGCTCCTCGACGACGCGCTCTGTCTCGACCGCTCCGCGAAGGTCGTCGGCGCCATGGACGGCTGGAACCTCTTCTACAGCCGCGCCGCGTTCCCGTACAAGACCGTCGCGGGCGCCTGCGGGCCCGCCGGCGCGCCGGTCACCGTCTCCGACGTGGATCGCGTCCTCCCGGCGCTGATCAAGAACGTCTGGAGCGAAGAGGTCGAGGACGTCTACCTCGTCTCCGCGCAGGCGTCGTGGCCGGACACACCGACGAGATCATTCGTGCGCAACGACTTCGACCGCGAGCGCTCCGGCGACGCCTTCGTGATCCCGCGCTGGGGCGTCATGAGCTCGTTCAACCCGGGCCGGGGCGCGATGCACGGCACGCAGTATGAGTACGACATCCACGTCCCGCTCGTGTTCTGGGGCGCCGTCAAGGCCGGCGCCTCGGACACCGCGACGACCCCGTACGACCTCGCGCCGACGGTCGGCCGTTGGCTCGGCGTCGCGGTGCCGGACGCGTCGGGCAAGCCGCTCGACCTGCCGCGGTGACGGACGAACCGCCGGGCGCCGAAAAGCCACGGCGGCGGCCGCGCTACGGCGGCACGCACCCACGGCTCTTCGAGGAGAAGTACAAGGAGCGCGACGCCGCTCGCTTTCCGGAGGAACGCACGAAAGTGCTCGCCGCCGGCAGGACGCCCGCGGGCAGCCACGTTCCCGTCCTCGTCGCGGAGGTCCTCGCGGCCCTCCGGCCGAAGGCGGGCGACCTGGCCGTCGACGCGACGCTCGGCTTCGGCGGCCACGCCTCGGAGCTCCTGAAGAGGATCCTGCCCGGCGGCCGGCTGCTCGGTCTCGACGTCGATCCCATCGAGCTCCCGAAAACGGCCGCACGCCTCGAGGTCCTCGCCGCGGGGCTCGGCGCACCCGGTGCCTTCAAGGCGGTCCGGCGCAACTACGCAGGGCTCCGGAAGCTCCTCGAGGAGGAAGGGGCGTCCGGCGCCGACGTGATCCTCGCCGACCTCGGCGTCTCGTCCATGCAGCTCGACGACCCGGAGCGCGGCTTCTCCTGGAAGCACGATGTCCCGCTCGACCTCAGGATGAACCCCGCGCGCGGCGTGCCGGCGGGCGTTCTGCTCGGAAAGATGAAGAAAGAAGGAATAGAAGATCTTCTTCGAAAGTGGGGAGACGAGCCAGAAGCGGCGGGCATCGCCGCCGCGCTCCGGGAGACGATCGACCATCGGCTCGCTGCGGCGCAGGCGCCCCAGGACGCGCCCGATCCGCACCCGAGCTCCGGCGACACGCACCTTCCAAGAAATCTTCCTCTTCGAACTTCGGACGTCGCGGCTGCGGTGGAGTCCGCCTACAAGGGACGAACCTCCCGTGACGCGTCCGAAGCGAAGAAGTCTTCCCTCCAGCGCACCTTCCAGGCGATCCGCATCCTCGTCAACGACGAGCTCACGGCGCTCGATGCGTTCCTCCGCGACCTGCCCCACTGTCTCGTCCCTGGCGGGCGCGTCGCGATCGTGACGTTCCACTCGGGCGAAGACCGGCTCGTGAAGAAGGCGTTCAAGGCGGGCCTCGAGAGCGGCCTCTATGCGCGCATCGCGGATGACGTCGTTCGCGCGGCACCCGAGGAACGCCGCACGAACCCGCGCTCCACCGCCGCCAAGCTGCGCTGGGCGATCCGGGCGCGCTGAGCGCCTACGGCTTCTGTCTCGTCATGTCCGGAGGCACGGGGACCCTCGGCTCTTTCCATGCGCCCGGTTTCTCCAGCTCCTTGAGGAGCACCTCGACGCCCTTCTCGAGCGACGGATCGCCGCCCTTCACGCGTGAACCCGCGTCGTCCACGACCTCGATGTCGGGCGAGACCCCTTCGTTCTCGACGACCCACTTCCCCTCGCGGTCGTAGATCCGGAACGTCGGGACCAGCACGAAGCCGCCGTCCACGAGGGCCGGATTCCCCGAGAGGCCGATGAGCCCGCCCCACGTTCGCGTCCCGATGATCGGCCCGAGCGCGTTCACGCGGAAGAAATACGGCAGCGCGTCGCCGCCGGAAGCGGAATATCCGTTCACGAGCATCGCCTTCGGCCCGTTGTGCGCGAAACCCGGGACGCGCTCGCTCTCGAGGCCGCGGCGCGCCCAGAAGGCGAGCGTCTTGCGTGAGAAGTACTCGATCATCCGGTCCGGGATGAAGCCGCCGCCGTTGTACCGGTCGTCGATCAGGAGCGCGGGCTTCGACGCCTGCGAGTAGAACAGCTTCTGCAGCATCCGGTTCCCCGCGACCGCGGTGTCCGGGAGGTGGATGTAGCCGACGCGCCCGCCCGAGAGCTTGTCGACCATCGCCATCCGGCTCTTCACCCAGTCGAGGTAGCGGAGATTCTGCTCGGACGTGATCGTCCGGACCGCGACCGTCCGCGCGCCCTCCTTCGACGGCTTGTCCGAGACGAGGAGGGAGACGAGTTTCCCGCCCTTGCCCTCGAGGAGCCTGTATGGATTGTCGGCGGTCGTCAGGTCGTGCCCGTCGATCGCGAGGAGGAAGCTCCCTTCCTTCACGTCCACGCCCGGCTCCGTCAACGGCGAGCGCCAGCCGTCGTCCCAGTTCTCACCCGGGAAGACCTTCGCGATCCGGTACCGGCCCGACGCGTCCGCCTCGAGCTCGCCGCCGAGCATGCCGCCCGCGACGAGCGGGACCTTCGGCTCGTCGCCGGCGACGACGTATGTGTGGCCCGACTCGAGCTCGCCCATGATCTCGCCGAAAAGGAAGTCGAGGTCCGCGCGGTGCGCGACGTACGGGACGAGCACGCCGTAGCGCACCTTCATCGCGGCCCAGTCCACGCCGTGCATCTTCTCGTCGTAGAACCAGTCGCGGACGATGCGCCAGCCGTCGTCCCACATCTGCCGCGTCTCGGCGGCGACGTCGAGCTTCATCCTCAGGCCCGAGAGGTCGAGCTTCCCGTCGCCCGCCTTCAGCGGCGCCTTCGCGTCCGTCACGAACCAGTCGTGGCCGACGCGGTAGAGGACTTTCTTGCCGTCGCGGGAGAGCTCCCAGCCCAGGACGCCGTCGAGGGCCTTCTCCTCCTTCCGCTCCTTGAGGTCATAGCGGTAGAGGGCGCGTCCGGCGCCGGCGGCGGGGCCGTTGCCGGCTCCGTCGCCGTCCCCGCCGCGCACGTACCAGACCGAGTCGGCCGCCGCGGCGAGGTCCGAATAGTTGCCGGGGTTGATCCCGGGCAGCGCCTGCGTGCGAAGGACGAAGCCCGCGGCGTCGATCACCGTTGGGGAAGCGTCCTTCTTGTCGGTCTTGTCCTTCTCGGCCTTTTCCTTCTCCTTCGACTCGACGCCCTTCTCCTCGTCGTTCTTTGGCGGAAAAAGGGACGGCGTACCGGAGGCGAGGGCCGCGACGAAGACGCGTGTCGCCCGCGGGTACACGTAGTTGAATTCGTAGGCGGAAAACACGAGCGGGAAGTCGCGCTCGGAGAGGAAGAGGAGGTACTTGCCGTCGGAGGAGAACGTGGGCGCGTGGTCAGGCGTCAGCCCGTCGCCGAGGAGGAACGGCTTCTTCGTCTCGGCCGACCAGACGGCGATGCCCGGCAGTCGCGTCGGGTGGCTCTTCTCGTAGGCAAGCCATTTCGAGTCCGGCGACCACGCGTACACGTCGAGGTCCTCGCGCGTGCCCGTGTCGACGTCCGCAATGGCGTGCGAGTCGACGTCGAGGACCCGCAGCCGGTGGCGCCGGTCCCCGTAGGCGAGCTTTTTCCCGTCCGGGCTCCACGCCGGGTTGAACTTCCAGGGTGCGCCGTCCCGGGTGAGCTGCTTCGCCTCTCCCGAGCCGTCGGCGGCCCGGACGTAGATCTCGTACTCGCCTGTCGCGTCCGAGAGGTAGGTCACGGTTCTCCCGTCGGGCGACCACGCGGGCGCGCGCTCGCGAACGCCCTGCGTGTCCGTGAAAGCGCGGGTCTGACCTTCTTTCGCCGGCACGCTGAAGAGGTCGCCGCGCGCCTCGAAGATCACGCGGGCGCCGCTCGGCGACAGGCTCGCCCCCGAGACGTTTTCCTTCACGTCCTTCCACGCCGTCCCGAGCGGAGCGCGGTCCGACGCGAGCGCGATCGGGATCTTCGCGGCCTTTTCGGTCCTGAGGTCGAGGCGCCAGACGTATCCGCCGTTCATGAAGACGATCGCGCTGCCGTCCGAGGCGAGGGAGGGCCAGAGGACGTCGAAGTCGGTGAAGCTCGTGACCTTCCGCGTTTTCCTCGTCTTCACGTCGTACCCGAAGACGTTCAGCGCGTGGTCGCGGTCGGACGTGAAGAAGATCGTGTCCCCGTTCCACATCGGGAAGTTGTCGGTTCCCTTCCAGTCCGTGATGCGCTCCGAGGCCTTCGACGCGAAGTCGTAAACGTAGACGTCCTGCGCGCGCCCGCCGTGCGTTCTTTTCCACGTCCGGAACTCGCGGTCCACCGGGCAGTACGCGAGCTTCGTCCCGTCCGGCGAGAAGGAGGCCGTGCCACCCTCCGGGATCTCCATCGGCGTCTCGAGCCCGCCCTTCGGGTCGACGACGTAGTAGCGGCCCATCCGGTTGTTCCACGGCACGCGGTTCATGCGGACGAGGACCTTTCCGTCCTTCGTCCAGCCGAGAACCCAGTCGTCGAAGCCGCCGCGCGGCGGCATCGGCCCGACGTCGTTGTAGAACGTCAGCTGCTTCGGCTCGCCGCCCCAGGACGGGATCACGTAGACCTGCCGCGTCCCCCCGTACTCGCCCGAGAACGCGATCCACTTGCCGTCGGGCGAGACCTTCGGGAAGACTTCCTGCCCGGCGTGCGTCGTCAGGCGGAGGGCCGGGCCGCCCGCGATTGGCGCGCGCCAGAGGTCGCCCGCGTACGTGAAGACGACGAAGTCGCCCCAAGCGTCGGGGTACCGCAGAAGGCGGGCCTCGGGCGGCCCGTCGGCGCGGAGGGCCGAAGGGAGGAGAAGGCAGACGGGCAGCAGGAGGGCGAAAAGGCGGGCGCGATTGCTCATCGAGCGGAGGATACGGCCGGAGGCCGGGAAGGGTTGCGCTTCAGGCGCGCGCCCCAACTAAGATCGGCGGCGGGAACTCGCCCCGTGGCGGGCCGGAGAGGTGCGCCGTGTCGAAACTGCGCGTTCACAGCTTTTCGATCTCGATCGACGGGTATGGGGCCGGTCCTCACCAGGACCTTTCGAACCCGCTCGGAGTCGGCGGCCCGGATCTGTTCGACTGGTTCTTCCACACGCGCACCTGGCAGCGCATGCACGGGAACGAGGGGGGCGAGGGGGGCGCGGACGACGACATCGCGGCGCAGGGCTTCGCCGGATTCGGCGCCTGGATCCTCGGGCGGAACATGTTCGGTCCCGTCCGGGGCCCCTGGCCCGACGACAGCTGGAAAGGCTGGTGGGGCGACGAGCCGCCCTATCACGTGCCCGTCTTCGTCCTGACCCATTACCCGCGAGAGCCGCTCACGATGAAGTGCGGCACCGTGTTCCGGTTCGTCACGGACGGCATTCACGCCGCCCTCGAGCAGGCGAAGGAGGCGGCGGACGGGCGCGACGTTCGGTTGGGCGGCGGCGTGTCCACGATCCGGCAATGCCTGAGCGCGGGCCTCATCGACGAGCTGCACCTCGCCGTCTCGCCCGTCCTGCTCGGGACCGGGGAGCACCTGCTGGGCGGCCTCGACACCCGCGCGCTGGGCTACGAGTGCTCGGGGCATGTCACGGGCGCTCGCGCCGCCGCGCACATCTTTCTCCGCAAGAGGGTGTGACGCGCCCTTCAGCCCCAGCCGATCCGCTCGCGCAGCGCCGTGACGTGGGCGACGTGGTGGCGCCCATGCCAGGCATAGAGCGCGAGGTTCTTCTCCAGAGGGACGACGCCCAGCTCCGGGTGCCTGAACGTGCGCGCCCAGTCCGCCTCGCCGAGCGACCTGAGAAACGCCACCCACCTCTCGTGCACCGCGTCCAGGAGCGCGAGCGACGTCGCTACCGGCACGGTCTTCACGTCCGCGAGCTCCGCCCACGCCGCCTCGTCGTATGGCTTGATCGTGGGTGAATCCTCCGTGACCGCGAGTTTGAAGCGGACGTACGCGTTCATGTGGCTGTCGGGCACGTGGTGCGCAACCTGGCGGACGCTCCAGCCGCCCGGACGGTAAGGTGTGTCGAGCTGCGCTTCCGTGAGGCCCTCGACGGCTTTCCGGAGAGCCGCGGGCGCGGCTGCGATCTCGTCGATCAACGGCGCGCGGTCGGCGGCCGAGCCGGGACCTGACCAGACGAACTTCCCGATCGGGTAGGCGAGGTCGCTCACGTCTTTCGCCTCCCGGCGGCGAGCTTCCGAACCAGCTGGATCTGCCCAGCGTGGTAGAGGTCGTGAGCGGCCGCGCCCGAGATCATGGCCTCTCCCGTCCAGCGGCCGAAGCGCGCGGAGAAGGCGCTCTCGGGCAGCTCTTCCACGAGCCCGCGGAGCGCACGGTGCTCGCGCTCGAGAAGGGACAGGGCCGCGGCCAATTCCTTTGCGGACGGACGCTGCGGCGCGAGGAAGAAATTCGAGCCGGGGATCGCGAACGACCCCCGCCGCTCGCCCGAGAGCCGCCGCCTTACGGCGTATTTCCAGTAGGCCGCATGGAGAGCGAGATCGTAGGCCGAATGGTGCTCGGGACCGGGCCGGAAGAACGCGACCGTGGGCGTGAGGCCCCTGAGTGCGCGCTTGAGGTTCGGCCCGTGCCACGATCGGCCGTCGTAGGCCCGGTCCAGAGTCGCGAGGAGATGCGCACGGAGGTCCATGCCGTGCGGTTTATCTCCTCGCGAGTCTTCGCGCAACTTCCCGGCCACGTCACGCCGCGAGCGGAAACGCCCCGAGGACGTCGTGGCGCGGCGGTCCCGAGCCGAGCGTCGAGTGAATCAGGAGAACGCGGTCGACACGAACGCGGCCGAGCGGTCCCGCGCCGGCTGCGCCCGCGCGCAGGGCCGCGGCGACCGCCGGGGAGCCGCTCCGGTTCCGCGCCCGCGCCAGCGTGAGGTGCGGGGAGAACGGCCGTGCGTCGCCCGGAAATCCACGGCTCTCGAGCGCGCGGGAGATCGCCTCCGCGAGCGCGACGAGCGCCTCGCGTCCCGCACCGCAGCCGACCCAGAGGACTTTCGCCGGGCCCCGCGGCGGAAAGCATCCGACGCCCTCCAGGACGAGGTCGAAGCACGACGCGCCCGCCGCCGCCGCGCCCGCCGCGCCACGGACGTCCTCCACGCGGTCTTCGGGAAGCTCGTCGAAAAAACGGAGGGTCAGGTGGCGCTGCGCGGCGGGCACCCACCGAAGCTCGCCTTTGGGAAGGCGGACGCCGAGCGCGTCAAGAGGCGGGTCGAGCAGAGGATCGTGAACGGAAACGGCGAGGAAGGCGCGGATCTAGGTCTTCTCCTTCTCTTCTTCTGCCTCTTCCTCGTCGGCCTCGGTGAAGAACCACGCCTTCGCACAGGCCTTGCTGCAGAACGCCGCGTTTCCCGAGCGGACCGCGCACGTCCGGCAAAAATCCTTGAAGCAGTAGGAGCACTCCTGGATCAGCACGCGCTCGAACATCTGCTGGCACTGCTCGCAGAAGAGGTAGGGCGAAGCGTCGTCATCCTGCTCGCGCCGGCGCATGGCGGAATCATAGGCCCCGGGGGAAGGCTGGTGGCGGCGGGCGGAATCGAACCGCCGACAAAGGGCTTATGAGACCCCTGCTCTGGCCAATCTGAGCTACGCCGCCCCGAAAAGGCGCGCCCGGGGGCACGGGCGAAGGGCGGATGATAGCGCAGATGATAGAGCCGCTCGAGGAACGATTCCGCCGCCACGTCGACGAGGCGGGCCTCCTGGCGGGCGCCCACACGCTTCTCGTCGCGCATTCGGGCGGCGGCGACTCGACGGCGCTTCTGATCCTCGTCTCGGCGTGGGCCCGGTCGCGCGGCGTCGCGATCGTCTCGGCGCACGTCGCGCATGGCCTGAGGGGCGCGGCGGGCGACGAGGACGCGCGCTTCTGCGCGCGCATGGCCGCCGGCCTCTCGCTGCCGTTCGCGTTTCGCCCGGTGGACGTGCCGTCCGGGCGGAAGAAAGGCGAGAGCGTCGAGGCCGCCGCCCGGCGCCTGCGGTATGCAACGCTGCTCGAGCTTTCTCGCGACCTCGAGGACGCCCCGGTCCTCACGGGCCACACGCGCGACGACCAGGCCGAGACCGTCCTCCTCCACCTCGAAAGGAAGCTCGGCCGCGGTCGAGGCGGCATCCGGGCGCGTCGCGAAGACGGCGTGATCCGACCGCTCCTCCCCTTCTCGCGCGCCGAGCTCCGGGAGTTCCTCGCGGAGAGGAGCGTCCCTTTCCGCGAGGACGAAACGAACGAGAACCACCGATTCGCGCGCAACCGCATCCGCCGCACGGTGCTGCCGGAAATGGAACGCAGGGACCCGGGGAGGTCCATGCGGCTCGCGCGCGCGGGATCGAAATGGAGTGAGAGGCTCGACGCGCTCGACCGACGCCTCGACGAGGCGATGGCGGAAAAGAAGATCTCTTCGAAGGGTATTTGGCCGCGTGCCTTCTTCGCGCGGCTCTCGCCCGAGGAAGCAGGTCGCCTGCTCGTGCGGACGGCAGGAGAGAGCGGCCGGGTTCCGGGGAGGGCCCAGTTGAACAAGATCCTGAGCCGCCTCGCGAAGGGCGATCGCACCTTCGGAGAATCCTTCGCCGGCGGGCGTATCGAGGTCGATCCGCGCCGCGTCCGGTTCGTGCCGGGCCCCCAAAAAGGCGCGAACCGGGTCTAGGATCAAGCCACCATGAACATGAAGTTGCGCCGTGTCCTCATCATCGCAGCGGCGGTTCCCTCCTTCTTCCTTTTCAAAGAAATCTTCTTCTCTTCTCTCTCTTCAGCAGAGATTTCCTCTTCTTCGACCAGCACCTTCGACGCCCGCTTCACCGGCCGCACGATGCGCGTGGATCTCTTCCACACGGGCGGACCGAAGGGCGAGGTCGTGGCGCTGGACCGTTGCGTCGACGACGGGCCGTGGCCGGGCAGCCGCACGCGGCTCCTCGACGAGACGAACCTCGGAACGCATTTCTTCGAGATCCGCAGCACACGCACGAACGGCGTGCTCTATTCCCGCGGGTATTCCTCGATGTACGCCGAGTGGGAGACGACGGGAGAACCGAAGAAGGCGTCACGCACGTTTCCCGAGTCGCTGCGCTTCCCGTGGCCGAAGGAGCCGGTCCAGGTCGTGCTCTCCCGGCGCGACGCGGCGGGCGTCTTCCAGCCGCTCTTCACTGCCGTCGTCGACCCCGCCGCCGCGAACCCCGCGCCGCGCCCGCCGCTCGGGAAGGTCTGGACGGTTTTCGAGAACGGACCCGCCGCCACGAAGCTCGACCTCCTGATGCTCGGAGAGGGCTACGCCGAGAAGGACCTTCCGAAGTTCCACGCCGACGTGAAGAAGCTCGTCGACCTCCTCTTCTCGTACGAGCCCTTCAAGTCGCGCCGCTCGGACTTCAACGTCCGCGCGCTGGACCTGCCGTCGAAAGAGAGCGGCGTCTTCCGGCCCGACTCGAAGATCTTCCGGCGCACGCCGCTCGGCGTTCAGTACGGGATTTTCGGCTCGGAGCGTTACGTCCTCACGTACGACGAGCGCGCGCTGCGCGAGGCGGCCTCGGCCGCGCCGTACGACTTCCTCGAGATCCTCGTGAACGACGCGCGGTACGGCGGGGGCGGCATCTTCAACGACCAGGCGACCGCGGCCGTCGACTCGTCGTGGGCCGAGTACCTCTTCGTCCACGAATTCGGCCACCACTTCGGCGGTCTCGCGGACGAGTACTACACGTCCGACGTCGCCTACGAGACGGGCATGAACGCGGACAAGCCGGAGCCGTGGGAGCCGAACGTGACCGCGGACCCGAAGGCGTTCAAGTGGGCGGACCTCGTCCAGGCGGGGACCCCGCTGCCCACACCGTGGGAGAAAGAGACGTTCGAGAAGAGGAGCCGGGAGATCCAGAAAACGCGCCGCGCGCTCATCGCCTCGGGCTCTCCTCCGTCGGCGCTCGACGAGCTCTTCCGCGAGGAGGCAAAGGAGGAGACGGCGCTCCTCGGGTCCATGACGTGGGCCGGCAAGGTCGGCGCCTTCGAGGGGGCCGCGTACGAGGCGAAGGGCCTCTACCGCTCGTCGGCCGACTGCATCATGTTCACGCGGGACAGCGTGGGGTTCTGCCCCGTCTGCCGGCGGTCCATCGGGCGCGTCATCGACGAGTATTCGCGGCCCTGACCCTCCCCTTCCGCTCGGCGCCCCCTGCTAGACTTCCACGCCTGTGGCTCTGATCTACGACGAGCTCTACGGCCCCCAGGAGATCGCCCGGCGCGTGGCGGACGTGGGCCGGAGGATCGGCCAGGACTATCCGGATGGGGACATCGTCCTCATTGCGGTCCTCAAGGGCGCGGGTTTCTTCGTGGCGGACCTGGCCCGGGCCGTCCCCCGCAAGGTGCGCTGCGAGTACATCGACGTCCTCAGGGAGGGCGCGAACGAGAAGGTGGTCAACTACCACTTCCTGGCGCCGTTCGACGTCGCGAACTCCCATCTCATCGTCCTCAAGGACGTCGTGAGGAGCGGGGTCGTGGAAAGCTGGCTCCAGAATCAGCTTCGGGAAGAAAAGCCCCGCTCGATCCGTTTTGCCTGCGTGGTGGACCACCCGCAGGACCGGAAAAGCCCGCTCCGCGCGGACTACGTCCTTTTCCCCGCCGAGGAAAGCGTCCTCGTCGGATATGGCATGGAATTCGAGGGCGAGGGCGGGAACCTCCCGTTCATCGCCCAGGTCCGAACCGAAGGCGAGGCGCCGTTCGAGTCCGCGCAGGACCGACCCGTCCGCGCGCGATGAATCACATCCTCCAAACCGGCGTATGAGAGTCGAGGGCACAAGGTGAATACAACCGTCAAGAACATCCTCCTCTGGATGGTCATCCTCGTGGTGATCCTCCTTCTGTTCCGGGTCGTGGACGTGGGACGCACCACGACCTCCACGGTCGGATTCAGCGAGTTCCTCGAGATGGTCAAGAAAGGCGATCTCGACCGCGTCACGATTCGCGGGCAGGAAATCCGGGGCTACAAGAAGGGCTCCCCCGAGGGCCGCGAGCCGGGCGTCCGCACGTACGCCCCCGTCTACAACGAGCTGACGTCCGACCTCATGAAGGCGAACGTGAAGATCACGGCCGAGGAGCCGGGCCAGGGCTCGTTCCTCGTGATCCTGCTCCAGTGGGCGCCCATCCTGTTCCTCATCGGCCTCTGGATCTTCATCATGCGGCAGATGCAGACGGGCGGAAACCGCGCGATGCAGTTCGGAAAATCGCGCGCGAAGCTCCTGACGCCCAATCAGAAGAAGGCCACGTTCAAGGACGTCGCGGGCTGCGAAGAGGCCAAGGAAGAGCTCTCCGAGATCATCGACTTCCTCAAGGAGCCCGCGAAGTTCCAGAAGCTCGGCGGCAAGATCCCGAAGGGCGTCATCATGATGGGCCCGCCCGGCACGGGGAAGACTCTCCTCGCGCGCGCGGTCGCCGGCGAGGCGAACGTGCCGTTCTTCTCGATCTCCGGCTCCGACTTCGTCGAGATGTTCGTAGGCGTGGGGGCTTCGCGCGTCCGCGACCTCTTCGAGCAGGGCAAGAAGAACGCCCCGTGCATCATCTTCATCGACGAGATCGACGCCGTCGGACGGCACCGCGGCGCGGGCCTCGGCGGCGGGCACGACGAGCGCGAACAGACGCTGAACGCTCTCCTCGTCGAAATGGACGGATTCGAAGGCAACGACGGGGTCATCCTCGTGGCGGCCACGAATCGTCCCGACGTTCTCGACCCCGCGCTCCTTCGTCCCGGCCGCTTCGACCGCCGTGTCGTCGTGGACCGCCCGGACGTGAAGGGCCGCGAAGGCATCCTCAAGGTCCACACGCGCACGATCCCGATGTCCGACGACGTCGACCTCTCGGTCGTGGCGCGCGGCACGCCGGGCTTCGCCGGAGCCGACCTCGCGAACCTCGTGAACGAGGCCGCGCTCGCGGCCGCGCGCGTCGACAAGAAGAAGGTCGACATGGTCGACTTCAACTACGCCAAGGACAAGGTCCTCATGGGGGCGGAGCGGAAGTCGATGGTCATGTCGGACGAGGAGAAGCGCGTCACCGCGTACCACGAGGGCGGGCACGCGCTGATCGCCTCTTTCGAGGAGCACACGGACCCGCTCCACAAGGTCACGATCATCCCGCGCGGCCGCGCGCTGGGCCTGACGCAGCAGCTCCCGCTCGAGGACAAGTACACGTACTCGAAGGAGTACATCGAGGCCGAGCTCGCCGTCATGATGGGCGGGCGCCTCGCCGAGGAGGTCTGCATCGGGCGCATCACGACCGGCGCCTCGAACGATTTCGAGAAGGCGACCGAGATGGCGCGGCGCATGGTGTGCGAGTGGGGCATGAGCGAGCTGGGGCCGATGTCCTTCGGCCGGCCCGAGGGAGAGGTCTTCCTCGGCCGCGACTTCTCGCGGCAGCCCGACTATTCCGAGGACACCGCGCGGAAGATCGACGACGAGGTCAACCGCATCGTGGTCACCTCGTACGCGCGGGGGAAGAAGATCATCATCGAGCACCGCGCCGCGCTCGAAGAGATCGCGAAGGTGCTCCTCGAGAAGGAGTCCCTGGACGGCGAGGAGATCTACGCGATCATCAAGCGCATCACGGGGCACGAAGTCGCGAAAAGGCCGCCCGTGAAGCCCGAGCCGCCGAAGCCCACCGCGCCGGCGACCGCCGCGACGCGGACGGACGAGGGCGCCGCTCCCGCGCCCGGCGGGCTCATCCCCGTTCCGGCGTAGCCGAGACCCGCGCCCACTCGGCCTTCGAGCGCAGGACGCAGTCCTCGATCGCGAGGCCGTCGAAGAAGTTGCCCGTCACGGCGAGGCGCGACCCCACGAGGGCGCGGTCGATCAGCGCGACCGTCTCCGCGTGAGAGCGCGCGGGCGCGGGGAGGACGACGGTGGACACCGCGACGTCGACGAAGGCGTCGCGTGGGGCGCCGAGCACCTCCTCGACTCGCCGGAGCTTCTCCTCCGGAGAGTGACCAGGCTTGAAGTGGAACGCGAAGCCTCGCAGACGTCCGCCGGGGACGGGATCGCGCGTGACCGCCGAATGGAAGAGGTCGTCCACGGGAACCAGGAAGGCCATCTCGGGGAGAGCGGTCCTCTCCCGCGGAAGCGCGACCGCCACGGTCTCGACGCGCACCGAACCGATCGCGGACAGCGCCGCCGTCAGAGCGGGCTCGGCGTCCCCGAGAAGCTCCCGGGCCGCGGGCGGAGGCACGGCGAGCGCGGCGGTGCGGGCCCGGACGGCGGTGCCGTCCTCGAGCGTCACGGTGAAGCCCGCGCCCTGGCGGCGCACCCACTTCACGGGTGCGCCCGTCCGCACCTCGACGTTCGGACGGTGCGAGAGCGCATCGGCGACGGTCCCGAGGCCGCCCTCGAGCGTGAAGCTCTTGACGACGTCCTTCCGCCTCGAGCGCGTCTTGAAGAGCGAACCCGGCCCGCGGGCGGGAAAGCCGTCGGCGTTCTGCGACGGCACCGCCGCGAGGAAGGGCGAGAGGACGTTCGCGTAGTTGCGCCTCCCGACGATCCCGCCGTACGCCTCGGACGTCGTCCGGCCCTCCTTCGCGCGGAAGAGGCCGAAGGGCGCCGCCGCAAGAAGCTCGAGAGGATTGAACTTCAGGAAGACCGAGAGCGGCCCCATCATCGAAAGGCGCCCGTCCTTCAGGAGCGCGAAGCGCTTTCGCGCCTCGCCGCGCGGGCGGACCGCACCCATGAGGCCGCAGGCCTCGACGAGCTCGAGAAACGCGCCGTACGAGTTGTAGGCCGTGTGGGCGCCCGCCTCGTACCAGAAGCCGTCCGCGAGGCGCCGCGTGTTGAGGCACCCGCCCGTCCTCGGTTCCGCCTCGAGCACGAGCACGGAGCGGCCCGCTGCCGCTGCGTGATGCGCGAAGGCGAGGCCCGCGATCCCGCCTCCGGCGACGACGACGTCGCGCTCCTCCACGCGACGGATCTTAGCGCCGGGCCCGTGGCGATCCGGCGCCCGTGCCCGGGTGCCGGGCGCTCCCGACCCACCCTGCCTTGCTCCTGCGCGACGATTGATGCATTTGCATCGCAGCGTCGCTCGGGGCCAGTCCTATGCTTGATGGGAGTCACAGAAGCGGTCCGGGACGGGACCATTTGCCCAGGAAAGGAGCCCAGTGATGAACACCCTGTGGATCGTCGTGATCGCGACGGTCGTCATCTACCTGGCCTACAACTTCTACGCCAGGCGCATCGATCGGGAGGTCATCCAGTCCGACGCGAAGCGGGCGACGCCGGCCACGATGTACATGGACGGCGTGGACTTCATGCCCACGTCGAAAAACGTCCTCTACGGCTACCACTTCAAGTCGATCGCCGCGGCCGGACCGATCGTCGGCCCGATCACGGCCGCGAACCTCTGGGGCTGGTTCCCGTCGCTCCTGTGGCTCGTCATCGGCGTCAGTTTCATCGGGTGGGTCAGCGACTATTCCGCGATCATGGTTTCGGTCCGGAACGACGGAAACAGCCTGAGCGCGATCTCGCACAAGCTGATCGCGCCGCGGACGCGGACGATTCTCTTCATCTTCATCTTCTTCTACCTGATGCTCCTCGCCGGAGCCTTCGTCGGAATCCTCGCGGCGATCCTCTCCGCCCGCCCCGACGTGCCGTTCGGCATCATCATGCTGGCGCTCATGGGCCTTCTCGCGGGCCAGATGATGTACCGCTGGAAGATGAACCTGATCCTCGTGACCGCGATCGTCGTGGCCGTCACGCTCGGGGCCATGGCGCTCGGGCCGTGGGGCCAGACGAAGAACGAGAAGGGAGCGCTCGTGCAGGGGCCGGTCGGCGCGGCGGTCGTCTCTTTGAACGCGTCCATCGACAACCTCAACGCGAAGCAGCCGATCCTCTCGCTCGAGGATCCCACGAACGCCGACCCGCGTATCCCGGCTCCGGGGGCGGACGGCAAGCGCCCGACCACTCCGGCCTACGACTCCGCCACGAAGCAGATCCGGACGCTTCCGAACTATCTCCTCTGGATGGTCTTCCTCTTCGCGTTCTCCTACTGCGGCGCGAACATGCCTATCTGGCGTTTCGCCCAGCCGGTGAACTACATCGGTTTCTGGATCATGCTCATCACGATCGTCCTCTCGGCCATCGGCGCGGTCGTCGCCCCGCTCACCGGCGTTCTGGACGCCGGCGGCAAGGCCATCGGGGCCTTCGCGCTGACGGCGGTGAAGGACCTCGGCTTCATGGCTCCGACGAAGCCGTTCACGGCCTGGCAACCGCTCTGGCCGATGCTCTTCGTCACGATCGCCTGCGGGGCGATTTCCGGCTGGCACGCGCTCGTCGGCTCGGTCGGGACGGCGCGGCAGCTCGAGTACGAAACCGACGCTCTCCCGGTCGGCGGCGGCTCGATGTTCGGCGAGTACACGCTCGCCCTTCTCTCGCTCGTGGCCGTCTCCATCGCGGGCGTCGGGGGCGGTGGCGGCCGGTTCGCAGCGGGCGTCGGCAAGCTGATCTACGCCGGCACCTTCAAGGCGATCCCCGAGGTCTTCGGCACGGCGCTCGGGTTCGGCGCGTTCGTCGTCATCGTCCTGACCGTGACACAGCTCGTCTTCCGCGTCATGCGCGTGACGCTCAGCGAGTGGGCGGGCGAGGCGATTCCGCTCGTGCGCAACATGCACGTCTCGAGCATCATCTCCATGCTGTTGACGCTCGCGCTCGTCATGACGGGAACGTGGGTCTACCTGTGGCAGATGTTCGGCGCCTCGAACCAGCTGATGGCCGCCCTTTCGCTGCTCGTGGTCACGGTCTGGCTGAAGTCCGAGAAGCGGAACCCGAGCTTTGCCCTCTATCCGATGCTCTTCATGTACGTCACGACGCTCTTCGCCACGGCCGTCACGGCCCGCAACCTCTACGTGACGATCGCCTCGAACCCGGCGATGAGCGGGCTGCCGGTGGCCGGCGCCTGGGCCATGATCATCCTCGCGTTCCTCCTGATCGTCGCCGCGCTCTTCATCGGATGGGACGGCCTGAAGGCCTACCAGAAATACAGCGCGACACCGGCGCCTGCGAAGCCGGCAACGGTGAGCGTCTAGCTCCGGAGCGCGCGCTCCCCGATCGTCCGCACCGCCGCGAAAAACTCCGCGGCGGGCGCGGACGCGGGGGGCAAGTCGACGTGCAACTGCAGGTGGGGTTCGGCCCGGCGGACCGAGAGGCGCCGGACCTTCATGCCCCCGGCGCGCGCGAGCTCGAGGAGATCGTCGGCGAGAGGAAGCGCGGCCTCCACCTTGTGGAAGATGGGCAGCGCGCCCTCGCCCGCGCTCTCACGGACGGACCAGCGCTCGGAGGCCATGCGGCGCAGCGCGTCGCGCCCCGCGAAGCTCGGGCGGTCCAGCGCCTCCAGATCGGCGTGCGGCGGGCGGCGGAGCCGCGCGCGGAGGATGAGCGCGTCCCGTCGCCCCCGGCTCCTCGAAAAGCCCCAGAGCCACGGAACGTCGCGCGGCTCGAGGAAGATCACGAGCGTCACCTCCTCGAAGGGAGGCTTCGCCTTCGAAAGAAGGAGCTCGACCGCCGTCGTCCCGAGCCAGCGGACCGTCGTCCGTTCGCACAGGAGCTGGAGCCCTCCCTGCATCCAGCGGAGGGTGGACTTTCCCTTCCGCACGTTCCAGATGCTGCCGGCCGCGAACCACACCATGACGACCGCGACCACGAACATGAGCGGAGCGGACAGGTGGGACCTCCCGGCGATCGCCTCGCCGGGTCGAGACGATAGCAGAGCTCTTCGAACGTGCTAGCGTCCTTCCTGGTGGAAATCCGCGGCGGCCGCGCGAAAGCAATCCGGGAGTTCCTCTACGGGATGTTCGGATACGAGCATGCGCAGCAGGCGCTCGAGATCCGAGCCTCCATGGAATCGCTCTTCATGCTCATCACGTTCGGCGACATGCTCGGCGTGCCGGTGATGCCCCCCTATTACGCCCTGCGCCTCCTCCCGTACGTGACCGGCAGCCTTCAGACCTGGAAGAGGCGCACGCTGCGCGAGCGGGAGTTCGGCGACAGCCACGAGCACCATCTGCACGGCGTCTGAAGGCCGCGCCCCCGCGCACCCGCCGTAGAAACGCGCATTAGTGCATCTGCATCGCGTCCGTCGCCACGGAGAAGTCCTAACCTCATGCGCGGACCGGGAATTGCGCCCCGGGGCTGCGAGAGGAGGAGACGGTGTCCGACAAGAAGAAATACGTCAGGCCGGGCGGCCTCAAGGGCCTCTGGTACGGTTTCAAGGAGACCATCTACGGGATGTCCGCCCACGACATGAGCCGGGCGGCTCTCAGGACGCGCGCTTCCATGGAGCATCTGTTCATCCTGATTACGATGGGAGACCTCCTCGGAATCCCGATCCTCCCGCCGTACTACAGCCTCCGGCTCTTACCGCACGTCGTCCCGCAGATCGCGACGTGGAAACGCCGGATGTTGCGGGAAAAGGACGTTTCCGACGCGATGTTCTGAGATCCCGGAAAAACAGGACCCTGAAGAGGAGGCACCATGGGGATGATGGAGGTCTTTCAGCAGAACCCGGGCCGCCGGTACATCATGTTCGGCGGCAAAGGGGGGCTGGGCAAGACGACGTTTTCGGCCGCGACCGCCTACTGGCTCGCGAAGCAGGGCAAGAAGGTCCTCGTCTTCTCCGTCGACCCGCAGGCCTCCCTCACCGACATCTTCCAGAAGGACATCTTCGGGAAGGGGCCGGTGAAGATCATGGAGAACCTCTGGGCGCAGGAGATCGACGCCGACAGCCACATCAAGGCGTACCAGGATGAGATCCGCAAGAAGATCCGCGACATGTACGGCCTCGACAAGGTGCCCGAGGAGATCGAGAGCTACATCCAGGCCGCGAGCGCCGAGCCGGCCATGGAAGAGAGCGCGATCTTCGACGCCGTGGTGGACGTCGTCGTCAAGGAGGACTACGACTACTACATCTACGACCTCGTCCCGCTCGGCCACGCGCTGTACTACCTCTCGATGGCCAAGGTCTACGACGAGTGGATCAACAAGGTCACGAAGCTGCGCGAGGACATGCGCGAGTACGAGGAGATGGTCAGCCGCCTCAAGCGGGAGAAGGAAACCGAGCAGGACGCGATCCTGAACGAGCTCATCTACATCAAGGGACGGATCAACGCGTCCTCGAAGATCCTCACGGACAAGGAGAAGACGGCGTTCTTCTTCGTCGTGACGCCGGAGGACATGATCATCGTCGACACGGAGAAGGCCGCGAAGCTCTTCGCCCAGTTCGACGTCCCGATCGGCGGTTACGTCGTCAACCGCGTCATCCCGCACGAGCTCATCGACAAGAACATCCCCGACTACCTGCGCAACCGGATCCTGATGCAGGACAAGTACCTCGGGAACATCCGGACGACCTTCGGCAAGGACGTCCTCGCCTACGTCCCGGAGCTGGAGCGCGACGTGACGGGCCTTCCGATGATCGAGAAGCTCGCCGGGATCATGTACGGCGACGGAAAGCTCGGCTGAGGCCGGGACGTGGAGACAACGGCCATGCCTGAAATCCAGACCTCCATGAGCGACTACATCCGCGCGCACGCCGGCCTGAAGTACATCTTCTTCGGCGGAAAAGGCGGCGTCGGCAAGACGGTCTTCGCGGCCGCCACCGCGCTCCACAACGCCCAGCTGGGCCGCCGGACCATTCTCGCGTCGACGAACCCCGTCCACAGCCTGTCGACGCTGCTCGGTCAAAACGTCCTCGGTAAGCACACGCCGGTCGAGGGCGCTCCCAACCTGTGGGCGTACGAGATCGAGACCAAGGAGACGATCGAGCGGTCGAAGGTCGAGATCCGCGAGAAGATCAAGTGGTTTCTCAAGTTCGCCGACATCTCGACGAAAGCCGAGGACTTCGTGGAGTCGGCCACGATGAACCCGGCCTTCGAGGAGTCGGCCATGTTCGAGAACATGATCGACCTCATGTTCAAGGACGAGTACGACGTCTACGTCTTCGACACCGCGCCCACCGCAAACGCACGGCGCCTGCTCGGCATGTCGAAGGTCTACTCGCTCTGGGTCAACAAGATGCTCAAGAGCCGCGAGGAGGCGAAGACCCTCAGGGAGCTGCTCTCCTTCACGAAGAAGAAGGAGGACGACCCGCTCATGACGTACCTCCTCGGCTTTCGCGACCGGATGGCTCACGGTCGCGTGCTCCTCACGGACCCCGAGAAGACCTCATTTTTTTTCGTCACACTGCCCGAGGCCCTGCCCATCGCCGTCATCACACGCTTCATCCAGTGGTTCCACGACTTCGGAATTCCGGTGGGCGGCGTGCTCGTGAACATGCTCATCGACAAGGCCTCGCTCGGGGCCGACTCGGCGGACTTCGTCAAGAACCGCGTCGCGATGCAGGACGAGCACATGAAGACCGTCTGGGAGAAGTTCGACGGCAGCGTGCGGGCCATCATCCCGCTCTACGAGAACGAGATCCGCGGCGTGCCGATGCTGAAACGCCTCGGCGACGCGATGTTCGTGTAGAAAGTCCACGCGGAGAAGGTCCTGGCGTAACGCTCGCGACGTCGCTGTTAGTGCGCCGGTGATGCCTACACTTCAGGTTGTATGCCTCGTGCAACCAGCCTGAGAGTGTGGCCGCTGCTCCTCGCGGTCGGCCTTTGCGTTCTCGGCGGGCAAGCGTCGGCTCAGGTTTCGCCGTGCTCGCAACAGCCGAACACGCCCTTCGCCGGGTTCCGATACTCCTGCCGGTCGACGTCGAGCCATACGGCTGAGGGTGCGGACGGGACGCACCTCGCCGTCAACGCATGGCGCACGCGGATCACGGCCCGCCGGGACGGGAATCCCGACCTTTTCGACGTGACCGTCGACTCGCTGTCGGCCCCTCTTGACGACCCGGCAGTTTGGGCGGCGTTCGAGAACGCGAAGCTCAGCGTGGCCGGGACAGGCTACGACGTGTCGAACCCGGCGCTCGTGTCGTCCTCCGTCTCCGCCGTGGAGTTCGAGCCTGTCTCTAATGTCGCGAATACGACGACTCTCGTCACGCAGATCTCGATGTCGTCCTCGGCGACGTCGCGGGTCGTCTGCGTCGGGGATCTCGGCGACCTCGCCCAGCCGCCGCCGCCCCTGCCCGAGCCCCCGGCTGCGCGCCGGGCGCGTGGAAGGTCGAGCTACGCGCCGCCGACAGCGCG
>DASVJU010000277.1:0-2472 GCA_036385755.1 Thermoanaerobaculia bacterium
CGGCCGATGCGTTCGTTTGTCTGCTTCGTCGAGTTGTAGACGCCCGAGCCGGCGTCGAGATGGCCGGCGTAAAGCCGGAAGAAGGCCAGCTGCCCGACGAAGGGGTCGGTCATGATCTTGAATACGAGGCCCGCGAACGGCGCCTCGTCCTTCGTGTCGAGACCGACTTCCTTCCCGTCCTCGTCGACGCCGCGGATTGCGGGGATGTCGAGGGGCGACGGCAGGTACTCGACGACCGCGTCGAGGAGCTGCTGGACGCCCTTGTTCTTGAACGCCGAGCCGCAGACGACCGGGTGGAGCTTGCCCGCGACGGTCGCCTTGCGCAGCGCCGCGCGCATCTCGTCCGGCGTTGGAATGTGGCCGTCCATGAACTTCTGCATGAGGGCGTCGTCGGTCTCCGCGAGGAGCTCGATGAGGCGCTCGCGGTACTTGTCGTACATGGCCTTGTGGTCGGCCGGGACCTCGACGGTCTCGAATTCCGCGCCGAGCGCGTCGTCCTTGAAGTCGTAGGCCTTGCCCTCGATGAGATCGATGACGCCTTCGAACGTCTCGGCCGAGCCCCAGGGGATCTGAACGGCCGTCGGCTTGGCGCCGAGCTTCGTGATCATCATCTCGACGCAGCGGTCGAAGTCCGCGCCGACGCGGTCCATCTTGTTGACGAACGCGATACGCGGAACGCCATATCGGTCCGCTTGACGCCATACCGTTTCGGACTGCGGCTCGACCCCGGAAACGGCGTCGAACACCGCCACCGCGCCGTCGAGGACGCGCAGCGAGCGCTCCACCTCGGCCGTGAAGTCCACGTGCCCGGGTGTGTCGATGATGTTGATCCGGACGTCCTTCCAGAAGCACGTCGTGGCGGCCGACGTGATCGTGATGCCGCGTTCCTGCTCCTGGACCATCCAGTCCATCACGGCGGTGCCTTCGTGGACCTCGCCGAGCTTGTAGCTGACCCCCGTGTAATAGAGCACGCGCTCCGTCGTCGTGGTTTTACCCGCGTCGATGTGAGCCATGATGCCGATGTTTCGGCACTTATCGAGAGGATGATTTCTCGGCATAACGAGTTTGTCCCGGCCCGGGGTGTCTGCGCCGTCGAATTTCCCTGGCCTGCGTCGTTCTCGCGGCCCGGGGAATTCCGCACGCGGTGAGGCGTGTCCGGGTTTCTGGAGAGGACCTGTCCGGCTCCGCGCGTTTCAGCGCTGCCCGGCCGGTTTCCGCTCGCCCGGAGATTTGTGCAGTCCTACCAGCGGTAATGGGCGAAGGCCTTGTTGGCCTCGGCCATCTTGTGGGTGTCCTCCTTCTTCTTCACCGCGTTTCCGCGGTTGTTGGCGGCATCCATGAGCTCGCCGGCGAGCTTGTCGCGCATGGTCTTCTCGCCGCGCGCCTGCGCGTACGAGATGACCCAGCGGATCGCGAGCGAGGCGCGGCGGTTGGGCTTGACCTCGACCGGAACCTGGTACGTCGAGCCGCCGACGCGGCGCGACTTGACCTCGAGGACCGGCTTGACGTTCTCGAGAGCCTTCTTGAACGTCTTGAGCGGATCGTCGGACGTCTTCTGCTCGATGTGCTTCATGGCCCCGTAGAAGATCGACTCGGCCGTCGACTTCTTTCCGCGCTCCATGACGCAGTTGATGAACTTGGTCACGAGCTGGGATTGATACAGCGGGTCCGGGAGGACTTCGCGCTTCGGAACTTCACGGCGACGCGGCATCTGTCTTCCTTAAGCCTTCGGGCGTTTTGCGCCGTACTTCGAGCGCGACTGCTTGCGGTTCGCGACGCCGACGGCGTCGAGCGTGCCGCGAATGATGTGGTAGCGCACGCCCGGGAGGTCCTTCACGCGGCCTCCGCGGATCATGACGATCGAGTGCTCCTGGAGATTGTGGCCGATGCCGGGGATGTATGTCGTCACCTCGATGCCGTTCGTGAGGCGGACGCGGGCGATCTTCCGAAGCGCCGAGTTCGGCTTCTTCGGGGTCGTCGTCTTGACCTGGGTGCACACGCCCCGGCGCTGCGGGCAGGACTGGAGAGCGGGCGACTTCGTCTTGTAACGGACGGCTTCGCGCCCCTTCCTCACGAGCTGGCTGATCGTCGGCATGAGACTTTCGAGACTCCTTCGGACGTGAACAAGCGACGGGACGACCTAGGTGAACCGAACGAACGATGAGAGAAACGATTGAGAAGACAGACGTCGATGCAAGATCAGCCGACGAGCGGCCGTTCCCCAGGCGCGACACGGCATTTCATGCCGAGCCGGTCCCCGGGGAAACCCGTGAAGAATATAGACCCCGCCGGGGGCTGTCAAGCGGGAATCCCTTTAGTCAGGTGCGCCGGCAGAGGGCGGAGACGGAATTGCCCGCGTCGAGCGCCTGCCGGGCCCTCCGGACGAGAAGGAACACTTCCGGGCGGCTCACCTTCGCCCCCGGCCCCTTCCGTTCGATCCGGTCCAGCGTCGCCCAGGCCAGTTCCACGGGC
>DASVJU010000278.1:0-4583 GCA_036385755.1 Thermoanaerobaculia bacterium
GGCCGAAACCAAGGAGGGCGAAGCCTCCGATCCAAACGACGAACGCGACGAGTGTCAGGTAGAGAAGAACGCCGACTGCGACGGCCGTCGACACGCCGAACCACCAGGTAACCGCTAAGGTTACGGTGAACATGATCATCCCCCGTAGCACTTCGCGCGCAAGGAAGAGCTGGAAACCTCGCGACCGCGACCTCTGCCATTCCTGCGCTTCTGCGAACGTCATCATCGCTATGTCCAGTCGTGTTCCGGCTCCTAACTAGTATTCGACGGCAGGAGAGGTGGACATAGCTAGGAACTCTTGCCGGGATTCTCGCTCAGGTTCCTATTAGTGGCCATAGGGCGGTGGGCATATCTGGGTGCCTGTGGAAGGTGGAGTTTCGGTCCAGAGCCCTCTATCCCTGTCCCACCAGGCGCGCGCCTCGCGGACCTTCCTCAAGGCCTTCCAGTCGTCCCGGTCGACCCTGAGGTAGACGAGGGCATCAGGACGGGGGCGGAAGGGTGGAGCCCACGGCCGGGCCTCATCGTCGACCCGACGACGCTCTCGAAGTCGAAGACGGGGGCTGGCCGGCTCATGTCCATCGCTCCGCTCAGGGCTTCGGCAGCGGAACCGGGGCGACGGGTTCGCCCGTGCGCGCTTCCTTCGGCCACACGATGTCGACCTTCCCGTCAGGCTTGTTCTGCGTCACGACGAAGGGGAGAACCGCCTGGCCCGTCTTCGTGAATCTCAGGACGCCACCGGGCAGGATCGAGTCCTTGAGCTCGATCGACGCGAGCGCCGCGCGAATGGCTTCGGGCTTCAGGGATCCGGCCTTGTGGATCGCCGCGAAGAGGGAGCGCGCCGCTTCGTAGGCCGTCGCGTGATACCACTGTGGGGCCGAGCCCGCCGCGGCCTTCCATTTCGCCGAGAAGGCCTTCACCTGCGGGTACGGGAGGAGGTCCGACCACCAGCCGCTCGCGAAGATGTAGTCCGTGGCGGCGCCGAGGCCCTTGCGACCCGCTTCGTCCGCGCCCCGGGCGCCGTATGTGAGCATCTGGTGATAGAGGCCCATCTGGGTGTACGTGCGCTGCATCGAGATGAAGTCCTCGAGATGCGCGTCGCACATGAAGAGGTCCGCCTTCGCGGCGGCGACGCGGCCGAGAAGCGGCTTGAAGTCGGCCGCGTAGAGCTCGAAGCTCTCGTCGAGGACGACGGAATAGCCCGGATGCGCCTTCGCGTAGTCCTTCACGCCCTTCTGGAAGTCCTTTCCGTGCTCGGTGTTCTCGACGAGGAGGGCGATCGTGAGCGGCTTCTTGAGCTTTCCCTGGGCGACGAGGTCGGAGAGGAAATCCATCTGCGTCGTCGCGAGGTTCTCGACGGGGGAGAGCACCCCGAACACCCATTTGCTGCGCCCGTAAATGCTCGTCGCGCCGGCCCCGCCGGAGACGTACGGAATCCCGTACCGGTCGGGGACCACGCTCTGCGCCTGCACGAGCTGCGAACCGTATCCGCCGATCACGGCATGGACCTTCTGCTGCGCCATGAGCTGCTCCACGAGCTGGGCGCTCCGGGACGCGTCTGAGGTATCGTCGAGGAGGGAGAGGTCGATCTTCAGCTTCTTCCCGCCCACGTCGAGACCGCCCGCGTCGTTCACTTCCTTCACCGCGTATTCCGTCGCGGCCTTGAAGGCGCCGCCGATCTTGGACTCTTTGCCGGTCACGGGGAGGACCGCTCCGATGCGGATCGTCGCGTCCTCGGCTGCCGCGATGCGGACGGGAAGGGCCGCGAAAACCGCGGCGGCGAGGATGGCGAGACGGCACGGGCGGCGTGTGGGTTTCATCGTGTCCTCCAGAACGGAACCGCCCCTCGGGACGAGGGGCGGGTGTTTCGCTCAGACGGTGCGGGCGAGCCGGGAATCAGAAGTAATAGATCTGCATCTGAACCGTGAACTGGTTCGTGGGGTAACCGGCCTTGGTCTGGTTCGGGGCAGCACCGGGCTTGAGCTGGACGCGCTGCCACCAGAACTTGACGTTGAAGGCGTTCGGAGTCTTCGGGAAAGGATAGAAGTTCAGGCCGACGGCCACGCGGTTCTCGTCCTTCGTCGTCACGTTGTTCACGATGGGGGCGGTGAACGCCTTCTGCTCGTACCGCGCGCTCGGCCCGATCCCGAGGCCCTTCAGGAAAACGCCACCCTCGATCTGGAAGGTGTTCTGCTGGGGCAGGGCCGCTGCGAACGTGTTGCCGCCGTTGATGTACTGGTACTGAATCGACGACTGGAAAGAGCCGAGCGGGATCGGCCAGTCGAGGTACAGGTCGGCCGACGCGTAGCGGAAGTCGTTCTGCGTGTCGTAGGCGCCGCCGATCGCGAGGATCTTTTTCGAGCCGTAGTACCCACCCGGGAGGGAGACGAAACTGTAGACCTCGGTGTCGAAGAAGTTGTACTGCAGCCGGCCCGTGAAACGCGGCGCGTTCTTCACGCCTGGTGCCCGGAACCCCGAGAACACGCCCGCGCGATACTCGAGACGGTCACAGTTGAAGTAGCCGCGGAGCATCACGCCGGTGTCCCGCTCGGAGTTGTTCTGGAGCGCGGCGCTGGTCGGAAACGCATAGGACGAGAAGTCGAGCATGAAATTGCTCGTGCTGCCCTTCAGGGCCTCGCGGCTGATCGGCACCCTTATCTCCCCAACCTGGATGTTGAATTCCTTCGCGATGCGCCACTCCCCGACGGCGTCGAGGAGGTTGAAGCCGGTGCCGAGCGACTTCGCCGCCTGTGCTCCGCCGACGGCCTGCGTGGACTTGCCGAGGCTACCGTTCTCGGTCTCGGCAAAGAAGAAAACGTCCTTCGCGACCTGGCCGCCAATGAGGAGGCGAAGCCTGCGGATGAAGATGTTCTGCTGGTAGCCGGCGCCGCCATCGTCGGTGAGGTTGCGGACCTCCTGGAAGTCCATCTGCGGCTGCATCAGCATACCGACCTTGAAGTTGATGTTGTCGTTGACCTTGATGAGGGCCTGGGCCTCGCTTTGGCCGGCACGGCCGAACGCGAGAAGGAGCAGGGCAGCAATGAGGCCTCGAGCGGTCGTCCGCAGTGCGCGGTGCGCGGCAATCGGCATGAGAGCGTTTCTCCTCTTAGGCCGGACGTTTGAGATAATGGCTAGGATAATGGAACGCCGGGGCGAGTTCAATCGCTGATGCGCCTGAATCATTTGGGGCGTTTACGCGCATAGAATGAGGTCCGCCAGGAGTCCCGTCCCGAACGCGAGGAGACAGGCTGCGACGACCCCCGGCCACCCGAAAGCCTGCCAGGCATATCCGGGCAGAACCGAACCGAACGTCGCTCCTACGTAGTAGAACGTGGTGTAGAGGGCCCCCGCACCGCCTTTCGCCTCCCGGGCCGTGGCGTTCACGAAGGCCGGCGCCGTGCCCTGGACGAAGAACATCCCGACGCAGAGGACGACGAGGGAGAAGATCACGACCGCGAGGACGGGGACGAGGCTCAGGACCACGGCTGCCGCCGCGATCAGGAAACCCGTTGCCATGAGCGCCCGGCGGCCGAAGCGCCCCGACAGGTTCCCGACGAGGATGGACGTCAGCACCCCGGCGCCGTAGACGAGGTAGATCGCGGAGATCGAACCCGTCGAGAGGCCGAACGGAGCGGCGGCGAGGTAGTAGGGGAGGTACGTGAAGATCCCGATGAACCCGAAGAACACCGAACCCCCGATGAGGAATCCGCCGACGAGCCGCCGGTCACGGAGATGGCCCAGCATCTCGCGGTACGCCCGTCCGACCGAGACGCGTCCCTTGCGCACGGAAGGGGGGAGGAAGAGCGCCATTCCGAGCGCCGCGGCCAGCGTGACGACCCCGAAGACGGCAAACGGCGTTCGCCAGCTCGAATGGCTCGCGATCCATCCGCTTCCGACGCGTCCGGTGAGCCCGCCCAGGACCGATGCCGCGACCCACCCGCCGACCGCGGGCCCGAGTCGGGGCCCTGAGAACTGATCCCCGAGGTAGGCCACGGCGACGGCGGTGACGCCCGGCAGCAGGAGCCCCTGAGCGCCGCGAAGGACGACCAGGAGCGGAAGGGTCGGCGCGAAGGCGCAGAGGAACGTCGGGATGGCCAGCAGCGCACAGCTCCAGACCATCACCGGCTTGCGTCCGAAGGCGTCCGCGAGGGGGCCCCAGGCGTTCGAGACGAGGGCGATCATGAGGACGACGACCGAGAGCGTGAGCGCCGCCGTCGGTGCGGGCACTCCGAATTCGCGGGAGAGAAGCGGCAGGATCGGCTGAGTGACGTAGAGGTCCGAGAAGACCGCGACCGTCGCGAATAAAAGGGCGAGGAGCGCCCTCCGGTCGCCGTGAAGAGGGGGCGCGGTCATCGGTTTGTCAGAGCCCGAGATACGCTTTTCGGATGCTGGCGTCGTCGAGGAGTTCGGCGGCGGAGCCGGTCTGGATGATTCGGCCCGTCTCGAGCACGTAACCGCGGTGGGCGTGCTCGAGCGCGACCTGGACGTCCTGCTCCACGAGGAGCACGGTCGTGCCTTCCTCGTTGATCTGCGTGATGAGCGCGAGGAGGCTGTCCACGACGAGGGGGGCGAGCCCGAGGGAAAGC
>DASVJU010000279.1:0-4334 GCA_036385755.1 Thermoanaerobaculia bacterium
CGTCGGCGCCGGCGGGCGTGCCTCTCGCCGCCGGCACCCTCGCCGCCGCGTTTCTCGCGCGCGCTTTACCGCACATCGCCGCCCCGTCTCCCGGCGAGACGCTCGCGCAATTCCTCGAGGCGCCGGCGCGGGCCGGGAAGACGATCGCGGCCGTGGGCTACTGGGGGCCCGAGCTCGACTATCGGCTCGCGCGCGCGGGCGCGCCGGGGCGCGTCGTCCTCTTTCCATCATCCGTCGCCGCGCACCCCGGCTGGTACCGCGAGGAGGAAATCACCGGCGACCGGCTCTCTGCCGACGCGGATGCGGCGCTCGCGTCGTCTCCCTCGCCCACGATTTTCGTCCTCCCGCGCGGCTCGCGCGCGTCGGCCGCGCTCGCCGCGCGCCTCGGGGCGGCGCGCCGGCTTCTCGCAAGCCCGATCGTCGACGTTGTCGAGATCCCCTCTCCCGACGTGCGCTGACTGCGTTTGACGCGGCGCGCCCGGCATGAGACCCTTGCCCTCGGCTGACGGGCGCGTTCACGCGTCCCGGCCCCGAACCCAACTGGACCCGGCGTCGACCTCGAACGAACTCGAAGTCAGGAATCGACCGCCCGCGTCCGTGCGATGGCCCCACCGGCGATCCATCGCTCCCGCCCCGCCGGACATTCCACGGGACGGACGTGCGTGTGCACGGGGCCGCCCCGGAAAGCGATTTCTCTCACATGCCTTTCTCCTCGTTCCGTCTCCATCCCGACCTCCTACGCGGCGTCAAGGAAATGGGCTTCACGAAGCCCACCCCCATCCAGAACGACTCCATTCCGCCCGCGATGGAAGGCAGGGACGTTCTCGCCTGCGCGATGACGGGCAGCGGCAAGACCGCCGCATTCGTCCTCCCGATCCTCCACCGTCTCATCGCGAAGCCGCGCGGCACGACGCGCGCTCTCGTCATCACGCCCACGCGCGAGCTGGCGGCGCAGATCGACGAGCACCTCAAGGCGATGGCGATCCACACGCCGCTCTCCGGCGCGGCCGTCTTCGGCGGCGTCGGGATGGGTCCGCAGGAGCACGCGTTCAGGAGCGGTGTCGACGTGATCGTCGCGACGCCCGGACGCCTCCTCGACCATTTCCGCTTCGGCTACGCGAAACTGTCGGGCCTCGAGGTCCTCGTCCTCGACGAAGCGGACCGGATGCTCGACATGGGCTTTCTCCCGGACATCCGCCGCGTGCTCCGGCACCTTCCCCAGAACCGCCAGACGCTCTTCTTCTCGGCGACGATGCCGCCGCCGATCGCGCAGCTCACGAAGGAGATGCTGAAGAACCCCGTCACGGTGAACGTCGAGCGCCAGGCGCTGCCCGCCGTCGGCATCACGCAGGCGGTCTACCCGGTCCCGCAGGACCTGAAGTTCGGGCTCCTCCTCTCGCTGCTCAAGCGCGGCGATTTCAAGAGCGTCCTCACGTTCACGCGCACGAAGCACCGCGCGAACCGCCTCGCCGACCAGCTCACGCGGAACGGCGTGCCGTGCGAGCGCATCCACGGCAACCGCAGCCAGGCGCAGCGCACGCAGGCGCTGGCCGGCTTCAAGGACGGGAAGTTCAAGGTCCTCGTCGCCACGGACATCGCGGCGCGCGGCATCGACGTCGAGGCCCTTTCCCACGTCGTGAACTTCGACGTGCCGCACGTCCCCGAGGACTACATCCACCGCGTCGGCCGCACGGCCCGCGCCGAGTTGAAGGGCGACGCGTTCACGTTCGTTGCGCCCGACGAGGAAGGCGATCTCCGCCAGATCGAGCGCGCGATCGGAAAGCGCCTCCCGCGCGTGACCGTTCCGGAGTTCGACTACACGACGCGCCCGACCGAGCGCCTCGAGGTCCCGCTTCAGGAGCGCATCGCGGCGATTCGCGCACGGAAATCCGACGAGAGGGCTCGTGCCCGCGAAAAGGCCGATCGCAGGGGACAGCACGAAGCCGCGATGGCGTCCCGCCAGCGCGGAGGCATTCCCCCGCGCCCGAGCCAGCCGATGGCGCCTCGTGGAACGGTAGGATCGCGCCATGTCGCGCCTTCTAGACCTCAGCCACGCGGTGATCGCAGGGATGGTCACGTACAAGGGCCTGCCCGGCCCGGTCATTCGAGACCACCTCAGTCGTGAAGCTTCCCGGGCGCTCTACGCGCCCGGGACCACGTTCCAGATCGGGAAGATCGAGATGGTGGCGAACACGGGCACGTACGTGGACGCGCCCTCTCATCGCTGGGAAGACGGCGCGGATCTCGCGGGGCTTTCACTCGATATTCTGGCTGGGAGACCGGGGATCTGTATTTCCGCGCCGCATCCGCGAGGGCTCGCGGTGGATGAGGATTTCTTAGAAGGTAAAGAGATAGAGGGACGCGCCGTTCTCTTTTGCACGGGCTGGTCTTCGCGCTGGGGAACTCCCTCTTACTTTCAACGCTCTTCTCATCTGACTGCCGCCGCGGCGGCGTTGCTCGTCGCGCGTGGCGCGACCATCGTCGGGATCGACGCACACAACATCGACGACACCGAGGACCTCTCGCGGCCGGCGCACTCGATCCTCCTCCGCGCGGGGATCCCCGTCGTCGAGCACCTGTGCAACCTCGAGGCGCTGCCCGCGTCCGGATTCCGCTTCTACGCCGTGCCCGTCAAGATCGTGGGAATGGGGACATTTCCGGTTCGGGCGTTCGCGGAAGTCCTCCCGTAAGTCCTTCCGAATCAGTGTTGAACCCGGAAACCCCGGGATACGTATCATTGGAGAGACCGAATAACCCGTTTTCGCCCCAAGGAGGTTCTTTCATGGGCCTGCTCGACAACATCAAGACGCAGATCGGCAACCAGCTCGGTTCGCAGTTCATCGAGATCATCCAGTGGCTCGACGACACGACCGATTCGCTCGTTTACCGCTTCCCCGTCTACAACCAGGAAATCAAGATGAACGCGCAGCTCACGGTTCGCGAGAACCAGGTGGCGCTGTTCATCAACGAGGGGAAGGCGGCCGACCTCTTCACGCCGGGGCGCTATCAGCTCACGACGCAGAACATGCCGATTCTGACCACGCTCCGCGGGTGGAAGTACGGCTTCCAGTCCCCTTTCAAGGCCGAGGTCTACTTCTTCAATACGCGTTACTTCACGGACCTGAAGTGGGGCACGACGAATCCCGTGATGATGCGCGACGCGGAATTCGGGATGATTCGCCTCCGCGCGTTCGGCACGTACGCGATGAAGATCGCCGACGCGAAGACGTTCTTCGAGAAGATCGTCGGGACGCAGGGCCTCACGACGACGGACGAGATCACGGGTCAGCTCCGGTCGACGATTCTCTCGCGCCTGTCGGACGCGATCGCCGAGTCGAAGATCGCCGCGCTCGACCTCGCGTCGAAATACGACGAGCTGTCGGGAAACGGCAGGCAGGTCCTCGCGCCCGAGTTCGCGAGCTTCGGCCTCGAGCTCTCGAAGTTCTTCATCGAGAACATCTCGCTGCCCGAAGAGGTGGAGGCCGCGATCGACCAGCGCACGAAGCTGGGCGTCCTCGGCGACCGCATGGGCCAGTACACGCAGCTCCAGGCTGCCGACGCGATGAAGATCGCCGCGGCGAATCCCGGCGGCGCCGCGGGTGCCGGCATCGGCATCGGCGCGGGCATCGCGATGGGCGGCATGATGGGGAACGCAATGGGCGCCAGCATGGCGGGCGCCGGCGGCGCAGGCCCCATGGCGCCTCCGCCTCCCACAGGCCTGGGCTTCTCCGCGCCGAAGTGGTCCCTCACCGTGGACGGCAAGACCTACGGGCCGTATTCGGACGATGCGCTGAAGGGGATGGTGGCCTCCGGACAGGTCGCGGGCGGAACTCTTGCCTGGAAGCCCGGCGCGGCCGGGTGGGCCCCGCTCTCGACGTTCGAGGAGTTCGCAGGATCGTCGGCGCCGCCGATGCCTCCCCCGCCTCCGCCGCCCGCCCGCTGACACATTCTCCATGAGCGGCTCGCGTGTGCCCCCGGCAGCTCCGGAAGCTGCGGCGGCTCCGGCGAAGCTGCGCAAATTCCCGTGCTCCGCGTGCGGGGCGGACGTCGTGTGGAGCCCCGGGGCGGCGGCGCTCACGTGCCCGTACTGCGGTGCGAAGAAGGAAGTCCCGAAGGTGCCGGGCGAGGTGACGGAGCGCCCGATCGAACACGCGCTCAAGGGCGCGTCCGATCTCGGCTGGGGTCTTTCGCGCAAGGCCGTCTCGTGCCAGGGCTGCGGCGCGACGACGACGTTCGACGCGGGAGTCGCCGCGTCGCGCTGCGCGTTCTGCGGCGCTCCCTCCGTCGTCGAGGCGCCGCCGAGCGAGACGATGGTCCGGCCCGGAGGCGTCCTT
>DASVJU010000280.1:0-1837 GCA_036385755.1 Thermoanaerobaculia bacterium
GGCCAGGATGAGCGAACGCCGCGACACACCGATCGCCGCCGAGCCGTTGCCGCCACCCGGGCCGACGCATGCCGGCGCGGAAGACTACGGCACGAGCTCCATCAAGCTCCTGAAGGGGCTGGAGGCCGTGCGCAAGCGGCCGGGGATGTACATCGGGAACACCGACGACATCACGGGGCTTCATCACATGGTCACGGAGCTCGTCGACAACGCGATCGACGAGGCGCAGGCGGGGTACTGCGACACGATTTCGGTCGTCGTCCACGCCGACGACTCCGTCTCCGTCGAAGACAACGGTCGCGGAATCCCCGTGGGGCCGCATCCCGTGCACGGGCGCGAGACGCTGGAAATCATCCTCACGGACCTCCACTCGGGCGGCAAGTTCGACGACAACGCCTACAAGGTCTCGGGCGGCCTCCACGGCGTCGGCCTCTCCGTCGTCAACGCGCTCGCGGGATCGCTCGACGTCGAGGTCAAGCGCGAAGGCCGGGTCTGGCAGCAGCACTACGAGAAGGGCTTCCCGATGGTGCCGATCCGCGAGGTCGGCAAGTCGACGAAGACGGGCACCAAGATCACGTTCAGGGCCGACCCGGAGATCTTCTCCGTCACGAGCTACAACTTCGACGTGCTGTCGCAGCGGCTGCGCGAGCTCGCGTTCCTGAACTCCGGCGTCGCGATCGAGATCCTCGACGAGCGCGACCCGAAAGGCGAGAAGAAGCACCTCTTCAAGTACGACGGCGGAATCCGCTCGTTCGTCGAGCACCTGAACAAGAACAAGCAGCCCCTTCACGACGCGGTCATCACGTTTTCCGACGTGAAGGATCCGAGCGGAAACGCCGCCGTGGACGCGAAGAAGGAGCGCCTGGACGTCGCGCTCCAGTGGAACGAGGGCTACACCGAGCAGATCTTCTGCTTCACGAACACGATCTCGAACAAGGACGGCGGCACGCACCTCGAAGGGCTGAAGACCGCGCTGACCCGCGCGATCCAGAAGTACGCCGAGAGCGCCGGGCTGACGAAGCACCTCAAGGACACGACACTTTCGGGGGACGACTGCCGCGAGGGGCTCACGGCCGTCGTGTCGCTCAAGATCCGCGACCCGAAATTCTCCTCGCAGACGAAGGAGAAGCTCGTCTCGCAGGAAGCGAAAACCTGGGTGCAGACGGTCACCTACGAGAAGCTCTCGAGCTTCTTCGAGGAGAACCCGAAGGTCGCGCGCCGTGTCGTCGAAAAGATCGTCGACGCCGCGCGCGCGCGCGAAGCGGCGCGCAAGGCACGCGAGCTCGTGCGGCGAAAGGGTGCGCTCGACGGGGCGGGGCTCCCCGGCAAGCTCGCCGACTGCCAGGAAGGCGATCCGGCGCTTTCGGAGATTTTCATCGTCGAGGGCGACTCGGCCGGCGGCTCGGCCAAGCAGGGGCGCGACCGGCGCACACAGGCGATCCTTCCCCTCAAGGGCAAGATCCTGAACGTCGAGAAGGCGCGCTTCGACAAGATGCTCGCCTTCGCCGAGATCCGCTCTTTGATCCTCGCGCTCGGCGCGGGCATCGGCGAGGACTTCGATGCGGACAAGATCCGGTACCACAAGATCGTCCTCATGACCGACGCGGACGTGGACGGCAGCCACATCCGGACGCTCCTCCTCACGTTCTTCTTCCGGCAGATGCGGACGGCGATCGACCGCGGCTATCTCTACATTGCGCAGCCGCCGCTCTTCCGGGCCGTGGAAGGCAAGAAAGAAGTCTTCCTCAAGGACGAGAAGGAATACGCGCGCTTCCTTCTCGCGCGGATCGGAGACGACCGCGCGCTCACGTCCGAGCCGTCCGAGCGCACACTTTCG
>DASVJU010000281.1:0-11792 GCA_036385755.1 Thermoanaerobaculia bacterium
CCGTGCGCGAGGCGTCGCACGGCACGTCGGGCGAGATCCGCGTCGCGGTCCTGCCGCGCTTTCGGGGTTCCCTCGTGAAGATGGCAGAGCGCCTCGCGCAGCACCTCAAAATGACGTCCCTGCCGCATCGAAACGGCGTCCTCATTCTCGTGGACCCCGCGCATCGTACGTTCTTCGTGTGGGGAGACGCGGGCGTCCACGAGCGGCTCGGTGCGGCGTTCTTCAAGGCGGTGTCCGAGTCCATCTCGGAGCTGTTCCGCGCGGGAGACTTCACCGGCGGCCTCCGGCACGGCGTCGAGACCTTGGGCCGGGCGCTCGCCGAACACTTCCCGCCGAGGCCCGTTGTCTAGAATCGCGGAACCGGTGTCGACTTATCAGGGAGGAATCTCGACGTGAAGGTGCCGGAGGCGCCCGACCCGCCCGACGCGGCGGCGCGCGCGTTCGCGGGTCCGCGTACGGGCACGGTTTTCGCCGGGCGCTACGAGATCCTCGGCACACTCGGCAAGGGCGGCATGGGTACGGTGTACCGCGCCCTCGACCGCGAACTCGGCGGCGAAGTCGCCGTAAAGGTCCTCCTGCCCGCCGCCTTCGACGAGGGCACCAGCGTCAGCGTGACGCTCAAGGAGGAGATCCAGCTCGCCCGCAAGATCACGCACCGAAACGTCGTGCGCACGCACGACCTCGGCGAGGCCGACGGGCTCCGCTTTCTCACGATGGAGTACGTGCCGGGCACCACGCTGCGCGACCTTCTCGACAGGAAGGGCGCTTTCGCGCTCGCGCCGGGCCTGCAGATCGCCACGCAGCTCTGCCGCGGCCTCGCTGCCGTCCACGAGGCGGGCATCATCCACCGCGACATCAAGCCTCCGAACATCATGGTTCTCCCGAACGGCGTCGTGAAGCTCATGGACTTCGGCATCGCGCGCACGGCCGAAGGCGCGGATCCGGCGACGCAGGGCGGGCAGACGGTGGGCACGCCCTACTACATGAGCCCCGAACAGGCGCAGGGCCTCGAGCTCGACGCGCGCAGCGACATCTACGCGGTCGGCGTCGTCCTCTACGAGCTGTTCGCAGGAAAGCGGCCGATCGAGGGACGTGAGCGGGGCGAGGTCTTGCGCAAGCACGTCTCCTACGAGCCCGTGCCGATCACGGATCTTCGACCGGACCTGCCCGACCTTCTCGAGCGCGTCCTCATCTCGTGCCTCGCGAAGAACCCCGCGCAGCGTCCTCCCACCGCTAACGACCTCTACGGCGCGTTCCAGCGCATCGGCGCCTGAGGCGCCGGAAAGGAGAGAGAGATGGCAGGCGTTCTCCGGGTTCTCAAAGACAGGCTTCGGGCCGGCGAGGTCGTGCACGGCCTCCTGTCGCCGAACATCGAACCGGATCTCGTCGAGACGCTGGGGCTCCTCGGCTTCGACCTCTACATCCTCGACGCCGAGCACGGCGCGGCCGGCCCGCCCGAAGCCAGGGCGGTCGTGCGGGCGTGCGAAGGCGCGGGCCTCGCACCGCTCGTGCGGCCGCGCAGCCTCGACGCGAAGCTGATCCTGCAGTACCTCGACGCCGGGATGACCGGCATCATGCTGCCCGGCGTGCGGAGCGCCGATGACGTCAGACGGCTCGTCGAGGCGGCGAAATATCCGCCGGAGGGCCTCCGCGGTCTCGCGGCGATGCGCGCGAACGGCTTCCTGCTCGGGAAAGAGAAACAGGAGGACTGGGTTCTTCGCGCAAACCGCGAGACGCTGCTGCTGCCGCAGATCGAGACGAAAGAGGCGCTCGCGAGCGTCGACGAGATCGCGTCCGTTCCCGGCATCGACGGTTTCATCGTGGGCCCGCGCGACCTCGCCCTCGCGATGGGATTCCCCGATGGGCCGGGCCATCCCGAGATCGAGGCGGCGATCGACCGCGTCACGACCGTCGCGAAACGGCACGGCCTCGTCGTGGGCACGGTCGCGCCGACGGGCGCGCGCGCGAAAGACCTCGCCGCGCGCGGCCTGACGATCATCCTTCACTCCGTGACGGGACTCCTCAAGACCGGGGCCGAGGCCTACTTCCGCGCGGCGAAAGGCTGACCCGACCTTCTCAGCTCTTCGCGATGAAGCCCCACGGCGACGCCTGGCGCGCGTGGGGGTCGAAGACGCCCCGCGGGAGGGCATGCTCGGGCAGCGCGAGCGCGCGGCCGGGCCGCACGACGGCCATCAAGGCGTCGCGATGCGTCTTCACGAGGCGGCGGACGGGCGCTCCGGCCGCGGCCTCGAGGAGAATCGGGGCCGATTCGGGACCCATCTTCGCGAGATAGGCCTCCCAGATGGCCTCGACGACGGGCATGCCGCGGAACGTCACGTTCGGCATCTTCCAGAACGCCGTGCTCAGGCGCTTCATCTTCTCCTCGAGCGCGGCCGGATCGTCGAGCGGCTCGTTCTCGAAGGGCGTGTGCGGTTTCGGAATGAATGCGTTCACCGTCGGCACGAGCGTGCCCAGGCGTCCGCGCTTCCTGCCCTCTTCGAGAAAAACGAGCCTGAGGGCGTCGACGAGGCCGACGACGTCGTCCACGTCGCCGTCGGTCTCGCCCGGCAGGCCGACCTGCAGGTAGAGCTTGAGCTGCGTGATTCCCGAGCGCGCGATCAGGCGCACCTTGTCGAAGAGCATCTCGTCGGAGACCTTCTTGTTGATCGCGCGGCGGAGGCGTTCGTTGCCGGCTTCCGGCGCGATCGCGAGAGCGCGCTCGCCCTGTTTCGTCAGAATCGCGAGAATCTCTTCCGAGATCGCGTCGATCTTCACGGACGAAAGTGCCACGTGATAGTCGAGAGCCGCAAGGCCGCGCAGGATCGGGAGGATCTCGGGATGGTCCGCGACGGCCGTCGCGATGAGGCCCGCGCGGGACGTGAGGGGGCGATTCCTGCGGGCGATCTCGAGCACCGCGTCGGCCGTCACGCGCACCTGCGGGGCCATCGCGTAGGCGGCCCAGCAGAAGCGGCACATCTCCGAACAGCCCCGCGCGATCTCGATGAGGAGCTTGTCCGACAGCTCGGTATGGGGCGTGAGGAGTGTCGTGTGCGGCGGCTCGCGGAGCGCACCCTCGCCCGCCTTGAACTGCTGGACGACGATCTTTCCGTCCTCGGCACCCTCCGCCCGCGCCCCGTGAACCGCCGGCACGTAGAGGCCCGCAAGCGACGCGAGGGCGGCAAGCGTGGCCTCGCGCGAAAGGTCGCGCCGGAGCACGTCCGCGAGGGACGGGACGATCTTCTCCGCGTCGCCCATCGCGAAGACGTCGACCCACGCCGCGAGCGGCGCGGGGTTGATGCGCGCGCAGTCGCCGCCCACGAGGACGATCGGGTCGCCCTCGCCGCGGGCCGTGCGCTCGAGCGGGATGCGCGCGGCGGGCAGGAGGCGGAGGAAGTTGACGTAGTCCATCTCCCACGAGATGGAGAACGCGACGAGCGGGAAGTCGCCGAGGGGAGTGTCCGTCTCCAGCGTGCGCGGCCCGCGAAGGTCGGCGTCCTCGTCCGCAAAGAACCGGTCGCAGGCGATGTCCTCCTCGCGGTTCAGGAGGCGGTACACCCACTGGAAGCCGAGGTTCGACATCCCGATCTCGTAGGAGTTCGGAAAGCCGAGGGCGACGCGCGTGCGCCCGTGGCGCGACAGCGCCTCCGTCGCACGCTCGGCCGCGAGGAGAGTCCTGCGGCGCTCAGGCGGGGAGAGGGTCACTCTCGTCCGAAATCCCCTCGAAGAGGAACGTCGAAAGATAGCGCTCGCCTGTGTCGGGGAGCATCGCGAGAAGGACCGAACCCTTCGGCGCCTTCTCGGCGACCTTCCGGGCCGCCGCGAACGTCGCGCCCGAGGAGAGGCCGCAGAAGATGCCCTCCTTTTGCGCGAGGGCGCGCGCCGCGTCACGCGACTCGACGTCGTTCACGAGGACGGCCTCGTCGAAGACTTTCGTGTTGAAGACCTTCGGAACGAAGTCGGGGCTCCAGCCCTGGATCTTGTGCGGCGCCCACGTCCCTTTCGTGACCATCGGCGCGCCTTCAGGCTCGGTGTAGACGATTCTCACGTCGGGCCGCGCGGCCTTGAGCATCTCGCCGACGCCCGTGAGCGTGCCGCCGGTCCCGATGCCCGAGACGAAGTAGTCGAGGCGCTTTCCCGCGAAGTCCCGGAGGATCTCGGGCCCGGTCGTCGAGCGGTGGTAGGCCGGGTTCGACGGGTTCTCGAACTGCTGCGGAAGGAACCAGCCGTGTTTGTCCGCGAGCTCCTTCGCCTTCTTCACGAGCCCCTGCGCGCGCTCGGCCGCGGGCACGAGGAGCACCTTCGCGCCGAGCCCCTTCATCAGCTTGCGCCGCTCCACCGAGAACGAGTCCGACATGACGGCGACGAAGGGGTACCCCTTCACGGCGCAGACCATCGCGAGGGCGATTCCCGTGTTGCCGGAAGTCGGTTCGATGACGGTCTGGCCCGGTTTCAGAACGCCCCGCCTCTCGGCGTCCGCGATCATCGCGAACGCGAGCCGGTCCTTCACGGAGCTCATGGGGTTGAACGCTTCGACCTTCACGTAGATCGTGGTGCCTGCGGGCGCGAGACGGTTGATGCGCACGACGGGGGTGTTGCCGATGGTGCCCAGAATATCGTCGTAGATCACGTCTGTCCTCCACCCGCGGCATGGGGTTTGCGATTCTCTCCGCCGGGACGCGTATTGTATGAGGAGGAGCACTCTCATGAGATGGAACTTGACGAAACTCGCTCTCGCAGCCCTCCTCCTGGCCGGCGCCGGAGCCGGCCGCGGGGCCGAGATCACTCCCGACCCGTGGCCCCGGGAGTTCACGACCCCAAAGGGCAACACGGCGGTTATGTACCAGCCGCAAATCGAGACCTTCAAAGGAGACACGCTCACGGGACGCGCGGCCGTCTCGGTGACGAAGAAGGGCGAAAAGTCGCCGAAGTTCGGCGTCATCTTCTTCTCGGCCGGGGTTTCCGTCGACCGGGACGACCGGTCTGTCGAGATCCTGCGGCTCAAGGTGAACCGTGTGCGCTTCCCCAACATCACACCCGAAAAGGAAAAGACGTTCGCCGGAATCGTCGAGGCGGAGGTCCCGAAGTGGAACCTCGTCATCTCGTACGACCGGGCGCTCGAGGCCGTGAAGGTGGCAGGCCGCGAGAAGAAGAGCGCTCAGGGCCTGAAGAACGACCCGCCGAAGGTCCTTTTCGCCCAGGAGCCGACGGTCCTCGTGGTCCTCGACGGCGAGCCGCAGCTGCGTGACGTCGAGACGGCGCCGGGCCTGAAGGTCGTCGTGAATACGGCGCTCTTCATGGTTCTCGACACCCGCAACAACCGGTACTACCTCGCGGGCGGCAAGAAGTGGTGGTACGAAGCTCCGGATGCGAAGGGCCCGTGGCGCTCGATCGGAGGCCCGCCCGCCGACATCGCCGACCTCGCCGCGCAGGCGACGGCCGCCCAGACGAAGGACGACGCGGACACGCCGGACGGCGACGGAACCGAGGCGGCGAACCCGCCGAAGATTCTCGTCGCAACGGAACCGACCGAGCTCGTCGTCTCCGAGGGCAAGCCCTCCTTCAAACCCGTCGCCGGAGCGGGCGCCGACCTTCTCTCGATGGAGAACACGGAGAGCGACGTCCTCCTCGACGTCCCGACGCAGAATTACTACGTGCTCCTCTCGGGCCGCTGGTTCAGGAGCAAGGCGCTCGGCGGCGGCTCTTATGCGTACGTACCGCCCGATCAGCTTCCGGCGAGCTTCGCGAAGATTCCGCCGGATTCGGACATCGGCGACATGCGCGCGAGCGTGCCCGGCACGGACGAGGCCGAGGACGCGCTCCTCGACGCGCAGATTCCCCAGACGACGGCCGTCAAGCGCGCCGACGCGAAGCTCGACGTCCAGTACGACGGCGAGCCGTCGTTCGTTCCGATCGAGGGTACGAAGACCGAGTACGCGGTCAACACACCGACCTCGGTGCTGAGGATCGCCGGCCGGTACTACGCGTGCGCCAACGCGGTCTGGTACGTCGCGGATTCGCCCGTGGGCCCCTGGGCTCTCGCGGACTCCGTCCCGAGCGACGACATCGACCAGATTCCGCCGAGCGTGCCCGTCTACAACGTGAAGTACGTGCGCGTCTACGACTCCACGCCCGACGAGGTCTATTACGGCTATACGCCCGGCTACGAGGGCTGTTACCCGTGGGGCGGCACGGTCGTCTGGGGCACGGGCTGGCACTACCGCCCGTGGATCGGCCCGGTCTTCTGGTGGCCGCGCCCCTACACGTGGGGCTTCAATGCGCGCTACACGCCGTGGTCCGGATGGGGCTTCGGCGCGTCGTGGAGCTATCCGTTCTTCAACACGAGCTTCGGCTGGGGGCGCTGGTTCCGTCCGGTCGGCTGGGGACGCCCGGGCCGTATTGGAAGCGGTTGGGGAAGTCGGCGCGGCTGGTTCGGGCCGGGCGGGTATCGTCCTCCGACCACGATCGTGAAGAACTACTGGGGGAACCGCCCCGGCGGGATTCGTCCGCCCGGCTGGAATCGGGGAGCGGCGGGAGTCGGAGCGGGCGTGCACCGTCCGGGAGTGGTGGGACCGGGCAGGCCGGGCAGGCCGGGCGGGCCGCTCATCGGCTTCCGTCCGCCGGTGAAGGACATCCGTCCCGTAAGGATCCAGAACAACATCTACGGCCGTCTTCCCGAGCGGGTGCGTGACGTCCCGAAACCGCCCTCGCGCGGTACCGCTGGTGTTGTGCGCCCGGTCGATCGGGGCAACAACGTCTACGCGGGCAGGAACGGCGAGGTTTACCGGAAGACGAAAGACGGCTGGCAGCAGCGCGACAAGGACACCTGGAGAAACTCGGGAGGCGCGTCGAAGCCTGCGGGGAGGAACCCGGCCGCGCGGCCCGCGACGCCGAGCGCTCGCCCGGTGACCCGGGAGGCGCCGCGGCAGGAGCTGAACCGCGAGTTACAGGCGCGGCAGCGCGGCGAAGCGCGCTCGCAGAGTTGGTCGCGACCGGCTCCCCAGCAGGCGCGGCCCGCGCAATCGCAGCCCAGGGGTCCGTCTCCGACTCAGCATTCGGCGCCCTCGGGCGGCCACTCCCAACCGAAGCGCCACTAGCGCGTTAGGATGCGTCCGGTCCCGGAAGAGAACCTTTCGGGGCCGGAACGCGTTCCTGAAGGTAGGAGAGGGCGATGTATTACGTCATCGGAGCCAACGGCAGTCAGTACGGACCGGTCGACGAGGCGACGATCCGGGCGTGGATCGCGGAAGGCCGCATCGCGTCGCCGAGCCTCTCGTTCAAGACGGGAGAGTCCGGCTGGGTTCCTCTTCAATCCCGCGAGGAGTTTCGCGATCTGCTCGCGGCGGTGCCTGCGGCCGCTGCCGCGGCGGGCGCGGCCAGCGCGGCCGTAGCCGTTCCGCCCGCGGGGGTTCCGCCGGCGCGCCCCGCCGACGCGAAAGAATGGCTCGTCGCGCTCCTTCTCTCCATTTTCCTCGGCACGTTCGGCGTCGATCGCTTCTATCTCGGCCACGTGGGCCTCGGGCTCCTCAAGCTCTTCACGTTGGGCGGCTGCGGCATCTGGTGGCTCATCGACGTGATCCTCATCGCGACGAACTCGCTCAAGGACGCACAGGGGCGCCTGCCCTTCAAGACCTGAGAGAACAGAACGAGGGGAGAAGGAGCGTCAGGGCCGCGCCGTACCGGTCGCGGGAACGGCGGGCGGCGCGGACGGGACGCGAGTCCCGTTCACCGTCACCTCCGCGGTCCACTCGAAGGCCGCGGCCGCATCCGTGAAGAGGTCCCTCGCGTGCGACGTCGCCTTCTCGTAGAGGCCCGCGTCCTTCGCGGCGCGCGAGAGAGCGGCGCGCGCCCACTGGGTCCACCGCGTGCGGTCGGCAGGCGTGATCGGATTGAGCCAACCCGACCGCTCGTCGAACCACTCGAGACGATCGTCCACGGAGAGGATCTGCGGCGCCGGGAGGCGCACGACGATGCGGTTCCGGGTCGCGTCGGTCTCCACGTCGAACCCGTGCTCGAGGTCGAATCCCCCCGTCACCTTCCCGCGCAGCCTCAGGGTCGCGTTTTTCGGGATGTCGATGAAGACGAGGACCGTCTTCACCTCTTCGTATCGCACGACGTCGGCGATCTCCATTTCCACCGTCGCGAGCCGCGCGATGCGGCGCACGGCCTGGACGACGGGGGCCGAGGACACGGCCTCGCGGCGCGTCCGCCAGCGGCCCAGGAGGTACCCGGTCGCGAAAACAGCCAGGACGGCCGCGGTGACCGCGACGAGGCCGAGCAGAATGCGCCTTCGCACGGCCACAGCCTAAACGAATCGCCCGGATTCGTGCGGAAAGGGCTCCGAATGATGCATTCAGATCCGTGCCTCAGCCCCCGAAGCGGGCGGTAGAATCGGCATCCTTCCTGCACGGAAGCGATCGGCAACGGCTTTGGAGGCTTCGATGCACGCTCCCCGCACCTCACGCGCGCTCATCGGCACGCTTTTCGCGCTTCTCCTTCTTCTTCCCGTGGGCGTTTTCGGCTCCCAACAGGGGCGGATCACGGGCAGGGTCACGGACGGCAAGGGGGTGGCGCTCGCCGACGTGAAGATCATCATCACGACGAAAGCCCTCACGAACTTCAAACAGGAGATCAAGACCGACAAGGACGGCAAGTGGGCGGCGATCCTCAACGACGCGACTCTCGTCTACTTCTACCACTTCGAGAAGCAGGGCTACCTCACCGTCGAGCAGGACAAGAAGGTCCCGGTCGCCGGCCAGGAGGTCCTCGACGTCCAGCTCTTCACGCAGACGCAGGCCATCGAGAAGGGAGTCGTGAAGGTCGTCGTAGACCCGTTCACGACGACCTACAACGCCGCCGTCGAGGCGTATCAGGCCGGCGATCTGGACGCCGCGTTCGCGAAGGCCCAGGAGGCCATCAAGCTCGGCCCCGAAAAGGCGATCGCCTACAACTTGGGGGCCACGATCGCGCTCAAGAGAAAGGACCTGGACAACACGATCGCGCTCGGCGAAAAGTCCCTCGCCCTGGAGCCCGACAACCCGCCGCTCTTCGGCATTCTCCTGGACGCCTATCGCGGCAAGGGCGACAAAGTGAAGGCCGCCGAGTACGAGAAGAAGTACACGGCCGCGAACCCCGACCAGCCGGATGTCCTCTACAACCAGGCCGTCGAGCTCTACAACAAGAACAAGTTCAAGGACGCGCAGCCCGTCCTCGAGAAGATCGTCGCGGCGAAGCCGGACTACGTGAAGGCTCACTACCTGCTCGGGATGTGCTACGTGAACCTGAACAACATCCCCGAGATGAAGACGCACCTCACGGAATACCTCAGGCTCGACCCGAAGGGTTCCGACGCGGCGGCCGCCAAGGAAATGCTCGACGCGTTCAAGTGACCGCGTGACGCCGTTCGTCATCGGCATCGCGGGCGGGACGGGGTCGGGCAAGACGACCGTCGCGCGGGCCATCGTGAACCGCGTGGGGGAGGAACGCATCGCGATCCTCTCCCACGACTCGTACTACCGGGACTTCGTGGACCTGCCGAAGGACATCCTCGACCGGCAGAACTTCGACCATCCCGATTCTCTCGAGAGCGAGCTGCTCGTACGCCATCTCAAGGCGCTCAAGCAGGGGATGGTCGTCGAGACGCCGATCTACGACTTCAAGGTCCACCGCCGCGCGGCCGAGTCCCGAAGGGTCGAGCCGCGAAAGGTCATCCTCGTGGACGGCATCCTCATCTTCGCCGAGCAGGAGCTCCGGAAACTCTTCGACGTGAAGATCTACGTCGACACGGACGCCGACATCAGGCTCATCCGCCGGCTGAAGCGCGACATCGCCGAGCGCGGCCGGTCCGTGGAGAGCGTCGTCACGCAGTACGAGTCCACCGTGCGCCCCATGCACATGGAGTTCGTGGAGCCCTCGAAGCGCTACGCGGACCTCATCATTCCGGAGGGCGGCGAGAACACCGTGGCCCTCGACTTTCTTTTCGCGCGCCTCCGCGAGCTGCTGGGCGACTGACCGCGCGTGCGCGCCGCGCGCACCTGTTGGAGAATGCGCGGATGCGAAACACCCTTAGCGCCGCAACTGCCGCAGCCTTCGCCGCCTGCCTGTTGGCGGCCGGCTCCGCGCTCGCCGCGTCTCCCGATGCCGCGGCCCGCCTCGCCGGCCGGGCCGTAGGCGACACGCCACTCCTCGCCGACACGCGCGAGCTCTGCGACACGATAGGCGGCCGGCCCGTCGGCTCGCCTGCGAACGCGCGCGCGGTCGCGTGGGCGGCGGCCAAATTCAAAGCAGCGGCGGCGGACACCGTCTTTACGGAGAGCTTCTCCGTGCCGTTCCTCTGGCTGCCCGGCACGGCGGAGCTCTCGATCGTCTCGCCCGAAAGCGTTCCCCTGCGCGTCGTGGCCTGCCCGGCGGCGCCGTCGACGGACGGAACGCTCACGGCGAAGGCCGTAGACGCGGGGGATGGAACCGGCGCGGACTTCGCCCGGATTGGCGCGAGGGCGAAGGGCGCGATCGTGGTCGTCCGCTCGAAGGAGATGAAGACGGACGCGGACCTCTTCGACGAGTACCTGCGCAACGGGACGGTCTTCGCGGCGGCGAAGAAGGCCGGCGCCGTGGCGGTCCTCCTGCAGTCCACGCGCCCGCGAGGCCTCCTCTACCGGCATCCGGTCGGCCTCGGACGCGGCCTCGCGCCGCTCCCGGCCGCGATGGTCTCCCGCGAGCACGCCGCCCGCCTCTTGCGCCTCGCGGAGACGGGCGATGTGACCGTGCGCCTCGCCGTGTCGAACACGACCGGGCCGGCCTACGACGCGCAGAACGTCGTCGCCGAGATCCGGGGAAGTGAGAAGGCGGAGGAGGTCGTCCTCCTCGGCGCGCACCTCGACTCGTGGGACCTCGGGACGGGGGCGAACGACAACGGCGTGAACGTCGCGCTCGCGATCGACGTCCTGCGCGGGATCAAGGAGCTCGGCCTGAAGCCGAAGCGCACGATCCGGTTCGCCCTCTTCAACGCGGAGGAGCTCGGGATGTGGGGCTCGGCCGAGTACGTGCGGGCGCACGCGAAGGAGCTTTCGAACATCGCGGCGGTCGTGATCTTCGACGTGGGCTCGGGGCGAACGAACGGCTTCTACCTGAACGGCCGCGAAGATCTCCGCAAGCCCGCGGACGCGGCACTCGCGGCCGTCGCCGGTCTCTCGAGCGCGCCGCATTCGCTCGAGGGGATCGACGGCACCGACAACTTCGACTTTCTCCTCTCGGGCGTCCCGAACCTCGTCGCGAACCAGGACATGGCGCCGTATCTCCCCGATTACCACGCGGAATCGGACACGTTCGACATGATCGACGCGCGCGAGGCACGCGCGAACGCCGCAATCGCGTCGGCGCTCGTCTGGGGCCTCGCGAACGCCGAAACCCGCGCGCCGCGCCAGACGAAGGCGGAAGTCGACAAGCTCCTCAAGGACACGAAGCTCGACGAGCAGATGAAGGCCCTCGGCCAGTGGGACGACTGGCTCTCGGGCCGGCGCGGCGTCGCGAAGTGACCCGCGCCATTACAATCGCGCCCTTGTGAGTGCCAGCGCGTTTCCGCCGGTCCCCGAGCAGATGGACCTCCTCCTCAAGGGCGTCGAGGCCTGCGAGAAGAAGGAGGAGCTCGAGAAGAAGCTCGTCCGTTCCGCGAAGACGGGCGAGCCCCTCGTCGTGAAGGTGGGCTTCGACCCGTCCGCGCCCGACCTCCACCTCGGCCACACGGTCGTCTTTCGCAAGATGCGCCACTTTCAGCGCCTCGGGCACCGGGTCGTCTT
>DASVJU010000282.1:0-2939 GCA_036385755.1 Thermoanaerobaculia bacterium
AGCCCGCGGCTTTCATGCGCGCCCGAAACGTAAGCGCGTTTTCCTGGACGCGGTGGGCGGGTGACGGATCCTCCATGAGCATCCGGAAGGCCTCGAGCGAAGCCGCAGCGACCGCCGGAGGAAGGGCGTTCGAGAAGAGCGACGTGCGCGAGCGCTGCCGGAGAAGATCCACGACGGGCGCCGGACCGGTCGTGAATCCGCCCGCCGCCGAGCCCATCGCCTTCCCGAGAGTCGACGTGAAGAGCGAGACGCGCTGCATGACGCCCAGCTCCTCCGCGGAGCCGCGGCCGGTCTTTCCGAGGACGCCCGTCGCGTGCGAATCGTCCACGACGAACGCCGTGTCGTACTTCTCGCAGAGATCCGCGAACGCGCGGAGCGGCCCGATCTCGCCTTCCATCGAAAAGACGCCGTCCGTGATGAAGAGGCGGCGCCTCAGGGGGGCCGCTTCCTGGAGGGCCTTCTCGAGGGCCGGGAGGTCGCCGTGCGGCGTCACGTAGCGCTTCGCCTTGCACAGACGCACGCCGTCGATGATCGAGGCGTGGTTGAGGGCGTCCGTGAGGAGCCCGTCTTCCTCCGCGAGGAGCGGCGCGAAGAGCCCCTCGTTCGCGTTCCAGCAGGACATGTAGAGGATCGTGTCTTCGGTGCCGAAGAACTTCGAAATCGTCGCCTCGAGCTCCTTGTGGAGCGCCTGCGTCCCGCAGATGAAGCGCACCGAGCCGAGGCCGTTGCCCCACCGGTGAAGCGCCGTCACCGCCGCCTCCACGATGCGCGGATGGTTCGCGAAACCGAGGTAGTTGTTCGAGGTGAGCATGAGGACGTCGCGGCCGTCGACCCGCACGCGCGCCCCGGTGGGTCCCTCGAGGATGCGCTCCTTCTTCCAGGTCTTCGCGTCCTTCAGGGCGGCGATTTCGTTGCGACAGAAGTCGGTGAGGCGGGTGCTCATGCGCGAGAGCGTAACCCGAAAATGCGGGCGGCGGGCCGGACGGCCCGCCGCGAGGAGTCGAAGAACCCTGCCGCTTACCTTTTGCGAATCTCGGTCGCGACGAACTGCGTTCCGAAGAGGCTGACGCCCATGCCCGTTGTGAACAGGAACCCGCCTTTCACGTGGACCGGCGTCCCGACGGCGAGGCCTGGATCGAGCTTCGTGAGCCCGTTCACGACGACGTCGCGCGAGGAGATTTTCCAATGGCCGAGAGGCGCGCCGCCCGGGGTCGCCACCGGAGGAATCGACTCGACGGTGCCGTCGAATTCGCTGGCGCGGTCGTCCGGGCCCGGCGGAACGATGACGCCGCTCTTGACGATCGAGAGGGCGACGAGGAACGACGGCGCGAGTGATTCGATCGGCGGGTTCTGGACGCGCGCGAGAACGTCGACGGTGTCGCCCACCTTCGGATCGCCCACGATCTTCGTGCCGGCGTCGACGGTCACGGCGCGGCCCGCGATCGTCCAGGCCGTCGCGGAGATCGTCTGCACCGGGCCGCGGAATGCGATCAGCTCGGGCGGCGCGACGGCTCCGAAGGCCTCGACGGTCGTCGCGAGGAGACCGCCGGAACCGCCGGCGTTCACGACGGAAACCGTCGCGAGCATGCCCGTCGAGAGGTCGCCGATCCCCTTGACGGACCCGTTCGGTCCGAAGCCGGACCACTTCGTCGCGGTCGTCGTCGAAATGGAATGGAAGAACATGGTGATCTTCCCGCCGGCCACGTCCACGCCCTGGATGGTGGAGACGAGCTGGCCGTCCCGCGGCAGGAAGACGACGACGCTCGTGGCCGCCAGCGGGGGAGGCGGAAACAAGGTCGGGAGCGCGTCTCCAACGGTGACCTGCGCGACGATCCGCGCGCCGACGGGAATCCCCGTCGTGGGAAGCCGGCCCGCGGCCGGACCGTCTCCGCTCGTGACGGTGGCGTTCGCGACGTCGATCCGGAACTGGCCTCCGATCACGTCGAGGACGGTCCCCGTGACGGCGGAAACCGTCCCGTCGATCGTGGACGCACGCATCAGCGACGGAGAGCTCAGCACGATGCCGTCCGCCGAGGCTCCGGGTTCCATGAACCCCGCGCTGAAGAGAAGGAGGAGAGCCACGACGAGAGCGGAGGAGGTCTTGAGAGGAGGAGAACGTCGAGGGATGAGCGCAAGCGGGGATCGGGTCGTCATCGTGGCTCTCCTTCCAGCAGAAAGGAGTGTCCTCGCTGGAACTCATCCCACGACGACAGGCCCCGATTCCGGGCTACCGGCGCGCCTTTGCCTTCTTCTTCGCGGGTTTCTTCTTCGCGGCGACCTTCCTGGCGGCGGGCTTTTTCGACGCCGGCTTCCGGGCCGGCATCGACCTGCCCGGACGCGCGGACTTCGCGGCCTTTCTCGTCGCTGCCTTTTTCGCGGGTTTCTTCTTCGCGGGCTTCTTTTTCGCGGCGCCGCTCTTCGGCCGGCCGATGCGCGCATGCTCCCGTTTCTTGCGCGCGTGAATTTTCTGCTTCACGAGGTCGTCCACGTGCGACATCGGGACCCAGTCCTCGTCGGGATGCAGCTCGGACGCCTGGAACACGATGATCCGGTAGCCGTCCGGATCGAGAATCTCCGCGGAGCGGCCCGTGAATTCGTCGGCGGGGGGCCGGGTCACCGTGACGCCGCGTTCCTTGAGCTTTGCAATCGTCTCGTCGAGCGACCACGTGGAGAAGACGGCGGCGACTTGATTGCGCGCGGGCACTTCGCCCGGACGCAGGCGGACGAGCTTCAGAAGCAGCGGCCCCAGCGCGAACTCGACCCAGTCGTTCTCGAACCCGCCGGCTTCGGGAAGACCGAGAGTCTCGCCGTAAAAACGGCGGGAGCGCGGAAAGTCACTTGCGGAAACATGAATCCGCCTGAGGGCGAGGAACATTGTCAAACCTCCGAAACCGTCTCCCGGAAGGGCGGGGGGTCTCGAAGAGGTTCCTCGGAACCAT
>DASVJU010000283.1:0-3232 GCA_036385755.1 Thermoanaerobaculia bacterium
CCACTACCATGCTCTACGGGCCCTCGTGTCCGGCCTTTTCGCGTCGGGCGCCGTATCGTGGCTGACCGCGACGTATCCCGACACGACCGAATTGGAGATCTCGAAATGACGACGACCGCCTCGATCGACCCCGCCGCCGCCGCGAGCCTGAGGGGCAAGAGCCTCCTCCTGACCGACGACGCCTCGGCGGAGGAGCTCTCCGCCCTCCTCGCGGTCGCCGAGCGCTTCGCCGCGCTGGACCGCGCGGGAAAGAAGGCGGCGCTTCTCCCGCACGAGCTTGCGTACGCGATGTTCTTCGACAACTCCACGCGCACGAAGTCCGCGTGGGCGGGCGCCGCGGCCCGGCTCGGCATGCACCCCGTCATCGTGGACGGATCGTCCACGCAGGTCTCGCACGGCGAGACCGCGGCCGAGACCGGCGCGATGCTCGGGATGAACGCGCACGCGCTCGGCGTGCGGCACGACCTGATCCTCGGCGAGGGAAACGCCTTCATGCGCGACGTGAAGAAAGGCATCGACGACTACCTCGCCGCGACGGGCGACGCGCGGAGCGTGCCCGTCGTGAACCTCCAGTGCGACATCGACCATCCGACGCAGACGCTCGCCGACCTCTGCTGGCTGCGCGAGAGATTCCCTGAGGGTATCGCCGGAAAACGCATCGCGGTGTCGTGGGCGTACTCGCCGAGCTATGCCAAGCCGCTCTCGGTCCCGCAGGGGCTCATCATGCTCATGACGCGCTTCGGCGCTCACGTGACACTGGCGCATCCTGAGGGCTACCGGCTCATGAACCCGTGCGTCGCGTCCGCGGCCGCGCACGCCGTGTTCTCCGGCGGCTCCTTCCGGACGGTCTCTTCGATGGACGAGGCGTTCGACGGCGCGGACGCCGTCTACCCGAAGAGCTGGGGACCCTACGACCTCATGCTCTCTCGCGTCGATGCGAACCGCGCGCGCGACACGAAACGGATGGGGGAGATCGAGAAAGAAGCGCTCGCGCGCAACGCGCAGCACAGGAACTGGATCTGCGACGAGCGGCGGATGAAGGCGACGAAGGGCGGCGATGCCCTCTACATGCACTGCCTGCCCGCCGACATCGGGGCGGAGGTCTCGCCAGGAGTCATGGCGAAGCACGCCGTGAACGTGGCGCGGGAAGCGAACTGGAAGGTCTACGTCGTGATGGCACTCCTCGCGGCGGCGAAGGTCCCCGGCCTGGCCCGCCGGCTGGAAGCGCTGTGAGAAAGATGGAGACGAAAGCGATGAACGAGCTCGACGCCCGGATTTCCGAACTCGCGGCCCGGTACCGGCCGCTCGCGGCCGGGATCCTGAAGGAGGTCATCCGGATCCCGGCCGACTACGTCGACCGACCGAAGGACGCCGGCGGCGACCTGAGCTGCGGCCTCTCGAACCACGAGAAGCCGAGGCTCGAGTACCTGAGGAAGAAGATCGCCGCGGTCGGCGCCGTCCGCCGTCCCGAGGACGTCGGCTACGACGGCTACGGGAACCTCGTTTGGACCGCTTGTGACCCTGCCGACGGAATCGCTGCGAAGGACAAGCGCGTCGTCTACTTCGACGGCCACACCGACACCGTGAACGCGCTGCGTCCGGCGTGGCGCGAGAAGACCGGCGGCGTCGACGCTTACGACGGGCTCGTCGATTCCGCCGGCGTCAAACGCGACTTCCTGACGCGCGAGCTGGGATACCTGCCGCCCGAGTCCGAGTGGGACAACCTCGTGTTCGGGCGCGGCGCGGCCGACCAGCTCTCGGGCGTCGTCACACAAGTCGTCGCGACGAAGATCCTGCTCGAGCTCGCTCGTGAGGGCGCGTTGCGCGGTGCCATCGTCCGCTCGTACGCGACCGTGACGGAGGAGGACAACGACGGCGGCGGTCCGCAGTTTCTGGTGAGGAAAGTTCTTCCCGGGGCCGGGCCGGAGCTCGTGCCGGACGCCGTGATCCTCACGGAGGGCACGGGCGATTCCGCGAAGGGGGCGCTCGGGATCTACCGCGGCCAGCGCGGCCGCATGCAGATCGAGGTGTCCGTCACGGGGAAGTCCTGCCACGGCTCGATGCCGTGGGAAGGGAAGAACCCGCTGGAGTGGGCCGCGCCCATCCTCGCCGAAGCCGCGAAGCGCTACGAGGCCCGCGACGGCTTCCTCGACCACCCGTTTCTCGGCCACGGCACGCGCACCGCATCGTGGGCGCGTCTCGACACCCCGAGCGACTGCGCGGTCCCCGAGCGCTTCGTCTTCCGCTTCGACCGGCGCCTCACGATCGGGGAGACGCCGGAGAAGGCCGTCGGCGACGTCGAGGGGCTCCTCGCGGTGGCCGCCGCGCGGGCCGCGGGGCTGGCCGTCGACGTGACGGTGCCGACGTACGACGAACCGACGTGGACCGGCTTCGTCCTCCACAACCCGCAGATCTACATGGGCTGGCTCACGCCCGAAGAGCATCCCGCGATCCAGGCGGCGGTCCTCGCGTATCGCGGGGTCGTGTCTTCGCACGTTCCGGACGGAGGCAAGCGTGGTGCGCTTCGCAGGGAGCCGCGCGTGGACCGGTGGATCTTCTCGACGGACGGTGTCGGGTTCCCGGTCCCGAAGGACGACACGTCGATCGCCGTTCCCGAGGGGAAACGCTGGGTCACGTCGGGCGCCGTGAAGCACCCGGCGATGCTCGGCATCGGCCCGGGCATCGAGCAGAACACGCACAAGATCGGGGAGTGCGTGGACCTGCGCGAGGTCGTCCACGCGGCGGCGGTCCTCGCCCGCTTCCCGAGCGCGTTCGTGGCGGCCTCCGGCTAGGGGACGATCCGCGTCGCGGCGCGTGTCAGCCGGTCCATGACGGCGCGGCCGATGCCGCGGCGCGGGACCGCGAGCGCAAGGAGCTCCGTCCCCTTGCGGCGCGTGCGGAGCGCCGCGAAGAGGTTGCGCGCGATCTCTTCGGGCGTGTCGCCGAGAAGAAGAAGATTTTGCTTCGGAAAGAGAGACGAATCCCTCGTCGGGCAAAGGACGAGCGCGTTGGGATGCGTTCTAGCGAAGGCCACCAAGGAAGATCTTCTTAGAAAGAGCGTCAGGGGTCTCGTCGGTGCGTAGTGGGTGTACTTCGTGCCGGGGCTGACGGCGGGGGAGGGGGCGGCGGCGCGCTGCCCGCGGCGCGCGCCGCCGCCCCCCCGGATCGTCGGGAGGATCTCCTTCAGCTGCTCCTCGGTCACGGCGCCCTGTCTCAGCACGACCGGACGCGG
>DASVJU010000284.1:0-5318 GCA_036385755.1 Thermoanaerobaculia bacterium
GCGGGCGAGGTCGCCCGCGCCGAGAGCACAGAGAATTCCGATGGGCAGGAGCTTCGAGAGCTTCATGGGATTTCCCCTCGTCCGGCACGCGGCGTTTCGCGTCTGTTCGGCTTTCTGTTTCGCTCTATTTTGCAAGCACGAGCGGCAAAATGACGTCGGTATCACCCGTCTGCCTGTCCCGACGAAGAAGGACGGCGAGGAAGGGCGTCGTGCCGTCGGCCGGGACGACGTCCACGCGCCCGAGATCGCCGGCGGCGCCGGCCAGGGTGCCCGGAAGCGAGACGACGCCCCACGGGGGAACCGTCACGGTGCGGCTGCCTTGAAGCGTCCCGTCGGCGCCGACGTAGTTCGCGGTCACGCCGCCGGGATTCGCGGACGTGCTCGTGAGGCGAACAGTGGACGAGAACGCGTCGTTCTGCGTAGCCGCGAGGAACACGCCGCGCGATCCGGGGGAGACCGCCGTGGAAGACGCGAAGAACACGGCGGGGGCCGTGAAGATGGCGTTTCCCGAGGGCAGGGCCGTCCGGAACGTCGCGAAGGCCGCGACGGGCTGGTCCGAGAAAATGTCGAGCGTGCCGGCAACCGCCCCACCCGCGCCGCTCAGGTCGAGCGTGGCGACGGTTCCGGGCGGGATCGTGGCCGACGAGAGGAAGCTGGACGGCGGGAGAGCGGGGCCGTCCACCGGCTGGGCCACGCGGATAGAAAGGCTGATGTGGGCTGCAGCGGTGCCGGAGTTGAAGACCTGAAGAGTGGATGAGAGTCCGCTGCCCTGCGCGAAGCCGGTGATCTGAAGCCCGGTGGCGAAGTCGGCCGCTCCGATGGCGCCGAGGTTCGCCCCGTCGCCGCTGATCGGATCGAACGCGGTGCCGAACAGCAGCACGCGCCCCGTTTTGACGGTGCAGACGATGCGCGCGGACGGAAGAGTCGGCATCGCGAAGGCGTCGAAGATCGACGTGCCCTGGACCCGATAGCCGCCCGGCCAGTCGTACGCGTAGGTGCCCTTCGTGACGCCGCTCGCATCGACGATCGAGATCGTGCCCGTCGACGACCGCGTCACGAGAAGTCCCGCGATCGTGCGCTGGGCCGCATCCGGAGAGGCGAACAGGAAGCCCGTGTCGCCCGCGCCGAGGCCGACCGCGTCCTTCACGGCGTTCGCGGCGTATCCCAGCGTCCCGCCGCCGGGGGCCTGCAACGAGACGCGTGACCAGGCGAACGTGTCATCGAGAACGTCCGACGTGATCTCGAGGCCGCCGAAAACGCCGGCGGAGTCCATGTCCGTGCCGACGACGTCGGTTTGTGAGAGCAGCGTACCGGCCGGCACCACAGGCGTCGCGGTGCCCGACAACCCGGCGATCCACCCGTCGGGCAGGAGCCTCTGGAGGAGATTGAGAGCCTTCGTCGCCCCGGTGGTGTCGGGCGTCCCGCGGTTCCAGGTGACGATGCCGGTGCGGTAGGAGCGGGCGGGGTCCGAAGGGAGAGCCGCGGCGGAAGCGGAGGGGAGGTACAGGTCCCTCACGTCGATCTGCGGCGGGGGCCCCAGGATGCCGATCGCCCCCGTCGTCCCGAAGAAGATGCGTCCTCTCACCTCGTCGACCAGCATCGCCCAGAGCGCGTTCCCGTTGTTCACGAGGATCTCCGCGAGACCGGAAACAGCGGTTCCCGCGTCGACGACCGGAACGGGCGGAGTCAGGTCCTGCTCGTCGAACGTGAGCGCGGTCGTGACGGCGGTCGTCGGGAAGGTGGAGCGAATGACCGGCACAGAGTCGGTCTGCGTCAGCGTCGTCGAGGACGAGGGGACGGCCTTCGCCGGATCGAGGAAGCCGACCTGTCCGGCGAGGTCGGAGTAGAGGACCAGCCCGCGGTAGTTGTGAATGTCGAAGGGGGAGGTGGTTCCGGTGAGCGTGAAGATGTCGAGCGTGCCCGTCTGGTCGTCGAAGCGCCCGAGCTCCGCCGTGCCGAAGAAGGAGATCCAGAGCTTGCCGTCGCCGAGGCGCACGATTTTCGAAGGGGAGAGCGACGCGACCGGAAGCGTCCAGAGCCGCGCCGTCGACATGTCGGGCGCCCAGCGCACGATCGTCCCGTAGACGAAATCCAGCGAGAAGAGCGTGCCGTCGGTGTCGGACCAGGGGTAGGACAGATAGTAGACGCCTGGCGTCTGGTAATAGATGAAGTCCGGGATGGAAGGGTCGAACAGCGCGAGAAGGCTTCCGGTCTCGGGCAGCCAGAACTTGCCGTCGGGCCGTTTCACGAGCGCCGTGGGCCGCCGCGCGCCATCCACGTACTCCGTGACGTTTCCGCTCACGGGGTCGAAATGCGCGACCTTGAAGCCGCCGAGCTCCGTCACCCAGAACGTTCCGTCGGACTCCGGAAGGAGCGAGCTCGGGGCGCTGTCTTTCGCCATGACCCAGCGGGAGAGCTTCGTGCGGTCCGCGGACATGCGGGTGATCGAATTGTCCGAGGCGGCGACTCCCCAGATGTTGCCGGCGGAGTCCTTGACCAGGTTTGCGCCGTCGACGCTCCCGATCGCGAGGCCGGTCGAAGGCACGCCCGCGAACGTCCAGATTTCGGAGCCGCCCGGGACCGCGCGGGGCGTGGGCGTGGGTGTGGGCGTCGGGGTTCCGGACGGAGTCGGAGTGGCGGTCGGCGTCGGCGTTTGTGTCGGCGTCGGGGTGGGCGTCTGTCCGAGGGCTGGAAGCGCGGCCAGGACGACGGGGGCGACGACGAATCGAAGGAAGCGACGGGGAGAGGTCATGCGTGTCACGTTGGGCATTGTAGCGACCCCCAGATGCACGGTCCGTTCCGCCCCGATTGCCCTGGAAAGTGGCCGGATTGACGCGCCGGAGACGGTTGGCGTAGCATTCGATCCTGCAGGGCGGCCCCGAACGTCGGAGCCCCACGGCGCCGGGAACCGGAGCCGACGGCGAGAGAAGCCGAGAAGGCGACGAAACCGCGCCGCCCCGTCAGGGAGAACCCAAGTCAAGGGCCCGAAGTCCGGAAGACGCGTGCGCTCACCATGGAACGCCGTCTCCGACCGGAGGCCACGAGGGAAGTCCGTTGGCTCGTCAGCCAACCCCGGAGGACCGATTGAGTGAGATGAACCCGAAGGACAGAGTCCTGACGGCGCCCGACGACGACCCGCGCGCGGTCGACGCCGAAGGCGAATTCGAGACCGATTCCGAAGGTGGCGAGAGTCGCGGAAGCGGCGGAAGCGGCGAAAGTCGTGAAAGTCGTGAAAGCGACGAGGGAGAGGCCGACGAGGGCAGCCCGGCCGAAGGGCAGCCCGCCGCAGAGGGCGATGCATCCCAGGGGGGCGCGTTCGATCCGTTCCGCCGCCGCCGCCGCCGCCGCCGCCGCCGCGGACGCGGTCGCGCGCCGGGGCCGGGTGGCTCGGCCGAGGGCGGTGCTCCGGCCGTCGCCGAGGGGATCCCGCCGGAGGCGCGCGGCCGCTACGCGGCCCGGGTCGAACCCGCGGCCGTCGCCAATCAACCGCGCACGACGGTCACGGGCATCGTCAAGCTGCACGGCGACCACTCCGGGACCCTCGTCTCCTCCGAGACTTACTTCGCCGAACGGGGGGATCCCTTCCTTCCAAAATTCCTCGTGGAGTCCGAAGATCTCGAGGACGGGCTGCTCGTGGAGGCCGAGGCCGTGTCGCGGGGCCCGAAGGGTCCGATGGTCCAGAAGATCCTGGCGATCGAGGGCCTCGACCCCGCGGAATACCGAGGCAAGTACATCCAGTTCCACAAGGGCGTCTCGGTCGACCCGGACGCGCGCCTTCGGATGGAGACCTCACCGGAAGAGATCTCGGGCCGGGTCCTGGACCTCGTCGCCCCGATCGGCCGCGGCCAGCGCTGTCTCATCGTCGCGCCCCCGAAGGCCGGGAAGACCTTCCTCCTGAAGACGATGGCGAACGCGATCGCGAAGAACAACCCGGACGTGAAGATCTTCATGCTCCTCGTCGACGAGCGGCCCGAGGAAGTGACGGACATGCAGCGGTCGATCACGGGCGAGGTCGTCGCGTCGCCGAGCGATCTGAACGCCGCCCACCACATCGCGGTCTCGGAAGCCTGTTTCGAGAGGGCCAAACGCCTCGTCGAGATCGGCCACGACGTCGTCATCTTCTGCGACTCGATCACCCGCATGAGTCGCGCCTACAACAACGAGCAGCGCGGCAGCGGCCGCATCCTTTCGGGCGGCATGGACGCCCGCACGATGGAAAAGCCCCGCCGATTCTTCGGTGGCGCGCGAAACCACGAGGGCGGCGGCTCGCTCACGATCGTGGCCACGTGTCTCATCGACACGGGGAGCCGGATGGACGACGTCATCTTCGAGGAGTTCAAGGGCACGGGAAACAGCGAGATCATCCTCTATCGCGGCCTCTTCGAGCGGCGCATCTTCCCGTGCATCAACATCCCGGCCTCCGGCACGCGCAAGGAAGAGAAAATCTACGACGCCGACGAGCTGCCGAAGATCCACAAGCTCAGGCGGGCGCTCTCGTCCGTGAAACCCATCGACGCGATGGAGCTCCTGCTCTCGAAGCTCGCGAAGACGAAGACGAACAAGGAATTCCTGAAGAGCATCCTCTGAGTGGTCAGGTGAGGCGTCAGGCCTCGGGCGGGATGTAGAAGTCCGTCAGACGCCGCATGACGCGGCGGGCGTCCTCCATGTGGAGAAAGCGCGAGAGGCCCTCGAAGGTCATGCCTTCGGCGCCGCGGATGCCCTGCACGATCGAGGCGGCGCAGCGCAGGCGCTCGGCCTCCTCGCGGTCGCCGACGAGGACCGCCGCGCGGGCGTGGATCTCGCCGAGCCTCTGGGCCTGGAGGGGGCCCGCGTGCGGCGGTCGCTCGAGCGATCCGCCGGAGACGCGCGCGTTTCCGTAGATCGTCTCGAGGCGTTCGAAGGGGCTCTCGTGCTCCCGCGCGACGTCGAAGATCCGCGACGGGAGCCACTTCTCGACGATCGCGCGCCGGGGGTCCCGCGCGTAGGCCGCGAGGAGCTCGTGCCGCGCGGCCCGCGTCTCCTCCCGCCACGCGAAGCCCTCGAGCGTGGGCGCGAGGAACGCGAGCGAGAGCGTCCGACCCGGAAAATCCAGCGCGAACTGGAGCGCGACCTCGGCTCCGTCGTCGTGGGCGAGGAGGTGTGCGTTTTCCGTCGAGAACCAGTCGAGGAGCGCGGCCAGCTCGGCGGCCTCTTCGGTGAGCGGGAACGGCTCGGGCGCGTCGCCCGAGCGGCCATGGCCGCGGCGGTCGAATCGGATCGCGCGGAAGCCCGAGGAGAGCGCGGTCGCGGGCGCCTCGAGGATGTCGGCGTTCGCGAAC
>DASVJU010000285.1:0-9307 GCA_036385755.1 Thermoanaerobaculia bacterium
CACGACGACGCGGCACGAGGTGGCGGACGTTGCCTTCATCGCCTCGACGGCGCGGTCGAAGCCTTCGTCGAGGCCGTCGGCGAGGCCGCGCACGGCCTCGGCCTCGGTCTCGATCACGCGGCGGGCTTCCCGCCGGGCGGAAGTTGTCACGGGGGGGCGATCTTACTTGCTCCGGCCGAGAAGCACGGTCTGCGCGCTCGTCGCGGGGTCGAGGCGGACGAGTGCGCCAGACGCGTTCAAGAAGAGCTTCGAGGCAGGAGAGCCCGCGTCGGCCGGGGGAAGGACCGGCGAGAACCACCACGAGAAGCGGTCGGCTGGGACGAGGCCGTCCGGGCCGGAAGAGATCGCGCCCGTCGTCACGTCGACGAATGTGAGCTTCCACGCGCGCCGCGAGCGATCGTCATTGCCTCGAAAGGGATTCAGGGCGACGGCGACGCGCCCGGGAGCGATTTCGCCTCCGAGCAGCAGGCCCGCGGCCGGTCCCAGATCCACGATCTTCGCGGGGGCGCTCCAGCTCTTCTCCCTTTCTAAGAAGATCTTCAAGACTGCCTTACCGTTTGCAACGCCCGCGACGGCCATGCGATCCCCCGAAAGGAATCTCATCTTCGGCGACTCGAGATCCTCGGAGAGCGTCGCCAGAAGCGCGCTCGTTCGGCCGTCGTGGAGCGTGAGGCGCTTCTCGTTGTTGCTCGCGGCGAGGTATCGCCCATCCGCGGAGACGCGCACGTACTTGAACGACCCCGGTTCGAGGCGGCCTGTCACGAGGGATTTCTTCGAGAGCAGGGAGATCTCCTCGATCTCGAAAGCGGTCGCCGCAATGACTTGATTGGCGCCTCGGAGGTCGAAAGGAGAGAGCCGAATGCGATCTTCGTCAAGGAACAGGACCGTCCGCAAGCTCGCATCCGCCCGGAGCGCGAGCAACTGTTTCGGATTGGAAGGGTCCGATAGGTCATACGCGGCGAGAGTCTTTCCGTCGGAAACCGCGAGCCTCCGGCCCGAGGGCGAGAGCGCGAGTTGCGCCCCGGGGGTTCCTCCGAGGTTTGAATCGATCGCCGTGGGCTCGGATGTGTCGAGCGCGATGATGCGAATCGTCCTCGCCTGCCACCAGGTCGCGCGTGTGCCATTGGCTGAGAAGGCAAACCAAGGGGCGCGCTTCACGAATCGGCCCGACTCCGTGTCGGAAAGGAACGAAGCGTGCGCGGAGCCACGAGCCCGGACGCCTCCGGAGACGCTCACCCATGCCCCGTGCGGGGCCGGTTGGATGTCGTCGATCGTGTCGAGGTCCTTCGGCGTTGCCGCGTTCACCCACCACGCGAGGCCGACAAGAGGAAGAGCGATCAGTGTCATGAGGCCCCAGAGAGTCGCGGAGAGCGCGCCGTGCGACCGCCGCACATCCGTCCTCCCGTCGGCGACCTGCACGTAGCTCGCGACGAGAAGTGTGGCGATGAGCGGAACAGCCCACCACGCGAACCAGTCGGGAGGAAAATTCATTTCGGCGATGTTCCAGAAGCCATCGGTGACGAGCCTCCGAAGAGAGACAAAGGTCGCCATGGCGAAGAGGGCGGTCAGGAAGAAATCGAGAACGATCCAGGCGGATCGTAGTCGCACGATCGAGGACACGGTGTGCGCTCCGACGAGGAGCAACAGGGTCGTGAGAAGAAAGTACGCCGTGGCCCGACCCGATGTTTCGAATGCGGCGAAGACCCGCTTCCCGTCGAAGAGAACCGTCGGGATGGCCGCCAAACAGGCCCCGGAGACGGAGACGACGAGCACGGCAAGCAGCTTTCCGGCCCAGATCGACGCGGCGGGCAGCGGTCTCGAAAAGTAGAAGGCAAAGCGCTTCTGGGTGATGTCGGAGACGAGAACGGTGGCGCCGAAGACGACCGGGAACGCCACGGCGATCGTCAGGGAGAGGAAGAGCGCAGTCACGAAGCGGGCATCACGGGCTTGAGCACCCCCAAGCCCCGGGAGGAGCGGCATGGCCAACGGCAGAATCCCGACGAGGAAGGCTCCGAGAAGAACGAGCCTTTTATCCCCGATTTCCCGCGCCGCGACGGCGAAAGTGCCTTTCACGCATTCCCCCTTGTTGCGGGAGGGGCTTCTCCCACGACCGCGACGAAGATCTCCTCGAGCGAGAGCGCCGACGCCTCGGCGTCCACGACGCCTTCGAGCGCGGCGAAGCGCGCGAACGACTCGTCGCCGTAATTCGAGACCACGGCCTCGATGCCCCAGCCGCGCACTTTCACCTTGACGGAGTCGAAGGCCGAAAGCTCTTGCCCATACGAGGCCGGGTCTTCCGTCGCCTCGTTCCCGTAGCGCAGGCGCCGGAAGCGCGCCTTGAGCGCCTCGAGGTCCTCGTCGAGGACGAGCCTGCCGCCCTTCAGAATCCCGACGCGGTCGGCCATCTTCTCGACCCCCGCGAGGTCGTGCGACGTGAGAAGGACGGTCGTCCCCCGGTCGGCCAGCTCGCCCACGAGCTCGTCGAAGAAGGCCGCGCGCGCCACGGCGTCGAGGCCGAGCGTCGGATCGTCGAGGACGAGGAGCTCGGGGGAGGACGCGAGCGCGAGCGCGAGCGCGACGAGCGCGCGCTGGCCCTTCGAGAGGCTGCCGTACGGCGTCGCGGCCGGGACGCCGAAGCGCGCGAGGCGCGCCTCGACCGAGGGCGCATCCCACGAGGGGTAGATCCGCGCACAGAATGCCGAGAGCTGCCGGGCGGTCATGGGCGGTGGCGCGTCCGGATCCTCCGGGACGACGCCGGTGCGCGCCATGAGGCGCGCCCGTTTCTTCCACACGTCCTCGCCGAAGAGGAAGCACCGGCCGGCCGTGGGCTTCTGCTGGCCGAGGAGGCAGCGCACGAGCGAGGACTTGCCGGCGCCGTTGCGACCCAGTAGGGCATAGACGGAACCACGAGGGATGGAGAAAGAGATTTCTTCGAGAGTGGGTTTCGCGTCGCGTCCGTAGCGCACGACGAGTTCCTGAACAGAAATCACGGCCGTGGGCGCGATGGCCGCGGGCGCGACAGGCGAGGGATTTGCGCTCATCGCATGCCTCCGCTCTTCTTTCTAAGAAATCCCAGACTCCGTTTCACCTGCTCCACCGCTTCCTCGTTCGCCGCACCGAGCGTGACCGCGAGGCTCGCATAGCGAACAGCGCCACTCTCGAGCTCCTTTTCGCGCTCTCCTCTCGGAAAGGAGGGGGGCTTCTCCGAGACAAACGTTCCCTCTCCGCGCTTCACGACGAGGATTCCCGCGTCGACGAGACGCTGGTAGCCCTTCGTGACCGTCGCGGGGTTTATCGACAGGTCGCGCGCGAGATCGCGCACCGAGGGCATGACCGAGGCAGGCTTCAGCGCGCCCGAGGCCACGAGCCGTCGCACGTTCTCCTCGATCTGTTTCCAGAGGGGGACGGCGTCGGAGGGGTCGACGGAGAGGCCGCGGCTCATCGGGATTGCCGTCTCATCTCCAAGAGGGTGAATCCGCGAGTCGCTCTACTGTATCGCAACACTGATACAGTACGTACGCGGGGGGCCCCGTGTCAAGGCCCTGGGCGAAAGAACTCAGGCGTTCGTTTCGCGCCTCAAAACGTCGAACTTCAGGAGGTCGGACAGGAACTTCGGCAGCATCGCGAGCGGGAGCTGCGTGGCCCTGTCCGACTTCGCGTGCGCCGGGTCGTCGTGGACCTCGAAGAAGTAGCCGTCCACGCCGACGGACGCCGCCGCGCGCGCGAGGGCGGGAGCGTACTCGCGCGAGCCGCCCGTCTCGGTGCCGAGGCCGCCGGGGAGCTGCAGAGAGTGCGTGGCGTCGTAGATCACCGGGACGCCGATCGACCGCATCATGGGGAGGCCCCGGAAATCCACGACGAGGTTGTGGTACCCGAAGCTCGTCCCGCGCTCCGTGAGCATGACGTTCGTGTTCCCCGCGGCATGGCACTTGTCGACGATCTGTTTGCAGTCGTCGGGCGCGAGGAACTGGCCTTTCTTCACGTTCACGGCTTTCTTCGTGGCCGCTGCGGCGAGGATGAGGTCGGTCTGCCGGCAGAGGAACGCGGGGATCTGGAGAACGTCGGCCACCTCGGCCACGAGCGCGCAGTGCTCGGGCTCGTGGACGTCCGTCAGGATCGGGAGGTCGGTCTTCTCCTTCACTTCCGACAGAATGGCCAGTCCTCTCTCAATGCCGGGTCCCCTGAAACTGGCCCCGGCAGAACGGTTCGCCTTGTCGAACGAGGATTTGTAGACGAGCCGGTCGGCGACCCCGGCGTCCGTGAAGACCTTTTTCAGCTCCTTCGCCATTTTCAGGGCGTGCGGCCGGGACTCGATCACGCACGGACCCGCGAAGAAGACGGGACGGCAGCGGTCCCCGACGGAGAGGTGCGGCGTAATCGAGGCGAAGACCTTCACGCCGCCGATGTTACAGAATGAGGGAATGGAGGTAACAAACGAATGGCGATCCGCATCCTCGTGACGGGCGGGACATTCGACAAGGAATACGACGAGCGGACGGGCCGCCTCTACTTCAAGGACACGCACATCCAGGAGATGCTTCGGCTCGGCCGCTGCCGGGTGCCGGTGGCCGTCGAGACCCTGATGATGGTCGACAGTCTCGAGATGACTCCCCGGGACCGCGAGGCGATCGCGAACCGGTGCCGGGAGGCCTCCGAGGAGTGGATCGTCGTCACGCACGGCACCGACACGATGGTGAAGACGGCCGCGGTCCTGGCCGCGGCCGGGACGGGGAAGGCGATCGTCCTGACGGGCGCCATGGTGCCGTGGGCGTTCGGCAGTTCCGACGGGCTTTTCAACCTCGGGAGCGCGTTGTCTTTCGTCCAGCTGCTTTCTCCCGGCGTGTACGTCGCCATGAACGGCCGCTGTTTCTCGTGGGACAACGTCCGGAAGGACCGCGAGCAAGGCATCTTCGAGAAGATCGAGCGGTAGGCATTCCGCCAAAGGGGCGGTTCAGCCGCAGAATGCAGCCATGAGCAAGGCCGTCACATCTCCCTTCACGAACCTCGGCCTCGACGCGCGCCTCGTGAGCGCGCTCGTGGCGCTCGGCTACGAGGAGCCCACCCCCATCCAGACGGCGGCGATTCCGCCTCTCATCGCCGGCAAGGACGTCTTCGGGCAGGCCGCTACCGGTACCGGGAAGACGGCCGCGTTCGCGCTGCCGATCCTCAACGCCATGGCCCCTCTTTCCGAAAGAGGCGTCGCCCCTTCCGCCCTCATTCTCGTGCCGACCCGGGAGCTCGCGATGCAGCTCGCGGAAGCCGTGCACAAGTACGGCCGGGAGATGAACGTGAGGGTGCTTCCCGTTTACGGAGGAGCCTCGATGGAGACGCAGCTCCGGGCTCTCAAGCGCGGAGTCGACGTCGTCGTCGCGACGCCGGGGCGCGCGCTCGATCACGTCAACCGCAAGTCGCTCGCCCTCGGAAGCCTCCGCACGCTCGTTCTCGACGAGGCCGACGAGATGCTCGACATGGGCTTCGCGGAGGATCTCGACGCGATTCTCGCGGCGACGCCGAAGACGCGCCAGACGGCGCTCTTTTCGGCGACGCTTCCGCCCCGCATCGCGACGCTCGCGGCCCGCCACCTTCGCGAGCCGATCCGGATCGCGATCGAGAAGGAGAAGACCGCTCCCGGGAAGATGCCGAAGGTGAGGCAGACGGCGTACGTCGTGGCCCGCGGCCACAAGCGCGCCGCGCTCGGCCGCATCCTCGACCTCGAGAGTCCGGCAGGGGCGCTCGTGTTCTGCCGCACGCGCCTCGAGGTCGACGACCTGACCGAGAGCCTCAAGGGCCGCGGAATGCGGGTCGAGGCGATGCACGGCGGGATGTCGCAGGAGCAGCGCGACCGCGTCATGACGAAGTTCCGTGCCGGGACGCTGGAGCTCCTCATCGCGACGGACGTGGCCGCGCGGGGTCTCGACATCGGACATCTCTCGCACGTCGTGAACTACGACGTGCCCTCCTCGCCGGAGGTGTACGTCCACCGCATCGGCCGGACCGGGCGCGCCGGGCGTGAGGGCGTCGCCATCACGCTCTCCGAGCCCCGCGAGCACTGGCAGCTCCGGAACATCGAGCGACTGACGAAGCAGAAAATCGAGATCGCGAGCGTTCCCACCGTGGCCGACTTGCGCGCGAAGCGCCTCGAGCTGACGCGGGCGTCGCTCCGGGAGTCGATTCTCGCGGGCGGCCTCGACGACTACCGCGTCGTCGTCGAGTCGCTCGCCGAGGAGTTCGACCCGATGGACGTCGCTGCGGCCGCCGTGAAGCTCGCGGATCCCTCCGCGGCGGGATCGGGCTCGGTCGGGGAGGAGCACGAGATTCCGGCAGTCGCCGCGGCGCCGCCGCCTCGCGTGAGATCGGGTCCGAAGTACCAGTCCGGCGGCCGCGAGCAGGGCAACTCCGCGAGGATCTTCATCGGCGCCGGGCGTGCCGCGGGCGTCCGCCCGGGGGACCTCGTGGGTGCCATCTGCAACGAAGCCAAGGTCAGCCCGAAAGACGTCGGCTCGATCCAGATCGCCGAACGCTTTTCGCTCGTGGAGATCTCCGAGGCCCTCGCCGAACCCGTCATGAAGGCTCTCCGCGGCACGATGATCCGCGGGCAGAAAGTGGTCGTGAAGCGCGACCGTGTCGGCGGAAGCTGAGCCGTCCTGCCCGCGGTGGCCCTGCTGCCCGGAAAGCGAAACGTTCACGTCGCAACAACTCGTTTCCATGGAGCAGTTAGCTCGCGTCTTTCCGGCCCAGAGTCTGATTCATTTGCGGCATACCGAAGGACCTCCCGCCAGGGGTACCTTGACCGTGGAGGCTCCCGGCATGCCAACTGCTCTCAGGGAACGTCCCAAACCCTTCCTCCTGCCCGAGTACTGCAAGGGCTGCGGGCGCTGCATCGACTCTTGCGCGAAGCACTGCATCGAGCCCGGCTCCGAGATCGACCCGCTGACGGGCCTCGTGCCCGTGACCCTCAACCTCGACGCGTGCAACGGGTGCGGGCTCTGCATGGAGGCCTGCCCCGAGCCGTACGGGCTCCGGCCGCAGGCGGAGGGCGGCGACTACGAGCTTCAGGACCCGGAGAAACTCTTCGGCGGCCGGCCGGCGAGCCGTCCGCGGCCCGCGGCGATTCCGCCGGAAGCGATCCCGCTCCCGCCCGTCTCGCCGCTCGTCCTGAAAGGAAACTATGCGTCGGCGATCGGGGCGCTTCTCGCCGGATGCCGGCACGTCTTCGGCTATCCGATCACGCCGTCCACCGAGGGAGCCGAGCTGATGGCGAGGCTCCAGCCGAAGCTCGACGGCATCTTCTTTCAGGCCGTGAGCGAGGTCGCGACCGTGAACATGATGTACGGCTGCGGGGGCGCGGGCCTGCCGTGCATGACGTTCACGTCGTCGCCCGGCTTCAGTCTCATGCTCGAGGGGATCTCCTACATGATCGGCGCCGAGGTGCCCGGCGTCTTCGTGAACGTGATGCGCGGCGGCCCCGGCCTCGGCAACATCGCGCCCGAGCAGGCCGACGTGAAGCTCGTGTGCCGCGGCCTCGGCCACGGCAACACGCACGCGATCGTCCTCGCCCCTTCGACCCCGCAGGAGATGCTCGACCTGACGCGGCTCGCCTTCGAGCTGGCGTTTCGCTACCGGAACCCGGTCGTCGTCGTGGCGGACGGCTACCTCGGACAGATGACCGGCAAGGTCGTCCTTCCGCCCACGATGGTCCGGCCCGGCCTCCCCGACTGGGCGGTCTTCGGCGACGGCGCCCACCGCGGAAACCTCATATCCTCGATCTACCTCGACGAGAAGGATCTCGAGGCCCACAACGCGCACCTCAACGAGAAGTACAGGCTCATGGAGTCCGAGCAGAGGGCCGATCTCTTCGCCTGCGGCGACGCATCCACGCTCGTCATCGCGTTCGGCACGCCCGCGCGGATGGCAAAGGGGGCGGTGGAAGCGCTGCGCGGCGAGGGCGTCAAGGTCGGGCTCTTCCGCCCGTTGACGCTCTGGCCCTTCCCGATCGCCTCGCTCCGGGCGCTCCTGCCGAACGTGAAGAAGATCCTCGTCGTCGAGGCCAGCAACGGGCAGCTCGAGGACGAGCTTCGCCTCGCCCTCTCGAAAGCCTCTCTCGCGCCGCCGCCGATCGAATCCGTGCGTCACTTCGGCGGCGTCCTGCCCCAGTCGAGAGAGATCGCCGCGGCGGTCCGGAACCATGCGGAGGTGGCGGCATGAGCGTCTTCTACGAAAAGTTCGAACGCCACGCGGGCGGCGCCGGGCTGAAGGGCCACGCCACGCACTACTGCCCGGGCTGCGGCCACGGGCTCGTGCACAAGTTCCTCGCCGACGCCATCGAGGAGCTCGGGATCCAGGACCGCACGGTCGCGATCTCGCCGGTCGGCTGCTCGGTTTTTCTCTACTACTACTTCGACGTCGGGAATTCGCAGGCGGCGCACGGTCGCGCGCCCGCGGTGGCGCTCGGTCACAAGTACGCGAACCCGAATGCCGTCGTCGTCAGCTATCAGGGCGACGGCGACCTGGCGTCGATCGGGCTCGCCGAGATCGTCTCGGCCGCGCAGCTCGGCACGCCTTTGACCGTGATTTTCGTGAACAACGCGATCTACGGCATGACGGGCGGCCAGATGGCCCCGACGACGCTCCTGGGTCAGAAGAGCGCCACGAGCCCCGAGGGCCGCACCGCGATGATGGGCCAGCCGATGAAGATGGCCGAGCTCGTCGCGGGCCTCGACGGGACGGTCTACGTGGAGCGCGTCGCCCTCTTCGACGCGAAGCAGCGCATGAGGGCGAAGAAGGCCGTTCTCAAGGCCGTGAAGATCCAGGCCGAGAATCGCGGCCTCGCGTTCGTCGAGGTGCTCGCCGAGTGCCCGACGCACCTCGGGATGACGCCCGAGGCCGCGGAGGCCTGGGTGAAGGAGAAGATGGTTCCGGTCTTCCCGCTCGGCGTGAAGAAGGACGCCGTCCCGGAACCCTGGTTCCACATCGAGAAGCCTCGCTTCGACGCCGAGAGCCTCCTCGCGGCCGTGGGGGCCTCCGCCGAGCGTCCGCCTCGGTTCGCGACCGGATTCCCGACCCACCTCGGCGGCACCGACATCGCCCTGAAGCTCGCGGGCGCCGGGGGTGACGGCGCGCAGACGGCGGCCATGCTCCTCACGCGCGCGGCCATTCACGAAGGGTTCGACGCGACGCACATCCCGAGTTACGGGCCCGAGTCGCGCGGCGGCACGTCCTACGCCGACGTGCACGTGAGCGCGGACGAGGTGCTCTCGCCGGCCTCGCCGCATCCACGGATCCTCGTGGCGTTCAATGCCCCGAGCCT
>DASVJU010000286.1:0-6274 GCA_036385755.1 Thermoanaerobaculia bacterium
GTGCCTCGCGAAGACGAGGGGGCTGCCCGCGACGACCTGGGGCGTGGCGCACTTCGGGGCGGCGAGTCTCGCGGAGAGCATTGCCGGGGAGCTGCTCGCACGGCAGCCGGGGTCCGACGCCTTTGTCGTCGAGATCGCTCCTGCGCTCGCGGCCCACACGGGCCCCGGGGCCGTCGCGGTGGGGTTCCTCGCGTTACGCGCGCGTTGACGCACTTTTACGAATAGCGCTTGACTCTGCGGACATCCGGCAAAAAAATCCGTAATATCTGTCAAACTGTTCATATTCAGCTTTGCCTCTCAGTGTGACGTGAAGGAGGAACCGGTGTTCAAATCGATTCGTAGCCGGCTGACGGCCCTTGTGCTCGTCGGCCTCGTGACCGCCGGGTCGGCGGGCCGCCTCGAAGCGGCGGGCTTCGCTCTCTTCGAGCAGGGCTCAAAAGGCAACGCGGTGGCCGGGGCATTCGCCGCCACGGCAGACGACCCTTCGGCGATGTTCTACAACCCAGCCGGAAACGCCTTCATCGATCGCTTCACCCTGGAAGTGGGCGGCTTCGCGATCCTCAGGCCCACGGCCCGGCTCGACGGTCATAGCCCGTACCCGGGCGACGGCTACTCGGCGAGCATGAGCAAGTCTCCCTATGGAATCGGCCACGGGTACGGCGTGCTGCCGCTGAGCGACGGCGTGAAGCTCTCTGTGGGCTTCTGGACGCCGAACGGCCTCGGCGTGCCCTGGCAGAACCAGGACGCGTTCGCGGGCCGTTTCATCAGCCAGCGCTCCGACCTGCGCCAAATTGCGGTGTCGGCCCAGCTCGCCGTGAAGCTCTCGGACTCGATCGCGATCGGAGCCGGCCCCGAGGTCCGCTTCACGGACGTGAGGCTCAGCCAGAACATCGCCGCCGTCAACCCGTTCACCCAGCGCGTCGTGGACGTTGCCCACGTGAGCGTCGTGTCCGACGGAGAGCCGGCCAAGGTCGGCTTCGCCGCGGGCCTCCTCTTCAAGCCCTGCGAGCGCGTGCGATTCGGCATCTCGTACCACTCGCACATGGACGTCGACCTTCACGGTCCGGCCGCATTCGGACAGATTCCCTCGGGGAACGCACAGTTCGACGGCGCCGTGGCACAGGAGCTTCCCTTCGGCAAAGGGGCCCAGGCCCGGACGACGCTCCAGTTTCCGTCCGTCACGATGTTCGGCATCGCGTACGAGCTCACGCCGAAGCTGACGCTCGAGGCGGACGGGTACTACACGACGTGGAAGGTCTTCGACCAGACCGTCCTCCAGATCGACGGCCTTCCGGACACGACCCTGACGCACGGCTGGGTGAACACGTGGGCCTTTCGCACGGGCCTGACGTACAAGATGGGCTCGAGCTGGGTCGCGGGAGGCTTCGTCTACGACCAGACGCCGCAGCCCGACTCCGACGCCGGGCCGTTCCTGCCGGACGCCAACCGCACGGGCGGCACGATCGGGGCCGGGTTAGCCCTCTCGAAGCACTTCCAGTTCCAGTTCTCGAGTCTCTTCCTCTGGTTCCACCAGCGGACGATCACGACGAGCAAGGACAACTTCAGCGCCACGTACCAGACGTTCGCGATCCTGCCGAGCGTCACGATCAAGTCGACGTTCTAAGGGAGCACAGAAGAACATGAAGACTCCCGCTGCTTTCCTCCGCCTCGTCTCCGCGGCGTCTTTTGCCGCCGTTCTCGCGGGCGCCGTCGCGCTTCCCGCGGCCGCCCAGGTCGACCTCACGCGCATCGCGTGGGTCGGCGATTCCGAGGGCGCCGGCTTCTCGTCGGGCTGCCTCACGAAACGGGTCCAGGTCGATTCGCCGCCCGCGGTCATCGCCCGTACGGCGGGCGTCGCCGACTTCCAGCAGCCCATCGTCAACGACCCTGGCCTCGGCAAATGCATGGTCCTCACGTCGCTCGCGCCCTCGTTCGGGGCCGAGGCCGGAAACGGCACGCCCGCGAATCTCGCGCTCGCGCGGCCATACAACAACCTCTCGATTCCCGGCTGTGCGATCCATGACATGCTCGCCGCCACGACGGCTTCCGAGACGAGCGGTGGGTCCTGCGCGGCATTCATCGATCTCGTTCTGAGGAATTCGGCCCTCCACTTGGGCTCTCCGGTCGATCAGGCAATCGCGCTGAGCCCGACATTCGTCTTCCTCGAGAACGTGGGCAACGATTATCTCGGCGCCGTCCTGTCCGGCACGGTCATCGACGGCGTCACCGTTACGCCGCTCGCACCCTTCACGGCGGACTACAACACCGCCCTCACGAAGCTGAAGGCGAAGCAGCCGAACGGAATCGTGTTCGGCGTCGCCGACGTCACGAGCATTCCGTTCGCGACGACGCTTCCGCCGTTTCTGACGGACAAGGGCAAGCTCGTCCTCGTCAATGGCGCGCCGGTTCCGCTCCTCGGCCCGAAGGGATGCGCCACGGGCGTTCCGGCCTGCGCGATCCCCGCGAACACGATCGTGACGCTGAACGCGGCGGCGTACCTGCCGTACGGCTATGGCATTCCCTGCAAGACCCCGGGGTACTCGACGCTTCCGAAGTGCGACTACCCCCTGCCGGCGGCGGCGATCGACGCGGCCCATCCAGGCGCCCTCATTTACGCCTCCGACGTCGCGTTCCTCAAGCAGCGCGGCGCCGACTACAACACCGCCATCAAAGCGGCCGCAGCGGCTTCGGGCTACAAGTATTACGACGTGAACGCCTTCCTTCTGAAACTGAAGGCTGGCTACGACCTCGGCGGCATCACGATCAACGCCGCTTTCCTGACGGGCGGGGCGTTCTCCTACGACGGCTTCCACCTCACGCCGATCGGGTACGCGCTCCTCGCGGACGACCTCATCCAGTTCATGAACGCGAACTACGGTGCGGGACTCCCACGCGTGAACCTCACGACGTACCTCTTCAACGGCGGAACGAACGGCGGCCTCTCGGGTGCCCACGGGCTCTACGCCCCGCTGAACGGAGAGGACTTCGAACGCGCCGTTCAGGGGATCTTCACGCCCGAGTTCGCAGCGCAGCTCGCGTCGATGTTCTCTTTCCCGAAGCCCGCGCTCGTGCAAGGCGACAGCGGCCCGGTTCTGCGCGTCGAACCCCGTCACCGCGGCGTCGAGCAGCCTTGAGCGGCCGAAAGATCAGGAGGACGATGTGATCTCAGTTTCCGTTCCGAAATCGATTTCGAGGCGCGCGGGCGCGGGCGTCGCGCTTTTCGCCGCGCTTTTCATGGCCGCGTGCACGTGCACGACAGGCGGCGGATTTCGCATCACGAAGCCGACCGCCGGCGAGCACCTGCCCCCGGGCGACGTCGTCGTCTGCATGACGGCCGTGCCGGGCGACTACTGCTACTTCCCGCCCAAGGCTTACGAAGTCACGCTCGACGGCCACCAGAGCCGGATGGTCGTGGCCGAGGCCAACCCGCTGTGCACGACCTTCAGCGGCGTGGGCCCCGGACCGCACGTGGCCGATGCCTGGGTGATGCGCAACGACAAGCGCGCCGAGACGGCCAGCGTGAAATTCATCGTCGACGCGCCGCCGCCACCGCCGACGCCGGCCCCGACGCCGGTTCCCACCCCGATGCCGGAACCGCCGCCGCCGCCCCCGCCGCCGCCCGCGGCGGTGGAGGCGGAGATGGTGGCTCTTACGCAGAAGGGCGGCTATCTCGAGGACATCTTCTTCGACTACGACAAGTTCGCCATCAAACCCGAGTACCACGACCGACTCCAGCGCGGGGCCGAGTGGATCAAGAACCATCCCGATACGCAGGTGACGATCGAAGGGCACTGCGACTTGCGGGGCACGAACCAGTACAACCTCATCCTCGGCAAGAAGCGGTCCAAGGCGACGTTCGACCACTTCGTCAAGCTCGGCATCGACCCGGCCCGCCTGACTGTCACGACGGTCGGTGAAGAGAAACCTTTCGCTACCGGCAAGAACGAAACGGCTTACGCTTCGAACCGCAGATCGCACTTCATCATCACAAAGCGCTGAATCGGGCCCTTTTCGGCTTCTTCCGCGGCCCGGGCCCCTCGGCTCGGGCCGCTTGTCTTTCCGGCGATGGGTGGGTTAGGCTCGGAACCCGCCCGATGGTCCTTGATGGGGGGCAGGTGTCCGGCGTCTTCCGCACCAGCCGGGCGCGTCAGCAGAATCCACTAAACCCTGGAGAATCAATGATTTCCGCAACTGAAATTCGGCCCGGAATGATCATCGTCTACAACGGCGAGCTGCACCGGACTCACAGCGTTCTTCACAAGACGCCCGGGAACCTCCGGGGATTCGTCCAGGCGAAGCTCCGAAACCTGAAGTCCGGCGCCATGAACGAGCACCGGTTCCGGTCCGAGGACAAGGTCGAGAAGGCCTCCCTCGACACCCACCAGATGCAGTACCTCTACTCGGACACACAAGGGCACCACTTCATGAACCAGGAGACCTTCGACCAGATCCGTCTCGACGACGAGGTCGTGGGCGAGTCGATGAAGTACCTGCTGCCCGAGACCGTCATCGAGATCGACTTCTACGACGGCAATCCCGTGTCCGTGGAGCTCCCAACGACCGTGAATCTCCGGATCGTCGAAGTGGAGCCCGGGATGAAGGGCGCGACGGCGTCGGCGTCGTACAAGCCCGCGAAGCTCGAGACGGGCCTCGTCGTGCAGGTGCCGCAGTTCGTCGAGGCGGGGACGGTCGTCAAGATCGACACGCGCGACGACAAGTACTTGGAGCGGGTCTCCTGATTCTTCTCCTCGCGGCCGCCCTGGAGGGAGCGCTCGGCGCCGCGGCCGGCGTGTCGCATGCGCCTCCGGTGGCTCTGGTCACCATGATCGCCGAGGCCCGCCCGGGTGCTCCCTTCGGGGACGCCGCGGTCGAACCGCCGTCCGGAGGCGGTTCAGCGCTCGCGCAGCCTTGCCCGGCACGGGACCCGGAGGACGGCCGCTGCTACCCCTCGGCGGACGCGGCGGACCTCGCCTGGCTCGCACGTTCGGGAAGGCCGTCCGCGATCGCCGCCCGCCGAAGCGACGCGCCCGAAGAGGATCCGGACGATCCGGACGACGCGGAGGACTCCGAGGACGGAGGAGGCCCCGTCGACCCGCGAATGAAGGATTCTCCCGGTCCGGCCCGGCTCGCGTTCTGGCAGAACCTCGCGAGAACGGTCACCGGCCTCGTCGTGCGCAAGGCGAACAGCCGTCCCGTGTCGGTCCCCGAGGAGGAGCTCGCCGAGCTCTTCACGACCGACTTTCCGCTGCCGCTCGAGGCGTTCGACCGGGCCAAGTACCGCGACACGTTTCTCGCGAAGCGCGGCAAACACAAGAAACATCATGCGATCGACCTCCCCGCCCCGCGCGGGACACCCGTCGTGGCCGTCGCGGACGGGTTCATCGAACGCCTGGGCCGCGACAAGCGCGGCGGCAAGGTGGTCTATCTCCGGGACGGGACGGGGAAGTACACCTTCTTTTACGCGCACCTCGCGCGCCACGAGAAGGGGCTGAAGCCCGGTGACCACGTCGTGAGGGGACAGCGTCTCGGGGACGTGGGCTCGACCGGACACGTCATCGGCGGGCCGCACCTCCACTTTGCGATCTTCCGGGACGAGGATGCCGCCGGCCGCGCCCTCGTCGTGAACCCGTACCTCGTCTTCAGTCCGCTGCTCACGACGCACTGAGGCCCTGACCCTTCAAAGGATAAACTGAGTCTCCAGTGACTCGGGACGACCGCGGCGTCACGGATCCGGGCGTCATTCGCGACCGGTTCCTCTCGGAGTTCGCCCTCGCGCTCGTCGAGGGCGTTCAGCTTCAGGAGTTTCTGGACTGGTCGGTCGCGCAGATCGGCCGCATTCTCGAGGTCGATCGACTGACGCTGTTCCTCTTCGGACCGGGCCCTTCTGGCGAGAGCCTCGCGGTGCGCGCGTCCTGGGCCGCCGAGGGCGTCGCGTCGGTGCCGGTCACGATCCCGCTTTCCGAGCACACAGTCTCTTTGAAGCTGAGGCAGTTCGAGCCCGTGCTGATCGACGACGTGGCTTCCTCACCCGATCTCGGCGAGATCGGAGACACGCTGCGCGGCCTTGGAACGAAATCGGTCCTCGCCGTTCCCATCGGAATCGACGGGACCCTTCGGGGATTCGTCGCGGCGGCCACGGTGCGGGCGTGCCGCGCGTGGGCGCCGGACGTCGTCGCGTTTCTCCAGTCGGCCGTTCATCACCTGTCCGCGGCTCTCAAGCAGACGGAGCTCGTCGAAGAGCTCGGGAGGGAGCGCGATCGCCTCTCGGTGCTCT
>DASVJU010000287.1:0-8499 GCA_036385755.1 Thermoanaerobaculia bacterium
CGTGTAGAACTGCTGGTCGCGAAGGCGCTGATCGAGTTTCGTCCGCTCTTCTTCGATCTGTTTGCGCGCGGTGTTGTCTGTGCCGATCAGCAGGTATCCGATGATGGCGTCCTGCGCGTCGCGCAGCGCCGTGACGGACACGACCGCGGGGAACCGGCTTCCATCCTTGCGGAAGTACGTGAGCTCGTAGATGTCCTCGATTCCGCGTGAGGCCTTGAAGACCAAGGCCTCGAAGCCCGGCGTAATCGTGGTCCCGAGCTCGACGCTCAGCGCTTTGGCGCGCACGATCACTTCCTGCGGATCGGAAATGTCGGCCGGCGTGATCTTGTTCATCACTTCTGCGGCCGTGTAGCCCAGCATCCGCTCGGCGCCGACGTTGAAGATCTGGATGACGCCCTTCGCGTCGGTGGCGATACTCGAGAAGTTGGCGCTGTTGAAAATCGCGCTCTGCAGGGCTCCCGCCTTGAGCAGCGCCTCTTCCGCCTTCTTGCGCGCGGTGTTGTCTGTGCCGATCAACAGATAGCCGATGATGGCATCCTGCGCGTCGCGCAGCGCCGTGACGGACACGACCGCGGGGAACCGGCTGCCGTCCTTACGGATATAGGTCAGCTCGTAGATGTCCTCGATCCCGCGCGAGGCTTTGAAGACCAACGCCTCGAAGCCTGGTGTAATCGGGGTCCCGAGCTCGACGCTCAGCGCCTTCGCGCGCGCGATCACTTCCTGAGGATCGGAAATGTCGGCCGGGGTGATCTTGTTCATCACCTCGGCGGCCGTGTAGCCGAGCATCCGCTCGGCGCCGACGTTGAAGATCTGGATGACGCCCTTCGCGTCGGTGGCGATACTCGAAAAATTGGCGCTGTTGAAAATCGCGCTCTGCAGGGCTCCTGTCGTCAGCAGAGCTTCGGTATGCCGCAGGGCGGTGTTCGCGTCAGGAGCAATATTTCGCGACAAGAACTCTCCAGCTCTTCGAGCGGTTCAGCAAGAACTATGCCGAGGCGCGCCGTGCCCTCTCCGCAGCCGCATCCAGATAGGAAGAGGTCGCGATTCGAAAGGCTAGGGCGGCGGACGCCGTCTACTTTTCAGAAACCAGACTCGTTCAGTTCAGGGCATATCACCCAGTCTGGCCATCTCTTTCTTACCTTGGCGGTTGAAAACTTTGCCGCGAACCTTCGGGAACGCCACGATCCAATTCATGAGGCAGTTCCTGTTGCAATGACGCGTGGCGCCCACGCGCCCAAGCGTCCCCGCGGTCAGTCCCGCCTGCTCCTGGTTTTCGACTGAGCCGCCTGAGTGCGCGATAATGCGCCGCAGGAGACGTTCATGGCGCACCTCACCGCGCGCACCGCTTACACGGACCTCGTGGAGCGGCTGAACCGGTTCCCGCAGGGCGCCCCTCCTTCGGACCTCCTCGACCGGATCCTCCGGCTTCTCGTCTCGGAGCGCGAGGCGGCGCTCCTTTCGCGCGTTCCGATCAAGCCCTTCACTCCGGCCACCGCGGCACGCATCTGGCGCGTGACCGAGGCCGAGGCGAAGACGTCACTCGACGCCCTCGCCTCGCGGGCCGTCCTCCTCGACGTGGAGCACGACGGCACGACGCGTTACGTCCTGCCTCCGCCGATGGCGGGGTTCTTCGAGTTCTCGATGATGCGGGTGCGTGGGGACATCGACCAGGCGGCGCTCGCGGCGCTCTACTATCAATACCTCAACGTCGAGGAGGACTTCATTCGCGCGCTCGCCGACGGGACGACGCAGATGGGGCGTGTCTTCGTGGACGAGACGGCGCTGCCGAAGAAACCGGAGCTGACGGTGCTCGACTGGGAGCGGGCGAGCGGGGTCGTGCGCGAAGCCTCCGCCATCGGGATCGGCGTCTGCTACTGCCGCCACAAAATGGAGCACGCCGGCAAGGCGTGCGACGCGCCGAAGGAGGTCTGCATGACGTTCGGCGGCGTCGCGCGGTCCCTCGTCCGGCACGGCTACGCCCGCCCGGCCGATGCGGAAGAGGCGCTCGACGTCCTCGCGATGGCGCGCGAGCGCGGGCTCGTGCAGTTCGGCGAGAACGTGCGCGAGGGAGTGGGCTTCATCTGCAACTGCTGCGGCTGCTGCTGCGAGGCGCTCATCGCCTCGCGCCGGTTCGGCCCCTCGTCGATGGTGCACACGACGCGCTGGCTCCCGCGACCGGACCCCGCGCGGTGCAACGGGTGCGGGCGCTGCGTGAACGCCTGCCCGGTCGAGGCGATGACGCTCGTCTCTGCCAACGACCCGGAGAAGAGGACCCGGAGGATGGCACGTCTCGAGGAAGAGCGCTGCCTCGGCTGCGGCGTCTGCGTGAGGGCCTGCAGGACCGGGAGCCTCGCGCTCGAGGATCGCGGCGAGCGCCACCTGCCGCCGTTCAACTCCGTCCACCGCACGGTCCTGATGGCGATCGAGCGCGGCAAGCTTCAGGAGCTTCTCTTCGACGACCGCAGCCTCGTCAGCCACCGCGCCCTGGCGGCCATCTTCGGAGCGGTCCTGAAGCTCCCGAGGGTGAAGCGCGCTCTCGCGACCAAGCAGGTCTGCTCGCGCTACCTCGAAGCGCTCTGCGCGCACGCGTCGCGGCGCGGGACCGACGCCTGACGCTCTGAAATCACGGCGCTGGATCTTCCCGTCGCCGCTGGAGCCCAGGAGACCCGTACGTATCGAATCCCATTCGTACCCCTGGCCTGCACAAACGAGGAACACCGTCGCACCTGGGAGATAATGCGTCATGGGCTTCCTGAACGAACGTCTCCACGGCTTTCTGGATCTCGCCACCGTGGCCGTTTTCCTTCTCGCGCCGTTCCTCTTCGGCCTGGGAGGTTACGTGGCGGCCGTCGCGTGGGGTCTCGCGGCCGTGCACCTTCTGATGACGCTTCTCACGCGCTTTCCGCTGGGCGTCGTCAAGGTGATCCCGTTTCCCGTACACGGGGCCGTCGAGCTGATCGTGGGAATCATTCTGGTCCTCGCCATGCCCCGGCTCCTCCGCGCGGGCCCCGCCTCGCCGGCCCAGACGTTTTTCGTCGGCGCGGGCGTCGCGATTCTCGTCGTGTGGGCGCTGACCCGTTACCGGGAGTCCGCGCGGCCGTAAGGAGCCCTCCCGCGTTGCAACGCGGCGGGTCTCGGACGTGAGGTGCGTCACGTCGTCGAGCATCGAGCATGCGGTTCGTTTTGCCGACCAGGCCGTGAAGATCGGCATGTTGAGGACCCTCTCTCGGCCCGGTCGGGCCGGCGCGCGGCGAGCGCCGGGGTTGGAGGCTGCGGAAGACCCTCCATCTCTAGTGTGTTACGAGAAGGATGCTCCGGCGCCGCCCTGAACCAGATTCTCTGGCACGCATCGTGAGTTAGGGAGGGTGGTGGCCGTGTCCGGCGAAGGCTTGCCACCCGTCTCGTCCTCGTCGAGCCAAAGGAAAACCCCATGATGTCCGCCCTGGTCCTCGCCTCCGCCGTCACCCTGCTCCGGACCGTCCCCGTTCAGGCTGTCGAGCCCATCCTCGTGGCGCATCACGAGGCGGCCCGGGCCGTCGACGAAGACAGAATCAACGTGTTCGCCTACTGCGACTCGAGGCAGCAACCCACGATCGTGCTGACGAACGTCGGGTCAGCTGGTATTCCTGTGGCGTGGACTCTGACCGCCGTCAGGCCAGGTTATCCGACGGACGTCTGGTCGAACGTCAGCCTCGTGGCCTCGGGACAATTCGAAGGATGGACGTCATCAGCATCCTATCTCCTCCTCGTCGTTCACTACGACGATGATGGTCTACCCGCCACGCAAAGCATCGAGGCCGCCTGCCCCGCAACCGCCGGCCTGCAGAGCAGCCTCGAGGAGTAGCCATAGCGCTCGGCGGCGAGCGGTGCGCATTGGCGCCCCCAGGAGCCAGTCATTCGATCATCGCGCCCCGTTCGGCGAGGAGCTCCCGGAGAATCGATCGATGGCAGCGGCTGTCGTCGGCACAGTAGCAGCCCACGGAGAAGGATGTGGAACGGGACAGGGCCGCGAGCAGATCGAGCAGGCGCCTCTTCTCGGGACTGGCCAGTTCGGCGCGATAGCGCCGGGAAAAGGATCGCCACTGAGCCTCCGATACGGCTGCGAGGGCAACTTTGACGAGCGCTTCGGAGGGCGCGAGATCGGGTAGCCAAAGATCAAAGAACTGGCGCGAGGCGTATTCGGATTTCGGGACTCCCCGCGGCGGACGTCGAACGGTACCAATACGCAGGCCCTCTCCGTCAATTCGTGGACCGCCGAGTCGAACCACGCGAATGGGCATGGGCTCACTGCCTCCACGGCCAACGATATCAGGCTCAATGACGAGCGAAGCGAGGGATCTTGCCCCGGTTTGTCGACACCGCGGTGGTTTGGCAACCGTTGCTCAAAGACGGGGTGCCCGCCGTGGTCTCTTGCCGTAAGTCGCGTCTCGGGCGCGTTCCAGTAAGATCCGAGCGGCAAACACTTCACCCAGCTGTTCCATGCGCGCACTTTGGAGGGATCCACCGTGGCTTCGGCCCCTGTGACGAACCAAACGCTGAGGGCTGCAAAACACATCCTGCGCATGGCGCGTTCGGCCGATCTCTCCGGCCGCCGTCGTTCCGGACGGCTCCCGGCGGGGGCGGCCGCTCTCGTCCTTCTCCTCCTCGCAGCGCAGGGGGCGCTCGGCGCGCGGCCCGACGAGGGGCTCGCGGAAGTCGGATCGGTTCCGCGCGAGGTCGCGGGCTCCCGTGACATCGCCCGGCTGGACGGAGCCGTTCGCGTCGATCGCGTGGTTCTCGTCCTGCGACGGCGCGACGCGGACGGCCTCGCGCGCCTGCTCGCCGACCAGCACGACCCCGCGTCTGGGGACTTCCACCGGTGGCTTTCGCCCGCCGAGTTCGAGCGGCGTTTCGGCGCCTCGGACGAGGACGTCGCCGCGCTCGAGAAATGGTTCACGAGTCACGGCCTCGACATGGAGGACGCGCCGGCCGGGCGCGCCGCGCTCGTGTTTTCGGGCCGCGCGGCCGATGTGGAAGGCGCTTTCGACACCGAGCTTCACGAGGTCTACGCCGAAGGTGGAGTCCGGATTGCGAACCTGAGGCCGGCGCGGCTTCCGCTCGATCTCGCCCGCCGGGTCACGGGCGTGCTTTCGCTCCACTCGTTCCCGCGTCGCCGCCCTCTCGCGCGCCCGAGGCCCGCCAACACATCTGCGGACGGCCACTCTCTCGCGCCCGCCGATTTCACGGCGATCTACAACGTGGACGCACTCGCCGCCGCCGGAATCAACGGCAGCGGCCGGACGATCGGTCTCATCGCGCGAACGAACGTCAACGTCGGGGACACAACCTACTTTCGGGCCACCTTCGGCCTTCCGGCCAACGATCCCACTGTCATCCTGAACGGCCCGGATCCCGGAATCGTTTCGGACGACGAGTTTGAATCGGACCTCGATCTCCAGTGGGCAGGAGCGATCGCTCCCGCAGCCCGGACGTTCCTCATCGCCTCCAAGTCGACGGGCACGTCGGATGGCATCGACCTCTCGGTTCTCTACGCCGTCAGCCATGATGTTGCGGACGTGCTGTCGGTTTCGTATGGCTCATGCGAGGGCGACCTCGACGACGTAGCGACGGCGCTCTACACGAACGTCTGGGCACAGGCGGCGGTGCAGGGAATCTCCGTGATGGTGGCGTCGGGAGACAGCGGCGTCGCGGGCTGCCAGGTGTCCTGGGAGCCGACGGGCACCAGGGTCGGGGTGAACGGGCTGGGCTCGTCGCCTTACGCCACGTGCGTGGGAGGGACGCAGTTTCTCGACACGAGCAGTTCGTCGACTTACTGGAACTCGACGAACGACCCGACGACGAAGAAGTCCGTGAAAGGCTACATACCGGAGACGACGTGGAACGAGAGTGGCGCGGTGCCCGGCGGTTCGACGCTGCTGGCGACAGGAGGCGGCCAGAGCATCCTCTTCGCGCGCCCGCCCTGGCAGAACGTCGCCGGCCTTCCCGCGGACAACGCCCGATACGTACCCGACGTCTCCTTCGCCGCTGCCGTCCACACGCCGTATCTCATCGTGCAAGGCCACACGACCGGCTCGAGCGGGCTCTCTTCCGTGGGGGGCACGTCGGCTTCGTCCCCCGCCTTCGCGGGCATCGTCGCGCTCCTGTCGCAGAAAGCCGGCACCCGCCTCGGCAACCTGAATCCGCTCCTCTACGCGATCGGACGCACGCAGTACGGCGCGGCCGGCGCGTCGGCACCCGCGCCGCTGGCGGCCGGCTCGCTCACGTTCCACGACGTCACGACCGGCAGCAATTCGGTCCCCGGGCTCACGGGGTACGCGGCTGGTCCCGGGTACGATGCCGCGACCGGCCTCGGCTCCGTCGACGCCTCGGCGCTGGCGTCGGCGCTGCCGGCTCCGGCTCCCGGCACGACGGACTTCACGCTCGGCGCGAATCCCGCGACGCCGGTCGTTCCGGCGGGTGGCAGCGTCGTCGTGACTCTCGTGCTGTATCAGAACGGCACCGCGAATGCCGATGCCGTCGCGACCGTGACCGTTGCCGGCCTTCCGGCTGGCGTGACGGCCGAATTTCTTCCCGGGAATCCCGCGGACACCGCGACGGGCGTCCTCTCGCGCACCCAGCCTGGTGCGCTCACTTTGAGCGCCTCAGGTGCCGCCGCCGGCACGTATCGCCTCGATGTCACGGCGACATCCGGGCCGGTCGTGCGGCGGATCGCCCTCTTCCTCACGGTGGGAAGCGGCGCCGCGACGCCCCCGACGGGCGTGGTCTTACAGGAACCGGTCGTCCTCGACATCCACGGCGCATCGTCGTCGCACTACACGTCGGACTTCGTGGCGGTGAACCGGAGCGCCTCCGACGCGACGCTCGTCCTCGTCTATGTTCCCTCAGCCGGCACCCCGGGCGCCGGCGGTCCCGCCGTGGCGCGCACGCTGCCCGCGGGGCGGCAGCTCTACATTCCAGATGTCATCGCGTACCTCGCGGCCAACGGATGGGCGCTGCCTTCGGACGGCTCCGGCAAAATCGGAACGTTCTTCGCGACGTTCGTCGGCGTGAGCGACCCGGCCGCGGTCTTCGCCGGCTCGCGCACGTCCACGCCGAATCTCTCGGCCTCCGTCGGCGGCGCCTTCGGGACGTTCGCGGCGGCCGTGCCGTCGGGGAGCGCGACGGCTTCGGCGGACGCGTGGATTTACGGCCTGCGCGAAAACGCGTCCTTCCGTTCGAATCTCGCGATCGTCCACGCGCCCGGCGCGGCGTCCGGCGCGACGTCGGGCCCCGTCTCGCTCGAGATCCAGCTCTACGACGGCGACAGCGGCGGGCAGGCAGGAGCGCCTCTCACGCAGACCCTTCAGCCGGGCGCGTTCTTCCAGTTCAACTCGATCCTTCGGTACACCCCCGTGTTGACCGATCTGGGAGTCACGAACGGCTACGCGCGGGTGCGGCGCACGTCGGGCGCCGACCGGTTCATCGTCTACGGCGTCGTGAACGACGGGGGCAGCGCGGGCGGAGGCACCTCGGACGGCAGCGTCCTCGCCTCGAACGCCACGGAGGGTCTGATCCCGATTCTTCTCGACGTCCCGGGGCCGCCGCACTTCACGACGGACCTGACGCTCACGAACCCCACGTCCAGGCCCGTCACCGTCACGCTCACGTACACGGCGTCCGCGGCGTTCTCGGGGCAGGGAAGCGGGACGAAGGCCGTTCAACTCGCCGGGCGCCAGCAGCTCGTGCAGGCGAACGCGCTCTCCTACCTGCGCGGGCTCGGTCTCGCGATCCCCACCACGGGCAATCAGGGCGGCACTCTGCTCGTCGCCGGCGCGGTCGCCCAGGCCCGTACGTCCAATCCGAACCCGGACACGGGCGTGGGCGGGTCGTACGGGCTGTCTTATCCGGCGCTCGCGGCCTCCGCACGGGCGAAGAGTGAAGCCTGGGTCTACGGGCTCAGGCAGGACGCGGACGTACGCAGCAACCTCGCGATCGCCGACGCCCGGATCGGCGGCGAGTCCGTGACCTACGTCGTCGACGTCTTCGATGCGGACTCGGGCTCCACGACGCCCGTCCAGACACTGACGCGACCGCTGACGGGCGGGCAGTGGACACAGATCAACGGCATCCTCTCGGGAGCCGGAATCGCGCACGGCTATGTGCGGATCCGGCCCGAGTCAGGCACGTCGGACTTCGTCGCCTATGGCGTCGTGAACGACGGGCCCTCGGCAGGCTCGCGCACTTCGGACGGTTCGTACGTCTCGATGGTCGTGACCGACTAGATTCTGCCGGGGAGCGTTTCAGCGTCGCGCACTTTCGGGGTGCGGACGGCTTTCTCGGAATATCCGCGTACGATCCGCCGGTGGAAGGCGCCGCACCCATTCGCGAAGCCCTGTTCCGCCGGCTGTTCGAGGCCGCGGCAGACGCGATGCTCGTGGTCGACGCGGCCGGGCGAATCGTCCTCGCGAACCCCGCGAGCGCGACCCTCCTCGGCGTGGCTCCGGAGGCGCTCAACGGGCA
>DASVJU010000288.1:0-2638 GCA_036385755.1 Thermoanaerobaculia bacterium
CCCCCGGGCTGGACGATCCTCTCCGTCGAAGTCGGCTTCGAGCCGGCGCCGAGCCCGACGTCCCTCGAGGATATCCGCCGCCGCGGCTCCTACTCCTATCCCGCCGTGTCGCAACGCTTCTTTGCCCGGGCCCCCGGAAACGCCCAGTACATGGACGGGTCGCGCGGTGAAATCGACACGATGCGCGGCGTGGCGCGCATCGACATCCCGCTGCTCTCGGGGCCGGGCAACTACTACGTCTTCGTTTTCGCGATGCAGGGCTCGAACCGTGGGCGCCCGCTTTCGCCCCTCACGGCCGCGCTCATCCAGGCAACCCGACCCTGAAGGGGGTCCTTGGGGAAACGGGGATCGTCTCCCCCGGTAGACTCCGTCGAAATGATCGAATTCACCGAAGCCGAAGCGCAGCGCCTCGCACCGTTCTTCACGAACGTCGACGCGCACGTCTTCGGTCTCAAGCTGCCGCAGGAAGTGGCGGGCGCGCTTTTCTCGCGCTACAGCCGGTCGGCCAAGAGCCTGCGCCGCGTGTTTCTCGACGAGTTCCAGGGCGAGGCGGGCGTCCTCCCGGGCGCCGACGCGGCGCACGACGACAACGCGCTGAAGAGGGCCCGCGCGTTCTACGACCGCGTCCTCGTGGGGTACGGCGACGACTCCGTCGCGCAGCTCGGGGGCGCGCACCTCGCGATCGAGCGCGTCTCGAACGTGACGGCGCAGGTCCTGGAAGACGCGCGGATCGGCGTCGCGTTTCTCGAGAAGTCCACGCGCTATGTCCGCTTCGACCAGCGCGACGCTCGCGGCGAGTTCCCGTGGTTCAAGGAGCCGTCGCTCATGGCGTCGCGCCACAGGGACGCCTACGTGGCGCTCATGGACCTCCTCTTCGGGGCGTACGCGGCCCAGATCGACCCGATGATCGCCCATATCGAAAAGGCGCTCCCGATCGAATCCGTGGCGGTCCGCCACCCGAAGACCGGCGAGCCGCTCGACTTTGCGGACGTAAAGCGCGACGAAGAGCTGCTCAAGGCGGCGAAGCGCGCGTACGCGGCGACCGTGCGTGCGCATGCCTGCGACGTCATGCGCAGTTACCTTCCCGCATCGACGCTCACGAATCTCGGGATTTTCGCGACGGGACAGGCGTATGAGCACCTTCTGAGCCGTCTCCTGACGCACCCGTCGCACGAATGCCGCGCGCTCGCCCTGAGCATGCGCCGCGAGCTGGACCGGCTCATTCCGTCCTTCGTGAAGAGGTCCGCGCCGAGCCTCTGGAAGGAGGATCTCCTCGCCGGTGCCGCCGCGGCCGCCGCCCGGATCGTGCCGGCGGGACCGCCTTCCGTCTCGCCCGTCACGCTCGTGGACTTCGACCGCGACGCCGAAGAGAAGGTGCTCGCGGCTCTTCTCTACCCGCACGGAGACCGGCCGCTCGCCGAGGTACGCTCCCGCGTTGCCGCACTTGCACCGGCCGAGCGTGCGGCGCTGCTCTCGTCCCTCGCGTCCGGGCGGAAGAACCGGCGCGACAAGCCGCCGCGCGCTCTCGAGGAGGCGTCGTACTCCTTCGACCTCGTGGGCAACCTCGGGATCTACCGCGACCTTCACCGCCACCGGCTGCTCTCGCAGGAGCGGCAGCCGTTTTCGACGGCGCACGGATACGACACGCCGCCGGAGATCGTCGAGGCGGGGCACGGTCCTCTCTTCGAGGAATGCATGGCGCGCGCGCACGAGCTCCACGAAGCCGTGAAGAAGGATCACCCCGCCGAGGCCGCATACGTTGTTCCGTTCGCCTACCGTGTGCGCTGGTACGTCACGATGAACCTGCGCGAGGCCGTGCACTTCTGCGAGCTCAGGTCGATGCCCCAGGGCCATCCCGACTACCGGCGCGTCGTCCAGGAGATCTGGCGCCGCATCGAGGAAGTCCATCCCGGCCTCGCCGCCTGGGGCGGCTTTGTGAACCGGGACGCGTACCGCCTCGGCCGCCTTCAGTCGGAGATGCGGACGGAGTGGAAGCGATCGGGCGCCGCCTGACGCGTCAGCCTTCCCCGAACAAAGCGTCGAGCCCCGCGAGGACCGAGTCCGCGTCTTCGTCGGCGCGCGCGAGATAGACGGGGAGCGCTCCCGGGATCTCGTGGTAGATCTCCATCAGGACTTCCGGAGCGTCCGTGACGACGGCGTCGATCCGCGCGGAACGGCCGAGCCGCTCGAGGATCGCCTCCAGCCCCTGCTCCCCGAGGAACGTCGTCGAGGCCGGCGCGACCGCGCGGAGGTCGTCGAGGAGAGAGTGCCGTTCGATGGTCGCGACGAGAACGTGGAGCATCCGGACCGGATCTTCGCTCATCTCTCGCGGCCGGTTGCAAACCACGGGCGGCGGGCCGAGGATGGGCGGAACCGGCACGTGACACCGAAACCTCCCATCTACCTCGACTATCACGCCACGACGCCGGTCGATCCGCGCGTTTTCGAGGCGATGCGGCCGTATTTCACGGAGCATTTCGGAAACGCGGCGTCGATGAGTCACGCGTTCGGCTGGCGCGCCGAGGCCGCCGTGACCGCGGCGCGCGAAGCGATCGCGCGCCTCGTCGGCGCGAACCCGCGCGAGATCGTCTTCACGTCGGGCGCGACCGAGGCGGACAATCTCGCCGTTCTCGGCGCG
>DASVJU010000289.1:0-3410 GCA_036385755.1 Thermoanaerobaculia bacterium
AGGGTGTGCGCGCCCTCGCGCGTGAAGAACACGCCCGGCGAGCGGTGGAGCTGAGAGACGATGACGCGCTCGGTGCCGTTGATGACGAACGTGCCGTTGTCCGTCATGAGGGGGATCTCGCCGAAGTAGACCTCCTCCTCCTTGATGTCCCGGATCGGCCACTCCTTGGGAGCGCCCTTTCCGGTCGGCGCGTTTTCCTTGTCGAATACCTTCAGGCGGAACGTGACCTTGAGCGGCACCGAATAGGTGGCCCCGCGCTCCTGGCATTCCGCGACGGAGTACATCTGCCGGAGCTCGACCGGCGTGCCGCAGACCTCGTCGATCGTGACCTTGTTCGGATTCGGGTGCCCGCAGGCGCCGCACTCCACGCGCGTCGCGCGCGCGTCCTTCACGCGCACCGTCGCGCCGCAGTGTTCACAGGCGAAGCGAAGATGTTCCAGGCCTTCGAGGCGGCCGCTCCGCGACTTCCAGTCGCCGATGCGGTACGACACGAACTCGAGCGCGCACGTCTCCCGGAAGTCGCTGAACGGGAAGACGCTCTTGAAGACCGCCTGCAGACCCACGTCCTGCCGTTCCTTCGGCAGGAGATCCATCTGGAGGAAGTCCTCATAGGACTTGCGTTGTACGTCGATCAGGTTCGGAAGGGGCAGGAACGAGCGGATCTTGCCGAAGCTCGAACGCTCTTTCGCGCCAGGAGCGAAGATTCTGTTGGTCATTTGGATTACTGCTCCAATCCTTGGGGCAACCGGTGGTCCGTGCGGGCGGAGAGACGAAGAGTAGAAGAAAAGAGAACCTGCTTAGAAAGAGTCACCCGCGGACCGCCTCCCGATTCGAGAGGCGGCCGCGCAAGCCGGATCGCCGAAAATCTTCTCCAATTCGAAGAAAATCCCCGGTCTCTCCGTTCCCGTTCGGCAACTACTTAACTTCCACCTTCGCCCCTGCGTCCTCGAACTTCTTCTTGATCGAGGCGGCCTCGTCTTTGGAGACCGCTTCCTTGACCGTTCCGAGGTTCTCGACGAGGTCCTTCGCTTCCTTGAGTCCGAGCGAGGAGTTGACCTCGCGAACGACCTTGATGACGTTGATCTTGTGCGCGCCGGCTTCCTTCAGGACGACCGTGAACTCGGTCTGCTCCTCGGCGGCGGCGGCGGCGGGAGTGGCGCCCGCGGCGGCCGCCGGGGCGGCCATCATGGCGGCGGAGACACCGAACTTCTCCTCGAGGGCCTTCACGAGGCCGTTGAGCTCGAGGACGGACATCGACTCGATTTCCTTGACGAACGTTTCGACGTTGAGAGCCATGATTCTTCTCCTGATTCTTCGGCTTAGGCCGCGTGTTCTGTGGATTTGGACTTCTGAAGCGAAATCGCCGCGAGCGTCGCCGCGACGTTGCGATGGGGGGCGGACAGGACCGTGACGAGGCGCCGCACGGGCGACTGCATCAGGCCGAGAAGCCTGCCCACGAGCTCGATGCGCGAGGGCAGGTTCGCGAGGGTTTCGAGCTCCTTCGCCGCGACGGGCTTGCCGTCGAGAAGGGCGGCCTTGACCTTCAGGTTCGGGTTCGTCTTGCCGAAGGTATGCAGCACCTTCGCGAGGGCGACGACGTCCTTCGTGCTCCAGGCGACGCCCGTCATCCCGGTGAAGTGCTCCTTCAGGGATCCAAGGGGTTTGCCCTCGATCGCGCGGAGCGCGAGCGTGTTCTTGACGACGACGTAGTCCGAGTTCGCGCTCTTGATCTGCCGGCGCAGGTCCGTGACGGCGGGAACCGTGAGGCCCTTGTAGTCGATGAGGAACGCGTGCGCCGCCTTCGCGACCGTACTCTCCATCGCGGCGACTTCTTCGTTCTTCGCGTTGCGGGTGGCGTTCACGGTGCCGGTGGCGTTCACTGGGTCACCTTCCCGACGAGCTTCTCGGCGGTCGCGGGATCCACGGTGACCGCGGGGCCCATCGTCGACGAGAGGACGACCGAGCGCATGTACTTTCCCTTGGCGCTGGCGGGCTTCGCCTTCTGAACGGCCGAGAGCAGCGCCTCGGTGTTCTCGACGAGCTGTTTTTCGCCGAACGACACCTTCCCGACGGGCACGTGGATGATGGCGGTCTTGTCGACGCGGAACTCGATCTTGCCGGCCTTGAGCTCCGTGACGGCCTTTGCGACGTCGAAGGTGACGGTGCCGGCCTTCGGGTTCGGCATCAGGCCGCGCGGCCCGAGGATCTTCCCGAGACGGCCGAGCGACTTCATCATGTCCGGCGTCGCGACGAGCGCCTCGAAGTCGATCATGCCGGCCTGGATCTTCGCGACGAGGTCGTCCCCGCCGACGATGTCCGCGCCGGCGGCCTCGGCCTCTTTGATCTTCTCGCCCGAAGCCACGACGGCGACCCGGGTCGTCTTGCCGAGGCCGTGCGGAAGAACGACCGTGCCGCGCACCATCTGGTCCGCGTGCTTCGGGTCGACGCCGAGGCGCAGCGCGACCTCGACCGTTTCGTTGAACTTGGCGAACGCCGCCGACTTGACGAGAGCGACGGCCTGGGGCACGTCGTAGATCTTCGCCTGGTCGACTTTCGCGGCGGCCGCGGTGAATTTCTTGCCACTCATGATGTTTGTACTCCGGAGTCGGTCACGTCCCTCGGGCCCGCCGGCGAGAAGCCCCGGGAGGCATCCCGGGCGCCGTCGAACCACGCGTCGGGAGAGGCCCGGCGCGGGAGGCTTCCGCCTCTTGGTCGCGGCCTCAGCCGACGACCTCGATTCCCATGGATCGGGCCGTTCCCTCCACCGACTTGACGGCGGCGGCGAGATCGACGGTGTTCAGGTCGACGAGCTTGAGCTTCGCGATTTCCTCGACCTGTTTCTTCGTGACTTTCCCGACCTTCGTCTTGTTCGGGACGCCCGAGCCCTTCTCGAGCTTCGCCGCCTTCTTCAGCAGCACGGCCGCCGGCGGCGTCTTCGTGATGAAGGAGTAGGACCGGTCGGAGTAGACCGTGACGACGACCGGGATGATCAACCCGGCATCTTTCGCAGTCTTCGCGTTGAAGGCCTTGCAGAAGTCCATGATGTTCACGCCCTGCGGGCCGAGCGCGGTGCCGACGGGCGGGGCCGGTGTCGCCTTGCCCGCCTCGATCTGGAGCTTCACGTAAGCGGTGACTTTCTTTGCCATCGTCGTTCCTTACAGCTTCTGAACCTGGACGAATTCGAGCTCGACCGGCGTCGGCCGGCCGAAGATGGTGACGAGAACGCGGAGCGTGGAGCGCTCGAGGTTGATGTCCTCGACGAGCCCCGTGAATTCCTTGAAGGGGCCGTCGGTGATCTTGACTTGCTCGCCGCGCTCGTAGACGTAGCGCGGTTTCGGCTTTTCCTTCGACTCGGCCGTGTGGTGCAGGATCGAGTCGACCTCTTCCTGCGTGAGCGGCACGGGCGCCTT
>DASVJU010000290.1:0-9733 GCA_036385755.1 Thermoanaerobaculia bacterium
GTTCGTCATGCGGCCCGTGCAGAACCTGGTGATCCAGTGGCTGAGCTCCTGATGACTGACCCTTCCAAGAAAATCGTTCTTTCCGGTCTTCGCCCTACGGGCCGGGTCCACCTCGGCAACTACTGGGGGGCGGTGAAGAACTGGGTGGACCTGCAGGCCGATTACGACTGCCGCTACTTCGTCGCCGATCTCCACGCGCTCACGACCGACTACGCCGACACAACGGCGATCCGCGAGTCGACGCTCGAAGCTGTCACCGACTGGCTTTCGGTGGGCCTCGATCCCGAGAAGTCCGTCATCTTCGTCCAGTCGCGCGTTCCGCAGACGGCGGAGCTGGCGCTCGTTTTCGGGATGATCACTCCTCTCGGCTGGCTCGAGCGCGTGCCGACCTACAAGGAGCAGATCGAACAACTCCGGGAGCGGGATCTCGGAACGTTCGGCTTCCTCGGCTATCCGGTCCTCATGACGGCCGACATCGCGCTCTATCGGGCGCACTACGTCCCCGTCGGCAAGGACCAGGAGAGCCATCTCGAGATCTGCCGCGAGATCGTCCGGCGCTTCAACGGCTTCTACGGCGACGTCTTCCCCGAGCCGCAAGCGCTCTTCACGGCGACGCCGAAGGTGCCGGGCCTCGACGGCCGCAAGATGTCGAAGAGCTACGGAAACACGATCGCGCTCTCCGACTCGGCGGCCGACGTGGAGAAGAAGGTCATGGGCATGGTCACGGACCCGGGCCGCGCGCGCCGCTCGGACCCGGGGAATCCCGACGTCTGCAATCTCTATCCCTTCCACGTCCTCTACTCGCCGCCGGAAGAGCAGAAGCAGGTGGATTTCGAGTGCCGCACGGCGGCGCGGGGTTGCGTGGACTGCAAGAAGCACCTCATCCGCAACATGAACGCGGCGCTCGAGCCGGTGAGGCAGAGGCGCGCCGAGATCGTCGCGAAGCCGGGCTATGTGAAGGACGTTCTCGAGGCGGGGAACGAGAAAGCGCGGGAGATTGCGAGCGAAACGATGGAACGCGTTTCGAGCGCAATGGGGCTGCTGTGAGCGTCGCCTCTCTTCACCATCTAAGAAATCCCCCCTTCTCCCATGGCTGAAGGCATCCGCATCCCCGTCCCCGCCGGCGCGGACCTCATGCAGCCCTACCCGGTGAAGCTGCCGATGTTCGAGGGGCCGCTGGATCTTCTCCTCCACCTCATCCGCAAGAACGAGGTGGACCTCAGGAATCTCCCGGTGGCCGACATCTGCCGGCAATACCACGAGTACATCGTCCTCATGGTCGAGCTCGACCTCGAGGTCGCGGCAGAGTTCCTCTACGTCGAGGCGATGCTCCTCCAGATCAAGTCGCAGATGGTGCTGCCGCGCGCGCCCGCCGCGGAGGGCGCGCCGATGGAGGACCCGCGCGACGAGCTCGTGAGGCGCCTCCTCGAGTATCGCAAGTACAAGGGCGTCGCCGAGTCGCTGCACGAGATGGAGGCTGTCCGCCTGGGACTCTGGAGCCGGCCGCCCTCCAGCCATGGAATGTCGGACGGCGAGGCCGAGGACACCGATCTTTCGGAGGTCTCGTTGTTCGATCTCCTGACGTTTTTCAGGGGCGCCGTCGACCGATACCGCGCCCAGCATCCGCCCTCGATGGAGATCGCCCACCAGAAGTTCTCGATCAAGGAGAAGATGGAGCAGATGCTCGTGCGGGTGAAGGGCGGAACCGGTCCCGTCCCGCTCTCGGACGTGTTCCGCGGGCTCTCCGGACGCGGCGAGGCGATCGCGATCTTCCTCGCCGTCCTCGAGCTCCTGAGGCTCCGCGTCGTGAGGGCGCGCCAAGACGGCGAATTCAACGAGATCTATCTCGACCCCACGGGCGAATCGACGTCGCTCGAGGGATACGAGGAGGCCTACCGGTGACCACGCACGTCGCGCTTCTCGAGGCCCTGCTCTTCGCGTCCGGCAAGCCCGCGACCGTCGAGCGCCTCGCCGAGGCCGCGGAAATCACGCCGGCAGAGGTCGAGGCGGCGCTCGACGCGCTCGAGAAGGCTTGTGACGCCGAGGGGCGCGGTGTCCGCGTCGACCGCGTCGCCGGCGGCGCGCGCCTCGTCTCGCGCAACGAGTTCGACCTGCCCGTCCGAAGCCTCCTCGGGCTCGAGGGCAAGAACAAGCTCTCGATCGCGAGCCTCGAGGTGCTGTCGATCGTGGCCTACCGCCAGCCGGTCACGGCGCCCGAGATCGCGGAGCTCCGCGGCGTGAACTCGGCGTCCTCGCTGCGCACGCTCCTCGACAAGAAGCTCATCACGACGGCCGGCCGCAAGGAAGTCGTCGGGACCCCGTTCCTCTACAAGACGACGAAGGAATTTCTCGTCCACTTCGGTCTGGCCGACCTGAAGGACCTCCCGCGCCCCGAGGACCTCGACGCGCTCTACGGCGTCGAGACCAACACGGCGCAGACCGAGTTGTTTCCAGAGCAGAATGCTGAAGAGAAGATCGAAGAAGTAGAGAAAGAGAAGAAAGAGGAAGATTCTTCGAATGGGTAACAGGGTATGACCGCCGAACGGCTCCAGAAGATCCTTTCCGCCGCCGGCATCGCCTCGCGGCGCGCGGCCGAGCAGATCATCCTCGAGGGCCGGGTCACGGTGAACGGCCACAAGGTGAAGGAGCTCGGCGTCAAAGCCGACATCACGAAGGATCACGTCAAGGTGGACGGAAAGCTCGTGCGCATCGCGGTCGCGCGCCGCTACATCCTCATGAACAAGCCGAAGGGCCTCATCGTCACGCGCGAGGATCCGGGCGGCATCCCGACCGTTTTCGAGCTTCTGAGGGGCCGCGTCGGGGAGCGCGTCGTGGCCGTGGGACGGCTCGACGTGGAGTCCGAAGGGCTTCTCATCCTGACCGACGACGGCCCGCTCGTCCACAAGCTCACGCATCCCTCCGGCGGCTGCCGGAAGGAATACGAGGTCAAGGTGTCGGGTGTGCCAACGCCGGCGCAGCTCGAGAGACTTCGAAGAGGCGTCACGCTGCCCGACGACGGCACGCGAACGGCACCCGCCGACATCGAGCTCGAAAAGACGACTCCGGAGAGGAACGGGGCCGGCGGCAACGCATGGCTCAAGGTGACGCTCGGCGAGGGGCGCTCACGCCAGGTGCGCCGCATGTTCGACCTCGTCGGCCATCCCGTCACGAAGCTCCGCCGGGTCGCGATAGGCCCGATCCGCGACGCAAGGCTTCCGCCCGGCACCTTCCGCGACCTGTCGCCCGAGGAAGTCCTCGCGTTGCGCGCGATCCGGCCCGCGCCGCCCCGCGCGCGGACCGCCCGTCCCCGAACCCATCGGGCGCCGAGCCCTCCGGCGCCGCCGAAAGCCGGAGCGTGAAGGCCCTCGTCGTCGCGATCGACGGACCTTCCGGCGTGGGGAAATCCACGGTCGGGAAGGCGCTCGCCGCCCGCCTCGGCGTGCCCTACCTCGACACGGGCGCGATGTACCGCGCGGTCGGCCTCGCCGTGAAGCGCAAGGGGATCGCCCTCCCTCTCGAGGACCCCGCCGCCGTCGTCGCGATCGCCTCGGGCTTGAACGTGCGCGTGACGGGGAGCGCCGAAGACGCGCGCACGTGGCTGAACGGGGAAGACGTCTCGAACGAGATCCGGACGCCCGAGATCTCGAACTACGCCTCGGCCGTCTCCGCCGTGCCGGGCGTGCGGCGCCGGCTCGCCGGCATGCAGCGCGGCCTCGCGCTGGAAGGGGGCGGCGTGCTCGAGGGCCGGGACATCGGCACGAAGGTGGTTCCCGAAACGCCGCACAAGTTCTTTCTCACCGCGTCCCCCGCTGTGCGGGCCCGCCGCCGTTTCGTGGAGCTGTCGGCGAAGGATTCGCGGCAGACCTACGACCAGGTCCTCGCCGACATGGAAGCGCGCGACCACGCGGACGCGACGCGGACCGATTCGCCGCTCACCGACGATGGAACGTACGCACGGCTGGACACGTCGACGCTTTCCGTGGAGCAGGTCGTGGACTCGCTGCTTTCAGCCGTCGGACGGCCGGTTCCGCCGGCCGGTTGACCGGCCTCTCCCGGCCGTCTAACATCAACGTTTCCGGCCGCTTAAGCGTTTGCCTCGAGGCGATCCAGGCGACCCAATATCAGACCGCGAAGGAGCACCCGTACATGTCGCCTAGGGACCCGAAGAACGACGGCGGCCAGATGGCCGATGAGGGCGCGCAAGACGGAGAATTTGCACGCCTACTCGCCGAGAGCGAGCGCTCTCTCAAGGAGGGCGAGCTCATCCGGGGCCGCGTGCTTCAGGTGACGGCCGACGAGATCCTCGTCGACATCGGCTACAAGTCCGAGGGGATGATTCCGCGCTCCGAGTTTCACCACATGCCGGCCGACCGCCTCCCGCATCCGGGACAGGAAATCGAGGCGGTGCTCGAGCGCACGGAAGGCCCGAACGGCTACGTCGTGCTTTCCTACGAGAAGGCCCGCCGCGGCAAGGCGTGGGACCTGGTCGAACAGGCGTTCGCGACGAACGCATCCGTCAGGGGTCGTGTCCTCGAGCGCGTGAAGGGCGGCCTCTCGGTCGACATCGGCGTCCGCGCATTCCTGCCGGGCTCGATCGCCGACTCACGCCCGCTCAAGAATTTGGACGTCCTCAAGGGGCGCGAGCTCGAGTTCCGCGTCGTCTCGCTCGACAAGAAGCGCGGCAACATCGTGCTGTCGCGCAAGGCCATCCTCGACGAGGTCGCCGAGGTCAAGAAGAAGGAAGCCTCCGATGCTCTCGCGGACGGCCGCGTTCTCAGGGGTGTCGTGAAGAATCTCACCGACTACGGCGCGTTCGTGGACCTGGGCGGAATCGACGGCCTCCTTCACGTGACCGACATGACGTGGGGCCGCCTCGCGCACCCTTCGGACGCCGTGCACGTGGGACAGGAAGTCGACGTGAAGGTCCTGCGCTTCGAAGAGGCGACGGGCCGCATCTCCCTCGGCATGAAGCAGCTGAAGCCCGATCCGTGGCACGACCTGCCGGCCCACTATCCGGTCGGAGCCCGCGTGCGCGGAAAGGTCGTCTCCCTCACGGATTACGGCGCCTTCGTCGAGCTCGAGGAAGGTGTCGAGGGCTTGATCCACGTGAGCGAGATGTCCTGGACGAAGCGGGTCAAGAACCCGTCCAAGCTCCTGAACGTGGGAGACACGATCGAGGCCGTCATCGCGGACGTGAACCCCGAGACGCGCAGGCTGTCGTTGTCGCTCCGCGCCACCGAGCCGAATCCCTGGGAGCAGCTCGCCGAGAAGTACCACATCGGGGACCGCATCCATGGCACCGTGCGCAACCTGACCGACTTCGGAGCCTTCGTGGAGATCGAAGAGGGAATCGACGGTCTCATCCACGTCTCCGACATGTCCTGGGGCCGCCGCGTGAAGCACCCGTCCGAGGTCCTGAAAAAGGGCGACGAGGTGCAGGCCGTCCTCACCGCGATCGACGTCGAGAACCGCCGGATCAGCCTCTCGATCAAGGAATTCCGCCCGAACGAGTGGGAAGAGTTTTCCGCGAAGCACCAGCCCGGAGACGTCGTCGACGGCACCGTGGCGAAGGTCGCCGAGTTCGGCGTCTTCGTGCGCCTGCCCGAGGGCCTCGAAGGCCTCATGCACGTCTCCGAGACGCCGCTCGCACGCGGGGAGAAGCCTGCTTCCCACTATGCCGAGGGCGACGCCGTTCGCGTCCGCGTGCTCCGGATCGAGCCGGCCGAGCAGCGCATCGGGCTTTCGTCCCGCGACGTGGAGCAGCCCGTGAAGGAAGCGCCGGCAGCGGATGGCGTTGTGCCCGCGCCCGCGGAAACGACCACGACGGAGGCGGACGTGGCGGAAAAGGCCGTTCCGGCCGTATCCGATCCGCGCGAGTAGCCGGAGCGGACACGTGGCGGGCGTCCGGGGAATGACCGCGTGAAACGCTCCTCCGTCGCCTGGATCGTCGCGGCCCTCGGCTTCGCGTTCCTGCTCCTGCTCGTCTGCGCCGTGGCTCTCGTGTTCTCGCCGCGGGGCGGCGGCGCGCCTTCCTTCGGCCTCGGGGAGCGCGTGGGCGTCGTCGACATCGAAGGAATCATTCTGTCCGCGGACCGCTTCCGCGACATGCTCGCGAAGTTCAAGACGGCGCCCGGCGTGAAGGCCGTCGTCGTGCGCATCAACTCGCCCGGCGGCGGCGTGGCCGCGTCGCAGGAGCTTTTCAGCGAGATCCGCCGCTTCCGGAAAGAGACGGGCAAGCCCGTCGTCGTCTCGATGGAGTCGGTCGCCGCTTCCGGCGGTTACTACGCCGCCGTGGCGGCGGACCACATCGTCGCGAACCCCGGCACGATCACAGGATCCATCGGCGTCGTCATGCAGTGGATGAACTACGGGGACCTCCTCGAATGGGCGAAGGTCCGTGCGGTCACGCTCAAGAGCGGCGCGCTGAAGGACGCGGGCAATCCGTCCCGGCCTCTCACGGACGAGGAGAGAAAGTATTTCGAAGACCTCATCCAGAGCCTGCGCCTGCAGTTCCAGGGGGCCGTGGCCGAGGGCCGCAAGGGCCGGCTGAAGCCCGAGGCGCTCGCCCACATGGCGGACGGGCGCGTCGTGACGGGGGAGGAAGCGCTTGCGCTCGGGCTCGTCGACGAGATCGGCGACTATCGCGACGCGGTCGATCGCGCCGCGCGCCTCGCACACCTCGCGGTGCCCGCGGAGGTCTGGCACCCGCGGCCCACGAGGCCGGGACTCATCGAACTCCTGACGGGACCTTCGGAATCGACGTGGACGGGGCGCCTGCTTTCGGGCGCACCGGTGGGGGGCGGATGGAACGTCTTCTTTCTGTGGTAGGCCGCGCGGAAGGTACGACGACGAAGGCGGACCTCGTCGAACAGGTCGCCCATGCCACCGACCTGACGAAGAAGCAGGCGGAGATCATCGTCGACTCGGTGTTCGACGGCATCATCGCCTCGCTCCGGTCGGGCGAGAAGATCGAGCTGAGGGGATTCGGCAGCTTCAGGTTGCGCCAGCGGGGCGCGCGAATCGCACGGAACCCCAAGCGGAGCGGCGTGAAGGTCATGGTGCCGCCGAAGCGGGTGCCGTACTTCAAGCCGGGCAAGAAGCTGAAGGAGCTCATCAACCAGGCGAGTCCCGGGGCTCCCGCTTCCTCCGCCGCCCCCGGCGTGCCGGGAACACGGACGCCGGGAGCCGGCCCGGGCTGATGGAGGCGCTTTTCACGCCGTGGCGCGCGGCCTACCTCATGGGCGCCGGCGAGCCCGTGAAGGGTTGCCTTTTCTGCGTTCTTCCGGGCCGCACGGACGAGGAAGGCCTCATCGTTCACCGGGGTAGGGCGGTGTTCGCCGCTCTGAATCGGTACCCATACACGAACGGACACCTGATGCTCGCTCCCTTCGCGCACCGGGCGTCGCTCGCCGCGATGACCCCGGAGGAGCGTCACGAGCTCCTCGACCTGGCCGCGGCCGCCGAGGAGATCCTGGCCGCGGCGTACCGGCCCGATGGTTTCAACGAAGGCCTCAACATCGGCCGCTCCGCGGGCGCAGGCGTCGCGGAACACGCGCATCTGCATGTCGTCCCCCGCTGGGACGGCGACACGAACTTCCTGACGGTCCTCGGCGGCACGCGAACGATTCCCGAGGAGCTCGGGGCGACGCGAACGAAGCTCGCCGCCGCGTTCGCGCACCGTTCGTGAAGCGCCCGGGCGGAAGGATCGTCCTCCTTGTGCTCGCCTCGGCCGTCCTGCCCGGACTCGGTCACCTCCTGCTCGGCTGGAGAGCCCGCGGCGGCGGCTTTTTCGCCGTCGTCCTCGCGACGACTCTCGTGGGGCTTTCCCTCGAGCCCCGGAATCTGTCCGCGGCCACGTGTGAATACGGGCGCACGTACCTCCTCGTCGCCGCGATCATGCAGCTCCTGCTCGTCCTCGACGTGTTCGAGCGCGCCTCCGGGAGGCGTGCGTGAGCCTCGTCTCCGACCACTTCCCCCTTCTCGTTCTGCTCGCGGCGCTCATGGCCGCGTTCGCCACGCTGCTCTGGAAGGACGATCCGAAAGGAGGGCGCCGCTTCTTTCTGAAGGCTTTTCTCGGGCTCGTGGGGTCCGCGGTCGCCCTCGGGTTCCTGTTTCAGATGGTGACCCGTTGAAACTCCTCGTGGTGGCAGGCGAGGTCTCCGGCGACCAACATGCGAGCGCGCTCCTCGCGGCCCTCAGGGAGCGGGTGCCTTCTCTCGCCGCATTCGGTGTCGGGGGCGAAGGGTGCCGGGGACAGGGCATGCGCCTCGTCGCGCACCAGAAGGACCTCGCCGTCGTCGGCCTCGTCGAGGCGCTTTCGAAACTGCGTTTCGCACGAAGCCTCATCCGGACGCTCGTCGAACAAGCCGCCGCCGAGAAGGCCGACGCCGCGGTTCTCGTCGATTCCCCGGACTTCAACCTGCCGCTCGCGAAGCGTCTCGCGAAGGCAGGCGTCCCGGTCGTCTTCTACGTCTCGCCGCAGGTCTGGGCCTGGCGGCGGCGGCGCGCGAGGACGATCGCCGGCATCGGCCGGGCGGTCCTCGTGCTCTTCGGGTTCGAGAAGCGTTGGTACGACGCGCGCGGCCTCGGGCAGAAGGTGACGTGGGTCGGCCACCCCCTCGTGGACGCCGCCGCCGCGGAGCTCGCGCGCCCGGCGCCGCCCCCGCCGGCCGGTGTGCGCCGCGTCGTCCTCATGCCGGGCTCGCGGAAGGGCGAAGTGAAGTCGATTCTTCCGGTCTTCCGCGACGCCGTCGAAATCCTTCGAAAAAGGGTGTCCGGCCTAGAGGTCGTGCTCATCCGTGCGGACTCGATCTCCGACGCGCTGCTCGGAGAGCTGGCCGGTCCTGCACTCGCGCACTGGCGCGTCGTCTCGGGCGAGCACCTCGCCCTCCTCGCCGCCTCCGACGTCCTCCTCGTCGCCTCCGGAACCGCCACCGTCGAGGGCCTGCTCGCCCGCGTGCCCATGGTCGTCGTCTACAAGGTCCATCCCGTGACGTTCTGGATCGCTCGCCGGATCGTGAAGGTTCCGTTTGTCGCGATGGCGAATCTCGTGAGCGACGACGGGTCGGGGAAGGGAGCGGTGCCGGAGCTGCTGCAGAGCGATGCCACGCCGGAGCGCATCGCCGCCGAGGCGGCCGCGTTCATCGAGGATCCCGGCCTGGTTGCCCGGACACGCGCGCGGCTGGCGCGCGGCCTGGAGGAGCTGGGCCCTCCCGGGGCGCCGGGCCGGACGGCCGACGCGGTTCTCGCCGCGCTTGCCGTTCGCGGGCCGGCCGGACCGGGGAGCCACGCGTGAAGGACTTCCGCCGTCTTCTCGTGCTCTTCCGCCCGCACCGCTCCGCCGCGGTCGTGGCGATCCTCGCGATGATCGGCGTCGCCGTCTTCACGGGCCTCGTCACGTACCTGTTCGGCCCGCTGTTCGATCAGGTCCTCACGCCGGAGGCGCGCTCCGCCGTGATGGCCCACGCCGGCGAGACGCCCGGCCTCGGGTCCGTCGTGGGCGAAAAGTCCGTCGTGCGGCGCACGGCGATCGCCCGGTCCTTCGACGCCGGGCTCGCCTCGATTGAATCTCTTCTCGGCGTGAAGCCGGCGACGAGGGTCTTCGCCCTGCCGCTCCTCCTTTTCGCCGCCTTCGTCCTCAAGAACCTCTGCGCGTTCGTCGCCGAGTACCGGTTCAACGCCGTCGGGCTCGCGTTCGTTCGGGACCTCCGGAAGACGCTCTACGAGAAGATTC
>DASVJU010000291.1:0-3942 GCA_036385755.1 Thermoanaerobaculia bacterium
AGATCCCGTCTACGTGGAAAGAGCCCGTCGTCCCGATCCACGAGACGCTGCCGGCACCCGTGAGGCAGATCGTGCATCCCGGCTGCGTCAGAGCGTTTCGCCGCGCGGACTCGGTCGAGAGGGCGTGGAACTCCTCCCGGCGGGCCTCCGGAAGCGCGCTTCCCGGAGCGAAGACGGAGGCGGGCACCGCCTGTGCCGCGCGCGCCTCCGCAGGCAGACGCCGGCCGGGGTCGACGTCGGGAACGCCACGAGCCGAACCCACAGCAGCGCCGCTCTCGCCTTGGCGCGCGTTCTCGGGAACGACTTCGAGCGCGCGAGCGGCAGGGGCGCCGAATGCGAGGGTGAACGCCGTGAGCAGGATCGTGAGAGAGGGACGCTTCATCGTTTTCTCCTTGAGCCTGAAGGCCGAGTTGAAGGGGTCTCCTGAAGGGTAATGCGTGAAATCGCGCCTTTCGGGGTCAAAAGGGGGACACAGGTAACGCCAGCCGGGTCTCCGGGCGCTGTCCTCGGCAGTGACTTGTCGACCTATCGATTGGGAAAATCCTAACACGGCGGGTTCGATATCCTGAGAGACTGTGAACGTTCGTCGATCGGATCGACTCCCGCCCGTGCTGCTCGCGGTCTTCGCCACGCTCGGTGCGCTTCCAGTCGTGCGCTCGCTCATCGTCGCGGACGTCAACTGGTGCTATCCGTACTTCAACGCGGACTCGTACGACTGGATCAGCAACGGCATCTTCTGGACCGGGGCGTCGGTCACGCCGAGCCTCAGGCCACCGGGGCTGCCGCTCCTGATCGCGGGCCTCTGGAAGCTGGGCGTCCTCTCGTTCCTGCCGGTCTTCAACTTCCTTTTTCTCGGCCTGTCGACGGCCGCACTTTACGCGCTCCTGCGCGAGCGGCACGACGGGTGGATCGCGGCAATCGCCTGCTGGTTCTTCTTCGCGAACGGCTACGTCCAGGATTTTTCGCGCTACCTCCTGGCCGAGACGTACGGCGCGCCGTTCCTCGTGCTCGCGGCGGTCGCATTCGTCCGGGCCGGGCGCGCGCCGCGCATGTGGATCGCCTTCGGCCTATTTCTCGGCGCCGGGTTTCTCTTCTCGTATGCCGCAGTACCGGCGGGCGTCGGCTTCGGTGTGGCCCTGCTCGTGGTGTCGCGCGAGGATCTGCGCCGGAAGGAGCTCTGGGCCGGATTGGTTGCGTTCGCCCTCATCGCAGGAAGCTGGCTCGTGTTCCGCCTGTGGTTTTACCGAGGCCACCCAGGCGGCCCACGCCACGGCGTCGAGGCCCTCCTCCGGCCTTCGCTCTCGAATCTCCCCTTCTACGCATTCGCTCTGATCGCGCTCATGGGCCTCGTTCCCTTCGCTCTCTACATCGCGGGCGGGTTCCGGTTCATGCGTTCCTCTTCGCCGCCGCGCTGGCGCGCGGCCGTCCTCGGGCCGCTGATCGCGGTGTCACTGTTCTGGTTCTTCGTCTACGACTGGGCGGACAAGCGCTTCCTCCTCTATGTGCTTCCGTTCCTCGTCTGTTTTCTGGCCGAGGGCCTCGAGCTCCTGCGCGACTTCGCGCGGAACGGCAGGGCGGCGGCCGCGGCAGCCGCAGGTTTCCTCGTTCTGGCTCTCGTCTGGAACCAGGTCCGATACCCGAGCTATGGCATCAACTTCCTCGCTCTCACACCCAAACACTTCCTCGAGGCGCGGCTCACATTCACGCCGGCGCAGAAGGCCGTGCTGCATTTCGACGGGGCGCGGATCGTGCGCCCCTTCGGCCGCTTCCGCGAGTCCTTTTCGTGGGGACTGTTCGATCCCCGCCGCGTCGACGTTTCGTGCCCCGTAGCGGATCAGGGATACACCTGCCTTGCCGTGCTGAAGGACGAAGTGGACCGCCTCCTTCCGCCGGGCAAGCCGCTCGGTCTTCGCACGCCGCGCGGATGGCCATCGGACTACTGGTCGAGTACCCAACGGCTCGCGAATGAGATCCTTCGCCCCGTCGTCCTGCCGGGCGAGGCCGAGATCATGCTCGCAGGGATCGAGGAAGTACCCGCGGGCATGGACGTCGCGCGCCCGCCCTTCGTCGCGAGGTGCGGGCCTTACGTCCTCGTGAGGACGCGCTGACCGTACAATTCCAGGCTTGAGCCAGGATTCGTTCGAGGAGCTCCGCGAGGAGCTGGAGAAGACGCGCGTCGAGCTTTCCGAAGCGCGCGCGCGTATCGCCGCGATGGAGATGAGCTTCTTCTGGAAGCTGCGCAACGCGTGGTGGAAGTTGAAGGGCGGGCTCGCCGGCAGCCTGTCGCTCGGCGAAGCGGCCGCCCCTCCCGGGGCGGATCCGGGGCTCGTGCACGTTCCCGGCTTCGCGCCCGTTCGCTTCCGCAGCGCCGCGTTGGAACGCTCGACGGCCGCCATCGACGTCGTCGTTCTCGCGCACGACGATTTGCCCGTTCTCAAGGAGTGTCTCGGGGCTCTGCTCCGGCACGCGCGTCCGCCGTACAAGCTCTTCCTCGCCGATCCGGGCGTCTCGCCCGCGGCGCAGGACTGGCTGGAGGATTTCGCGCGAGATCAAGGAGCCGCCCTCGTGGAGGGCTCCGAAGCCTTCCAGAAAGCGCAGGACGCGGGCGCGTCCCGCCACGTTCTCCTGCTCGACGGGCGCGCGCGCGTTGCGGCGGAGGTTCTCGACCGGCTGATCGCCTGCGTCGCCGCGGACGGAGAGGCGGCGGGCGTCGTTCCCCTCGCCGCGGACGTTCCGGGCGCGGGCCCGGCCTTCGAGAGCGCCGCGCGCGCGCTTTCCGGCGGGGACGGGGCGGATCTCGGCGCGGAGCCCGCGACTCTCCTCGCCGCCGAGTCGGCCCGCCTGTTTCCGCCGCTCGAGGACGGCGGAGGCTGCGCCGTTCTCGTGAAGCGTGACGCACTGCGCCGGGGCGCGGAGCGGTCGCCTCAGGAGCTCCTCGCCGGGATCCGGGCTTCCGGGAAGCGCGTGCTTCTCGCGGACGACACGTGGGTCGCGGGGGCTGCCGTCGCGAACGGCGGCACGCCGGACCGCGTGGCCTCTGGCATCGCGGCGCGTCTCGCGATTCTGCCGGAGCGGATCGGGCTGCGCCAGCGCGCGCGCCGGCGATGGGAAGGGAAACGTGTCCTCTATGTCCTGCCCGTCCTCGAACGCGGCGGAGGGTCGAACGTGGTGTTGTCGGAGGCGCGAGCGATGGCACGGATGGGCGTCGAGGCGCGCGTCTTCAACCTCGCGAGCCATCGGTCGGTCTTCGAGAAGAGCTACCCCGCGCCGGGCGTTCCGATCATCTACGGGCGCGAGTCCGATCTCGTCGGCGCCGCGCAGGGGTTCGACGCCGTCATCGGGACGGCTCACTACTCGGTGCCGTGGATGCTGCCGCTCGCGAAGGCGTCGCGGCCGCCGGTGCTCGGCTACTGCATCCAGGACTACGAGCCGCTCTTCTACGCCGAAGGCTCGGAAGACTGGAAGCGCGCGTTCGCCTCGTACGGACTCGTGCCGGGTATGAAGCGATTCTCGAAGTCGAAGTGGAACGCCGACGAGGTCAGCGCCCGGACGGGCCTCGACTGCGCGCTCGTCGCCGCCAGCTTCGACGCGGAGGTCTTCCGCCCGCGGCTGGCGGAGCCTCCGGCGAGCCCCGTCAGGATCGCCGCGATGGTGCGTCCCTCGACGCCGCGAAGGCAGCCGGGCCTCACCGTCGACGTGCTGCGGGCCCTCGCACAGAAGCTCGGCGACGGTGTCGAGATCGTCCTCTTCGGATCCGAGCGGTCGGATCCCGCGCTGCGCGCGTTTCGCCTCGACTTTCCGCATCGCTTCTTGGGCGTCCTCGACGACCGGCAGCTCTCGACGCTCCTGTCCCAGGTGCATGTCTTCGCAGATCTCTCGACGTATCAGGCGCTCGGCGTCGCTTCGCTCGAGGCGATGGCGTCGGGAGCCGCGGTCGTCGTC
>DASVJU010000292.1:0-1682 GCA_036385755.1 Thermoanaerobaculia bacterium
TCGTTTTCAGAAGGCTCAGTTTCTCATGCCAGAAAGACCGACGCTGCACGTAATCCTCAACGAGGAGTCTGGCGCGACGGGCAAGGAAGCCGATTCGAAGCGGTTGGCCGAAATCTTTGCTCGCTCGGGCGCGAACGCCCGAATCCTGCGGGCCGTGGGCGGCGGCGACGCGGTGGCGCGGCTGACCCGTCAGGCTCTGGCGGAGAGCGGCGACACGATCGTGGCGGGAGGAGGCGACGGGACGGTCAGAACGGTGGCTTCCGTGCTCGTCGACTCACATAGGTCGCTTGGCGTCCTGCCCATGGGCACGTTCAACTATTTCGCGCGCAGCCTCGGCATCCCTCTCGATCTGGAAGCGGCGGCCCGGACCGTGCTTGAGGGAAACATCGTTCGCATCAATGTCGGTGAGGTCAATGGCCGCTTCTTCCTCAACAACTCGAGCCTCGGCCTCTATCCGGATATCCTGAAAGACAGGGAGCAGGTCTACGCCCGCTTCGGGCGAAGTCGGCTGGCGGCGTACGCGTCTGCCGCGTTCGCGATCTCGCGGCCAAGCCGGTTCCTCACGCTGCGTCTTGTCGCCGATGGGCGAGAGATCTTCCGGCGCACGCCGCTGCTGTTTGTCGCCAACAACGCCTACCAGATCGAGGCCTTCCGCCTGCGCGGGGCGCCGTGCCTCGAAAACGGCGCCTTCGCCCTCTACATCACCCACCCGCTCGGCCCAAGGCGGATGCTATTGCTCGCGATCCGGACGCTCCTCGGCCGGCTCCGGACCACCGAGGATCTCGACGTCCTTTGCACACGGGAGGTCTCGATCGAGACGCGGCGCCGGCGCGTGCGGGTCGCGACAGACGGGGAGCTGACCGTGATGGAGAGCCCGCTTCACTACTGCGTACGATCCGGAGCCCTCGCGGTCATTGCTCCCGCTAAAGCCGGGATCGAAAAGGGGCGAGTGCCCATTCGACAAGTCGCTCCTTGACCGAGGGCTCCGACTAGAACCTCGTTGCCGCGGACTCGCCACGCCGCTACGGAAGCGTCGAGGCCTTTGGAATCGGGACGGGAGTGATCCCGACGGGGTCGTTCGTCCGGTTATCGATGCGGGCGACCGACGCGACGACCTTCCCCCCTGGCGCAGGAGTGACGAGGAGTGTGCCGGCCTTTACGAGAACCTGCGGGTCTGGCGCGTAAAGCCGCACGAACGAATTGAGCTGCTTCATCTCGCCCGCGCCGAGATCGACCGAAACACGTCCTCCAAGGACTCCGCCTTCAGAGAACATCCGAAGGTCGACCGTCGTGCCGGGTCCCTCGTTCACGAGCACGAGATTCGAGCGTGCCTCTTCGAACTCGGCCACTCCGACGAAAGCGGCGGGAAGCGCGTTCGTGATCTCGTCCCCAGCTCGTATCGACGCGACGTCCTGGGACGCGGGGCCCGCCTCCGAATCGCTCCGCGTCACAGCCAGTACCTGAAGGCCGGTGCCGCTTCGAATCTCGAGGGCGCCCGCGCCCGGCACCGACCCCGGAAAGATGCTGCGCAGAACGTCCGACAGGACGCTTGTGGAGCCCGGCAGAATCTGGGTCGTCACCGTCACGGGAGGACCCCCGTCGCGCGGCCGGTATGTAAGGTCGACCGGGATGACGGAGTCCGGCACGGCCGGCAGGGCTCCGAGGAAGACGTCGCTAGAGAA
>DASVJU010000293.1:0-1638 GCA_036385755.1 Thermoanaerobaculia bacterium
GCACCGCGAAGAAGCCGCGGGCCCTGTACGACGAGCGCCTCACCTGGGAGCTGTCCGTCATCCGGAAGATGGGCCTCTCGAGCTATTTCCTCATCGTGTGGGACTTCATCAAGTACGCGAAGGACCAGAAGATTCCCGTGGGTCCGGGGCGGGGGAGCGCGGCCGGCTCGCTGGCTGCGTACGCGCTCAGGATCACGGACGTCGACCCGCTCAAGTATGACCTGCTTTTCGAACGCTTCCTGAACCCGGACCGCATCTCGATGCCCGACATCGACGTCGACCTGTGCGAGCGCCGCCGCGGCGAAGTCATCGAGTACGTGCGCACGAAATACGGGCGCGAGAACGTCGGCCAGATCATCACGTTCAACTCCATGAAGGCGCGAGCCGTCATCCGCGACGTGGGCCGCGTTCTCGACGTGCCGCTGGCCGAGATCAACCGCCTCTGCTCGCTCATCCCCGCGAATCCCGGAAAGCCGACGATGCTCGCCGAGGCGCGGCGGGACGTGAAAGAGCTGGCGGACGCGCTCCGGGACAACGAGACCTACCGTCGCCTCTTCGACCTGGGCGAGCGCCTCGAAGGAGTCACGCGACACGCGGGCGTGCACGCAGCCGGCGTCCTCATTGCGCCCAGGCCGCTGGTCGAGTACCTGCCTCTCTACCGCAACAGCAACGACGAAATTACGACGCAGTTCGAGATGAAGTCGGTCGACCGCATGGGCCTCCTGAAGATGGACTTCCTCGGGCTCATCACGCTGACGATCCTCGACGACGCGCTGCGTTTCGCGGAGAAGAAGGACGGAAAGCGCCCGGACGTGGACGCGATTCCGCTCGACGACCCCGAGGTCTACAGGCTCTTCGCGGACGGGAGGACGGACGGAGTCTTCCAGTTCGAGTCGTCCGGGATGCGCGATCTCCTCCGCCGCGTGAAGCCCGAGGTCTTCGACGACCTCGCGGCGCTCAATGCGCTATATCGGCCGGGCGCTCTGGACGCCGGGACCGTCGAGGTGTACATCCAGCGGCGCCGGGGAACGAAGTTCGAGTACCCGCTGCCGCAGCTCGAGCCGATTCTCCGGGAGACGCACGGCGTCCTCGTCTATCAGGAGCAGGTCATGCTCGCGGCGCGGGCCGTGGCGGGCTACACGCCGGGCGAAGCGGACAAGCTCCGGAAGGCGATCGGCAAGAAGGACGAGGCGCTGCTCAAGGCCGAGGGCGACAAGTTCATCAAGAAGGCCGTCGCGAACGGGACCTCGAAGAAGAAGGCCGAGGAGCTGTGGGCCCTCATCCTGCCGTTCGGCCGGTACGGCTTCAACAAGTCTCACTCGGTCGTCTACGCGCTCCTCGCGTATCGCACCGCGTGGATGAAGGTGCATTACCCCGTGGAGTTCCTCGCGGCCACTCTGACGGCGAGCTCGGGGAGCTCGGACGACGTCGTGAAGTACGTGAACACGTGCCGGGAGATGAAGATCCCTGTGCTGCCTCCCGACGTGAATGCCTCGGATCTCTCGTTCGCCCCGGACTGTCCGGCCATCCGCTTCGGGCTCGGGGCTGTGAAGGGGGTCGGAGAAGGCGCCGTTGCGTCGGTACTCGCGGCGCGCGCCGGCGACGGGCCGTTCAAGTCCCTCACGGACTTCTGCTCGC
>DASVJU010000294.1:0-27942 GCA_036385755.1 Thermoanaerobaculia bacterium
CGACGAGCGGGAGATACGAGCGCCACGTCTCGAGACGCCCGAACAGCGGTCCGAGCCGGGAGCTGCCTCGGAGCCATCGGGCGAGGCGCCCGACACCGGACCTCACACCCCGCATGAGCGGCGGAAAGAACGTGAGCGTAGCCCTCCAGAGGACGAGAAACACCCCGGCGAAGCACGACAGCGCGATCACGTTCCCGGAAGTTCACGCTACTCGCACTTCGGCGTCAACGGCAGAGCGAGGACGGTCTCTGTGTCGAAGCTGAAGGAGCTCAGCGGGATCTGGCCGCCCGCGACCGACACCCTGATTTCCCGGGGAAGCAGGGTCACGTCCGATTCGGGTTTGATCACCACCGGTGTGTGGGGGCACACGATCGTGAAAGACGGATCGCCCGGATCCTGAAGCTGAAACTTCAGGTGCAAGGGTGCGTACGGATCCCCCGAGTCCACGAACGAGCTTCCCTCGAGGCCGACGAGGTCGATCGTCCGGATCGGGCCCATCGTGTACGAGCAGTCTCCGTAACATGTGCCGGCCTCGACCCTCAACAGTCCGGAACCCGCCTTTTGAAGACTGCCCACCGTCATGTCCTCGCCGATCGTGAACGTCGCGTTCACCTGCGATCCGTATCCGAAGCTTATCGGGGTCAGGATCGGAAGCGACCCGCAGGTCACGTTCCTCTTCAGCCCGTAGTCGAACGACCAGTTCCTCGCGAGGACACCGACGCGGGCCTTCAGGAAGTCGGTCTTCGGTCCGGCAGCGGCACGATCGGCGAAGAAGACCTGGATGAGAACCGGGTTTTCGGACGGAATGCAGGCAAGGCTCCCTTCCTTCGCGGGCGCCCTGTAGGTCACCGACGCCCCGCTCCCCTCGATCGAGCCGGCCAGTGGGTTGCCCCGGAGGACGGTGTTGACGTACCAGTCGAAGGCGTAGCCCGAGAGATCCTTGTTCCTCACGAGGACGTAGGGAGTCGGATCTCCGGCCTTGATGTCGATGATCGAAACGCGAAGATCGAGGGAGCTGCCCGACAAGACGACCCTCGTGGGCGGAACGAGGTCGACCGCGTACAGGGAGGCCCAGGCCGTGCCCGCGTCGAGGGTGGCGCGGCGCCCGCCGCGCGCCGCCGCGGCTGGCGATACGGCGGCGGGCGACGTCGCCGGAATGCTGGCGCTGACCGTTCGGGCCGACGCGTCGACCGACGATCTCGTCACCGCATACCACGAGCCGCCGCTCTGGAAGGCCAGGTTCGGGCCGACCGGCGCATTCGCGAAGAGGGTGGTTTTGTCGTAGCTCAGGACGACCCTCGCGGAGCGCGAGAACGACGCAGCGCCCGGCGACAGGACGTAGCCGGAGCCGTGTCCGTTCGGCGCCGTGTTCGCAACCGCGACGAGAGAGAACGCAGCGGGCGCGGCAAGCGCGCCGGCCGGCACCTTCAGCGTGAACCGCCCGTCCTCCGAACGGATCGATCCTCCCTGTGGACCGATCGTGGCCGCGGACGGGATGTCTTCGGGTAGCGGCATGATCGGGGTGACGACCGGGTCTCCGGAGGCGTTGTCGATCGAGGAGTCGAAAACGTCGACGCTTCCGGACGTGACCCGCACGAGAAGCGTCGCGTCCTCGGGGATCGGCGTGCCCGGGAAGAGGTCTGCGACGTTCGGCTGCGTCCAGCCGAAAGCTCCGAGAGAGGCCGCCGATGTCGCGACGGTGTCGCCGGACGTGCTCTCGAGCGTCAGTGTGTAGCCGGCGCCGTCCCCGCCCGCGGCAAAGCCCACGTTCGTCCGGAACGTCGCGTTCTGCCGGATGCCGGTGACGACCGCGCCCGCGTCGGCCGACATCAGGAACGAGAGGAGCGGTGTGGGCTTCTGCTGGGCGCCGAAAGTGCCCGGCTTGACGCCGAGAGGATCGACGTTGCTCGTGCGGCACAGGATCGCAACCGGCGCGTCGGATGTGAAGCGCAGCGCCCCGGCCGAGCCCACGGGAAGGCCGAGCAGTGCGTTCAGCACGTCCACGACATCGCGGATCTGTCCCGCGGGAACGGTGAACGTCCGGGTCAAGGGAGACGGATTGCTGTTCTTGTTGTCGTGGAACGCCACCGACACCGTCGCGTCGGACGCTCCGGAGTTGTAGAAGCGGCCGTCCGTCCGGAAGAAGGTGTTGTTTCGTCCGTTCGCCCGGGCGACACCGTTGACGAGGACGTCCTGGGCACCGGCAGGCAGGTCTTCGAACGCGAAGAGTGACGAATCACCCGTCACGTTGTCGACGACCACGGAGTACCCGGCGGCCCGGCCGCGTGTGACTTTCACCTGCGCGCGCGCGATCGACACCGCTCCCGCGAACCCGCCGACGCCGAACTGCTGGAATCCCGGAGCGTCGAACGAGAAGTCCTGCGAGCCGGCCTTGCTGCCATCGGCGCCGTACACCGTCACCGTCGCGGCGCCTCCGCCGTCGTCCGGGAAGACGACGGCGACGTTCGTGCGGTAGCCGGAACCTCCGTCGGCCGACTGGCTGATCCACAGGCTGTCGGCCGTGTCGCCGAGCGAGAGCAGCCGCTCGTCCGGGAAGACCGGGAGCGCCACACCATAGGTTCCGGTGAGAGAGGCGTTGTACGTCCGCGCCCTGATGAGGAGCGGCGAGTCGCTGTTGACCCGCGTCGCTCCGGCTCCCTGCGCTCCCCAGAGGCTGTCGAGGACGTTGCGATAGACGATCGTTTCCGCCGGGTTCAGCATGACGAAGGCCGGGCTCGTCCCGTTCGCCGGGATGAACGAGATCAACACTTGCGCCGGGACGCTTCCGGGATTCGTGAGCGCGAGGTCCGACACGAAACGGGTGTTGTTCAGCCCGCCGGCGTTGACGGTACCGGGGATCGTCCAGTTCCCGCCGAATCCGGGGGCCGATAACGTGAGGAGCGTCACGGCGGCGACGAGCGTGAGACGGTTTCGCATGGGACCTCCGGAGGAGCCCGAGGCCTCCCCATCGAGGAATGCGAGAATCAGTCTCGGATCCCCTCATGGAAGAGCCCCCGCTCGCCGCCCCGGCCGGAGAGGTCACGAAGCTCCTCCGCGAGTGGGGCGCCGGGGACGGCGAGGCGCTCGGAAGGCTCCTGCCCCTCGTTTACGACGAATTGCGCCGCCGGGCCGGCGCCGTCCTTCGCTCCGAGCGCGGCGGCCACACGCTCCAGCCGACGGCCCTCGTCCACGAGGCCTACCTGAAGCTCGTCGGGGGAAAATCCGTCGACTGGAAGGACCGCGCCCATTTCTTCGGCGTCGCCGCGCGCGCGATGCGCCAGGTCCTCGTCGACCACGCGCGGGCGCGCAACGCCGAAAAGCGCGGCTCCGGCCAGATCCTCCTCGGTCTCGACAACGCCGCGGCCGTCGCCGCCGCGACGCCGCCGAAGAGCCTCGACCTCCTCGACCTCGACCGCGCGCTGTCGAAACTCTCGGCCCTCGACGAGAGGCAGTGCCGGCTCGTGGAACTCCGCCTGTTTGCCGGACTCACGATCGAGGAGTCGGCCGAAGTTCTGCAGGTGTCCCACTCGACCGTGAGCCGCGAGTGGAAGCACGCGGAGGCCTGGCTGCAGCGGGAGATCGCAGGGACGCCGTGACGGACGGAAGGTTCCTGGAGGCGCGAGAGCTGTATTTCGGCGCGCTCGAACGCCCCGAGGACGAGCGCGCGGCCTTCCTCGCGTCGGCCTGCGGGAACGACGAAGCCCTCCGGCGCGACGTCGAGTCGCTCCTTCGGGCCGCACTGGCGCCCGGGCGGCTCGAGGCCGGCGTCCTCGCGGAAGTGGCGAGCCTCCCGAACGACTCCGGGGGCGCCGCACGTTCGCCACGGCCCGCCCGAATCGGCCCGTACGAAATCCTCGGCGACCTCGGCCGCGGCGGAATGGGCACCGTTTACCTCGGCGTCCACCGCGGCGTGGGCTTCGAACGCCGCGCCGCGCTCAAGGTGATCCGGAGGGAGCTCGTTTCGGAGCTCCTGCTCGAGCGCTTCCACACGGAGCGACACATCCTCTCCACGCTCGAGCACCCGAACATCGCGCGCCTTTACGACGGGGGGACGACCGAGGACGGCCTCCCGTGGTTTGCGATGGAGGTCGTCGAGGGGGAGCACCTCCTCGAGTTCGCGGATCGCCGGAGTCTCCCGCGCGACGCGCGCATCCGGCTGTTCCTCGACATTGCCGCCGCCGTGCAGTTCGCCCACCAGAACCTCGTCGTTCACCGCGACCTGAAGCCCGGCAACATCCTCGTCACGAAGGACGGCGTGCCGAAGCTCCTCGACTTCGGGCTCGCAAAGCTCCTCGACATGCCCTCGGAGGAGCGTACGGCGACGGTGCACCGCCTCCTGACGCCCGAATACGCGAGCCCCGAGCAGATCCGTGGCGAGAGGATCACGACCGCGAGCGACGTTTACTCCCTCGGGGTCGTCCTCTACCGGCTGCTGACCGGCGCCCTGCCGTACCAGACGACGACGGGCTCCCCCGCCGAGATCGAGCGGGCGGTCATCGAGCAGGTGCCGCCGTCGACGGCACCCCTTCTCGGCACCGATCTCGACACGGTTCTCGGGAAGGCGCTGGCGAAAGAGCCCGAACGGCGCTACGCGACCGTCGAGCAGCTCGCCGGCGACCTCCGCCGTTTCCTCGCCGGGCGCCCCGTCCTCGCACGGCCCGACACGCTCGGCTATCGCGCAGGGAAGTTCCTGAAGCGCCACCGGTTCGGTGTCGCGGCGGCGGGATTCGTTCTCCTCGTCGCGGCGGCGGGATTCGTTCAGATCGCGCGGGAGCGGGCCCGCGCGGAGAGGCGGTTCAACGACGTCCGGAAGCTCGCGAACACGTACCTCTTCGAGATCCATGACGCGATCGCGGACCTCGCAGGCTCGACGCCGGCGCGGCAGATCGTCGTCAAGCGCGCGCTCGAATACCTCGAGAGCCTCGAGCGCGACGCACACGGCGACGCGTCGATCCGGCGCGAGCTGGCCGCTGCCTATGACAAAGTGGGAGACGTTCAGGGGGGCGGCAACTTCGGGAACCTCGGCGACACCGCGGGCGCGAAGGCCAGCTACCTGAAGGCGCTCGCGATCCGTGAGGACCTGGCGCGCGGCGCGCGCGCCGATCCGCGCGACCGCGCCGCCCTCGTGGACTCACACATCCGGATGAACAGGATCCTGTCCGACACGGGGGACACGAAAGGGGCCGAGGCGGCGGCGCGGGAGGCCGTGGCCGACGCAGAGCGCCTCGTCGATCAGGAGCCCCTCGCGCGGGCGTACCACGCTCTCGCAGCGAGCCAATCCAACGCAGGCGATGTCGAAGGGGCGCTCGCGTCCTTTCGGAAGGAATCCGCGATCTTCGAGAGGCTGGTCGCGGAGGATCCGGCAAACGCGCGGGCGCGCCGCGGCCTCGCGCTGAGCCACAAGTACATCGGCGGGCGGCTCGCGGTCCTCAAGAGACACGACGAATCCATCCGCAGCTACAGGAAGGCTCTCGCGATCGAGGAAGCCACCGTCGCCGCGGAGCCCTCGAACGCGACGGCTCGCCGCGACCTCTCGTTCACGCTGAGTGATCTCGGGTACAACCTCCTCGAGGTCGGTGACACGCAGGCGGGCCTCGAAAGCTACCGCAAAGCCGCCGCGATCCGCGAGACGCTCGCGTCGGCGGATCCGAAGGACGTCACGCTCCAGAGAGCCCTCTCGTCCATTCTCGTCAGGCTCGCCTACGCCGAAGTGCGGGCCGGCGACGCGGGGTGGAGCGCCCACGGGACACAGGCGCTCGCGATCCTCGAGGGTCTCCTCGCGAAGAACCCGCGCTCCGTCGACGACCGGGTCCGGCGCGCGACCGCGCTCAAGGACATCGGAGACGTGAGAGGGCTCGCGGAGGCTCCCCCGTGGACGGGAGCGACCGATCCCCCGCCGCCGCCCGGCGTCTGTTCCTGGCACCGCCGGAGTCTCGAGGCGTTCCGGGAGCTCGAGAAGGAAGGCGTCCTCAACAAGTCGCAGCAGTCGACCGCCGGTTACGTGAAAGGCACGGTCGCCGCATGTGAAAGGAGGCCGGCCCAGGGACGGCGGAGAAATCGAGCTGAACGGGCTCAACCCGCTGCCGGAGGCACCGAGATGCGGGGCAGGCGGATGCGGAACGTGGTGCCCCGGCCCGGCTGGCTGTCGACCTGGATCGTGCCGCCGTGCAGCTCGACGAACGCCTTCGCGAGCGCAAGGCCGATCCCCATGCCGCGATAGGCGCGCGTCGCCGACCCGTCGATCTGGCGGAAACGTTCGAAAATCAGGGGGAGTTCCTTCGCGTCGATGCCCACGCCGTTGTCGGCGATCGAAAAGGAGACCCCGCGATCGTCGGCTTCCGCCTCCACGCGGATCTCACCCCCCTTCGGCGTGAATTTCACGGCGTTTTGAACGACGTTCCAGAGGACCTGCCGGATGCGCAGAGGATCGAGCCTCACGGGCGTCATTTGCGCCGGGACCACGAGCGACATCCGGATTCCCTTGGCCTCGGCCATGACGGAAACCGGCTCGACGGAGTCCGAGACCAGGGGACCGAGATCCACCATCTCGGGCTCGAGACGCGTGCGCCCCTCCTCGAACCGGGACAGGTCGAGAAGGTCGCCGATGAGCGCGAGGAGAAACTGGGCGGACCGGTTGATCTGATCCACCGCTATTCTCGCTGTTTCGGCGTCGGGCCGGTCCTCCGCGAGGACCTCGCTCCATCCGAGGATGGCCGTGAGCGGCGTGCGCAGTTCGTGGTTGATGTTCTGGAGAAAGTAATCGCGGTTCCGCTGGGCGTCGCGCAGCCTCTCGTAGCTGCGCTGCAGCTCTTCGTAGAGTCGCGCATTCCTGAGCAGGAGGGCCGCCTCGCCGGCGTATCCGTCGATGGCGGACTGATCCTCGGCGTCGAAACCGCCGGGCTTGTCGGCCACCGCGAGGACTCCGAGGATCCCGACTTCCGCCTTGAGCGGCGCGAAAACGACGTTCTTCTCGATGCCGAGGGCTCCGACGAGGACCTCCGACAGCATCGGGTCCGCCGAGAGATCGTTCCTGAGGCAGGTCTCCCCCGTCCGGTAACAGAAGATCGCCAGGCTCCCGTCGTTCAGCCCGAAACGGCGGTCGCGCAGCGCGTCGTCGGACACTCCGAAGCCCGGAGGGGTCACGACGAGGGAGCGCGTCTCGGGGTCCCAGAGGCAGATCCAGGCCTTCGTGGCTCCGACGAGAGCCGCGATCTGGCGCGTGAGCTGCGCGAAGGTCTCCTCCGGGCGCGTCATGAGGGCAGCCGCCTGCGCGAGCCGGTGGACGCCCTCCATCGAGGCGATGCGCCACCGCACGCGACGGTCGAGGTCCGTCATGGCGCGATAGAGACGGCCCACCTCGTCGAGACGATCCCCCTCCGGAAGGCGCGGGGTCGGCCGCCCGAACGCGATCGCGTCGGCGACGCGGGCGACGCGGCGCAGGGGCGTGAGGGCCCGCCGCATGGCGACGACGACGGCGGCGGCGCAGACCCCGACCAGGGCGAGATAGAGCAGCCGCAACTCGTTCCGTTTGCGGTCGGCCGCCGCGAAAATGGGGTCGATCTCGCTGGCGACTTTCTTTTCCAAGGCGGCTCGGGGTGTGATCCTGGCGTACGTCCACCGGAGAGCCGGCACGTGGCGTATGACGACGAGAAACGCCTGCCCCCCGATCTTCGTCTCGAGGACGCCGTCGACCCGCTTCGCCACGACCGCGCCGACCTCCTCGACCTGTTCGGGGGCCATTCGCCTCGCGGGCATCGACGCGACCACCTTGCCGTCCGCCTTGAACAGGAACTCGACGTCGTTCGGGAAACCGGGATGGTCGGACCCCTGGAACAGCCGGGGGAAGACCCAGTCGGCGGCGACCTCACCGAGAAGCCGGCCGTCTCTTCCCTTCACGAGGGCGACAGCCGAAACAATGATGCCGTTCCCGGCATAGAAGTCGTCATAGACGTCGGACCAGATGACGGCGGGTGGGTCGGTCCCGCCGGCCCCTTCCACGAGCGGCCGTGCCGAGTCGCTCGGAAAACGGAAGGCCGGATCAACGACAGGCCTCCCGCCCGGACTCAGGTCGAGGCCGGGTACCACTCTGAGGACGCCCGAGGCCGTCCTGATCGAGAGCGCGGACAGATCCATCGGACCGAGACCGAGGACGACGAACGGCGCTTCCAGGCGCCGGGTCGCGGCGAGGTCGCGGCGCGCCATGATCCCGAGTCCCGTCGCACGGCTCACCATCGCGGCGCTGACCCCGTGCCCCGTCGTGCGGATCAGCCCGCTCGCCTCCTCCACGAGCGGTTCCGCCGGAAGCTTCGGGTCCGGACCGTCCTCGAGCGCTCGCCGTGCCTGCTCCGCCGCGCGTTGGGCGATCGCGACGACCTCTCGCGTCGCGCCGGCGATCTGCCGAAGCCGATCGGCCGCGTCTTCGGAGAGCGCCCGCTCCTCGTTGAGGCGCGCGTCGCCGAGGAGCGTGGCACGAATCCCCTGCTGCTGCTCGCGGCCGATGCCGTCCACGGCGAGCCAGTAGACGGCCGCCGGAACGAGCGCGACCGGAACGACGTACCAGAGAAGCCGCGCCACGAGAGACCGACGGGGGTTCCACGCCGCGGTATTCCGATGAAAGGGCGTCTCCTCCGAGCGGGAGCGGCCCGAGACGGCGGCGCTCGAGTCCGAGATGTCCGGATTCACCCGGAAAGGTTAGCGCGGTTCCGGCTCACTCGTATCGCAGGGCCTCGATGGGATCCAGCCGGCTGGCCTTCAGGGCCGGGTAGAACCCGAACGCGATTCCGACGAGGGCCGAGAACGCGAAGGCGAGCCAGATGGCGCTCGGCTGCACGGAGACGGGCCATCCCGCGAAGCGCGCGACGGTGCGCTGGATCCCGATCCCGAGTCCGATCCCCACGGCGCCGCCCGTGATCGCGAGGACGACGGCCTCCACGAGGAACTGCGCACGGATGTCCCCGCCCCTGGCGCCGATCGCCATGCGAACGCCGATCTCCCGCGTCCTCTCGGTCACCGAGACGAGCATGATGTTCATGATTCCGATGCCGCCCACGAGGAGCGACACGCCCGCGATCGACCAGAGAAGCGCGCTCATCGTACGGCTCTGATCTTCCGCCTGCTGCAGCATTTCGGTCTGCGAACGGATCATGAAGTCGTCATCCTGGCCGGTGGCCTTGTTGATGCGGTGCCGCTGGCGGAGAAGGGCCGTGATCTCCTCCTGGGCGCGCGGGACGAGCTCGTTCGAAGACGCCGACGCGAGGATCGCACCGACCGCCGTCGTGCCCATGATCTTCTTGCGGACGGTCTCGTACGGGGCGATGACGATGTCGTCCTGGTCCTGCCCCATCGTCGAGCCGCCCTTGGACTCGAGAACGCCCACGACCTTGAACGGGATGTTCTTGATGCGGATCGTCTTGCCGATCGGTTCCTCGTTGCCGAACAGATTCGTTCTCACGGTCTGCCCGATCACGCACACTTTGCTCGCCGAGCGATTGTCCTGATCCGTGAAAAACTGGCCGCTCGCGAGATTCCACGACCGGATGAACGGCCAGTCGACCTCGCCGCCCTGAATGGACGTCGACCAGTTCTGGTTGCCGTAGATGACCTGCGCGACCGTGCGGATCGTCGCGGAGACGTAGGAAACGGTCGAGACCTCGCGCCTGAGCGCCTCGACGTCGTCGCCCGAGAGGCGCGAGCTGCCGCCCCAGCCCGTTCGCGCGCCGGAGGACGTCGTCGTGCCCGGGAAGATCATGAGGAAGTTCGTCCCGAGCGACTTGAGCTGGTCCTCCGCCTGGAGGCGCGCTCCGTCTCCGATCCCGATCGTCGCGACGACGCACGCGACGCCGATGATGATGCCGAGAGCCGTCAGGAGCGAGCGCAGCTTGTTGCGCGAGAGCGCGCGGAATGCGACCTTCAGGATGTTGCCGGTCTTCGTCACGGAGCGCCCTCCGCACCCGCCGCAGGCGCCACGCGGGCCGCGACGCGCCTCTTCGTCACGGGAACGTCCGAGAGGATTCTCCCGTCGCGGAACGTCACGATGCGTTTCGCGTGCTCGGAGATGTCGGGCTCGTGCGTGATGAGCACGACGGTCTTCCCCTCGTCGTTCAGCTCCTGGAAGATCGCCATGACCTCGACGGACGTCTTCGAGTCGAGGTTGCCCGTCGGCTCGTCGGCGAGGACGATCGCGGGGTCGTTCACGAGGCTCCGCGCGATGGCGACGCGCTGCTGCTGTCCGCCCGAAAGCTGGGCCGACGTGTGGTCCCACCGGGGGCCGAGACCCACGCGCTCCAGGCATTTCATCGCCTGCGCGCGGACCTGCTCTTCGGTGATCTTCGACTTCGACGAATAGAGAAGAGGGAGCTCGACGTTCTCGAGGGCGTTCGTCCGCGAGAGCAGGTTGAAGCTCTGGAAGACGAAGCCGATCTTGTCGTTGCGGATGCTCGCGCGCTCGTCGCGATCGAGGCCCGACACGTCGACGCCCTCGAGCACGTAGCGCCCCGCGGTCGGGCGGTCGAGGCATCCGACGATGTTCATGAACGTGGACTTGCCCGATCCGGACGGGCCCATGACCGCGACGAATTCCCCCGGTTCGACCGTGAGAGAGATGCCGTCGAGCGCGCGCACCTCCGTCTCGCCCATCTGGTAGACGCGCGTGAGGTTCTCGATCTCGATGACGGGGCGTGTCACGTGTTCGCCTTCAGAACGGGCGGCGGCCGCCGCCGGGAGCGCCCTGACTGCCGCCGCCCGGCGCGCCGGCCCGGGCCGTCGCGAGGCCCACGACGATCTCGTCGCCCTCCTTCAGCTCGTCCGAGCGGATCGCCGTCAGGTTTCCGTCGGTGATGAGTGTCCGCACGGAGACGGGCTTCAGCTTGCCGCCCGTATTCGGGACCTCGACGTAGAGGGTGCCCGTCCCGCCCGTGGAGCGCGAGCCGCCGCCGGGCCGTCCGCCCGGCGCACCCGATCCCGGAGGACCGGTCCGCGCGGACGTCACCGGCCGGCCCGCCGCGGAGTCGGGCGGCGGCGGCGCGGAGGAGGCGGTGCCGCCCTTCGCCGCCTCCTTCGGCTTGCTCGGGTGGGCCTCGGCCACGAGATCCGACGTGTCCGGCCGGAAACGCAGAGCCGAATTCGCGACGCGCAAGGCGTCCTTGCGCACGTCGACGGGAACCTGCACGTTCGCGGTCATGCCGGGTTTCAGCTTGAGGTCGGGGTTCGCGACGTCGAGGACGACGGGATAGGTCACGACGTTCTGGACCGTCTGCGGCGAGAGACGGATCTGCGATACGGCTCCCTTGAAAGGCTGGTCTGCAAAGGCGTCGACCGAAAAGGACGCTTCCTGCCCGACCTTGACGCGGCCGACGTCGGCCTCGTCGATGTTCGTGAGCACCTGCATCTTCGTGAGGTCCTGCGCGATCATGAAAAGCGTGGGAGCCTGGAAGGACGCCGCGACCGTCTGGCCGACATCGTAGCTTCGACTCACGACGACGCCGTCGATCGGCGAGACGATGTGCGCGTACGAGAGGTTCGTCTCGGCCTGACGGAGCTGCGCCGTGACCTGCGCGACCGTCGCGACATCCGAGTCGCGCACCGTCTGCGCCCCGTCGAGGTCCGACTGGGCGATGAGCTGATCGGCGAAGAGCCTTTTCGCTCGCGTGAGCGCGATCTCGTCGTTGCGGAGTTGCACCTTCGCCTTGTCGAGATTCGCCCGGCTCTGGTCGACGGCCTGCTGGAAAGGCGTGGGGTCGAGGTCGGCGAGGTGCTGCCCCTTCTTGACGACCGAGTTGAAGTCGACGTAGAGCTTCGCGATGATCCCCGAGACTTGGCTGCCGACGCTCACCGTCGTGACCGCCGACAGCGTCCCTGTGGCGGTCACCGTCGCGACCACGTCGCCCTTGTCGAGTTTCCCCTTGCGGAACTTGGGCTCGGCCGAACTGCGGCGCGTGAAGAAATAGGCGCCGGCGAGCGCCGCGACCGCGACGACGATTCCGATGATCAGGACCCTTTTCTTCATGAGCTCCTCGAGGGTGCATGAGACGCGGGACTCTTCAAAAAGCCACTGACAGGCCGAGTTGAAAGGCCTTCACGACCGCCGTGCCCGAAAGCGTCTTCATCGACCGGGCACTGTACTCGATCGTGGCCGCCAGGCCCTTTCGAGGCGTCCAGACCACGCCCGGCAGATGAAGCTGCTCGGTGGCTTCGGCTCCGCGATAGTGCCAGACCGAATAGAGATAGCGGTACGTGACGGTCGGGAACTCGGCGCGAAACCCCGCGAGGAAGGCCGTCGCGTCGTCGTAGCCGAGACGGCAGGGCGCTTCCGGCGCGCAGCGTTCTCCCGACCTCGTGAAGCCCTCCAGGAGAAGAGCGATCGGCCCGAACGTCGCGGTGACGTCGAAGGCTCCGTCCGTCCTCCGGAACGAGGAGGTGCCGTCCCTCTCGTCGAGCGCGGCGGACGCCACCGAGACCGCCGGTTTGAGCGACCAGAGGCCCTTGTTCACGAGATAGAAGACCCGCGCCTCGAGGCCATCCCGGAGGATCCGCCGCGCATCCGACTCGACGCCGCGACCGTCGTCCTCCCACGAAACGTGGTCGTTCTGGCCGAAATAGCGGGCGCTCCAGCCGAGCGTGTCGAATCCGAGCCGCTTCTCGCCCGCGAGCCCCGCGCCCCAGTCGGGGTTGCGCGTGACGCCGTTCGCGGTGAAGAGCGTGCCGATGAAGGACTCGTCCTCGAGTCCGAACGTCCGCTCGAGCTTTCCGGCCATCACGGCGCCGATCGGCGTCGCGAGAGAGGCCCAACCCTCTTCCAGCCATACGGAACCGTCATAGAACGGGCGGAATCGCCCTTCGCGGCCGCGCACCTCGGCCTTCGCGGCGAAACCGCCGCGGGCCCATTCCGCCGACAGTGCGCCGTAGAAGAACTCCGCGAATCTCTCGTGCCTTTCCGAGACCGGCTCGTAGTCGTAGAGGACCGCTTCGACGCGGAATTTCGGCACGCCCGAATCCGTTTTCACGCTCGCTTCCTGTCCCCGTGCGTCGGGGAAGATGCTCACGGCGAGGAGCGCGGAAAGCGCGAGAACACGGCGCCTCAACACAATCGTTATATTACGAACGGGCCCCGCGCGGGGTTTCACGGAAGGTTCGTCGCAGGAGGTTCCCATCAGTTCTTCTCTCGATCTCGAAATCCCGTTTCACGTCGAGCGCCTCGCGAACGGGCTCACGATCGTCGTGTCTCCGCAGCGCGGAATCCCTCTCGTGACGGTGGACGTGACCTACGACGTCGGGAGCCGGGTCGAACCGGCCGGAAAGACCGGCTTCGCGCACCTGTTCGAACACCTCATGTTCGAGGGCTCGGAGAACGTCGGCAAGGGCGAGCACTTCCGGCTCGTGGCCGAGGCAGGCGGCTCGATGAACGGAACGACGTCCGAGGACCGGACGAATTACTTCGAGACGCTTCCGGCCGAATCCCTCGACCTCGGCCTCTTTCTCGAATCCGACCGGATGCGGGCTCTCGTTCTCACGCAGGAAAAGCTCGACAACCAACGGGAGGCCGTGAAGGAAGAGAAGAGGCTGCGCGTGGACAACCAGCCCTATGCCGCGTCGTTCGAGGCCGCAGACGACCTCGCGTACGACGCGTTTCCCTACAAGCATTCCGTCATCGGTTCCATGGACGATCTCGGCGCGGCGTCTCTCGACGACACGCGGGACTTCTACCGCCGTTACTACGCTCCCGGAAACGCTCTTCTCGCCGTGGTCGGCGACGTGGATGCCGGCGACGCGTTCCGCCGCGTGAAGAACGCCTTCGCGGAGGTTCCCGCGCGGGAGGCGCCGCAGCCGTTCGCGTTCGAGGAGCCCGCTCCCACCGGCGAGAGACGCCTCGCGGTCACGGACAAGCATGCGGCGATGCCGGCCCTGCACGTCAACTTCAAGGTGGAAGAGCGCCGACACCCCGACTCCTTCGCGCTCTCGGTCGTGGAGCGCATCCTCGGCGCGGGTGAATCGGGCCGGCTCTGGCGCCGTCTCGTGAAGGACGAATCGCTCGCCCTGTCGTTGTCGGTGTCGCTCGACGAGCGCCGCGGCCCCTCGCTCTTCCGCGTCTTCGCGCTGGCGCGGCCCGGCATCACGCTGGAGCGCCTCGAGGCGGAGATCCTCCTCGACCTCGAACGCTTCGCCGCCGACGGCCCCACGCCGCGCGAGATGGAGCGGGTCCGCCGGATGGTCCTCGCGAGCGCCGTGCGCGCCACACAGACGACGCAGGCCATCGCCTTCCTCCTGTCCGAGTACGGCGTCTACGACGGGGATCCCGGCTTGTTCCCCCGCGACGTCGAGGCCGTCCTCGCGCTGGAAGCGGCCGCCGTGAGGGAGGCCGCGGCGCGCCTCCTCGTGGCCGCCCGCCGGTCGGTCGTCACCGTCGTGCCCGAAGGGTCCCGGGAGGCCGCATGAGCGCGACGCGCCTGCCCCCGCCGCCCTCTCTCCCGCTCCCCTTCTCCCTGCCCACGTTCACCGGCACGCTTCTCGCGAACGGCGTCGCCGTGCGCGCGGCCCGCTGGGGCCGTCGTCCCACGGTGGCCGTCGCCGTCCTCTTTCCCGGAGCGGGCAGCGCGGCCGACCCGCCCTCGCGCGAGGGCATGGCCGAGATCACCGGCGACACGTTTCTGGGCGGAACGCGCCGGCGCAACGCGAAGGAGCTCGGGGAAGCGCTCGACGACCTCGCCGCGATCCTCGAGGTCGCGGCCGGGAGCGATTCGTCCGTCGCGCGCCTCTTCGTGCTCGAGAAAGATCTCGACGAAGGGCTCGCACTCCTGGCCGAGGTCCTCACGGAATCCACGTTTCCGGAGGACGAGTTCGAGAAGAACCGCCGGCGCCAGATCGACGTGCTGGCCGAGCAGCGCTCCGAGCCCGACTTCCTCGCGCGCGAGCGCCTTCTCGACCGGCTCTACCCCGGCCATCCGTACGGCCGCCTGACGGCGACGGAAAAGGGCCTCGCATCGCTCAGCCGGGACGACGTCGCCGCCTTCGCGGCCGCGCGTTTTTCCCTCGCAAACGCCACGCTCATCCTCGCGGGCGCCGCGGATCCGGACGCACTGCTGCGCGCGGCCGAACGGGCCTTCGGGGGCCTTCCCGCCGGCGTCCTTTCGCCGCCCGCCGCCGTTCCTCCCCCGCCGGCCATCCCCGGCTTCTCGATTCACCTCGTGAACCGGCCCGGTTCGGTGCAGACGAATCTGCTCTTCGCGAGGCCCGCGGTCGCCCGCCGGAATCCACGCTTCACGACCGCCCTCGTCGCGAACCAGTCGCTCGGAGGGGGCGCGTCTTCACGCCTCTTCCACATCCTTCGGGAAGAGCGCAGCCTCACCTACGGCGCGTATTCCTCCGTGTCCGCGCGCGTCGCGGGAGGGCAGTTCGGCGCCTCGATCGACTGCCGGACCGAGGTGACGCGCGAGGCCTGCGCGGGACTCTTCGACCTGATTCGCGCGTACGCCTCGGAGGGGCCGACGGCCGAGGAGCACGACCGCTCGCGAAAATACCTGCTGGGCAGCTTTCCCATCCCGCGCGAGACCCCGGGCGGCGTCGCCCAGGACGAGATCGCGAGGCTTCTCCACGGATTGCCCGAAGACGAGTGGGCCACGTGGCGGGACCGCGTCCACTCTGTCTCCCGGGAAGAAGCGGCCTTGACCGCGCAGGAATTCTTCAACCCGGCAACCGGAATCCTGGCCGCGGTCGGCGACGCGAAACTGATCCGGCCCGTCCTGGACAAGTTCGGGGAAACGACGCTCTGGGACGCGGACGGCCCGCGCTCGTGACACGCGCGGCGCCCCTGAAACTCCGGTGCCTTTGAAACCCCGGTGCCTCTGAAACTTCAGAGCGGACCCGGGCTCTCCGGTGCCGACGCGTCCGCGAATTCGCCCGGCTCCCGCCTGTCGAACCGGGAGGCCCGCGCGTCCTGCGTCCTCCGGAGGCGCGTCCGGAACGTCAGGACCTCGAGTTGCCTCAGCCGCTCGGCTTCTCCCGTGCGGTGCCGTTGCTGGTGACGCGCGACCGCGAGGAGAAGCGCGCTCGTCACGTACTCACGGCGCTCGTCCGCCCGGCCGAACCTCTTCTCGAAGCCGCGCGTCCAGGGCAGGCGCAGCGCAACGGCGTCCTCCTCGGGAAGCAGCCCGAGCGTGACTTCTTCGGCGAGCTCGCGCGAGACCCGCGCGCGCTCGGCGAGAATCGCCGGCGCCCAGACGAGCACGGCGGCCGCGAGCATCCCCAGGGCGGCGAGCGGCTCGGTGCGGCGCGGCACGCCGGCAAACAGGCCCGCAAGCGCCGCGGCGAGAAGGACGGGTCCGAGCGCGGCGGACGTCCAGGCGATCCACTCGCGCCAGCCCGCTTCCGCGCTCGCGCGCGTGGCCTCCGCGGCGAAGGCCGAAACGACGGCCAGGGTGATCGCGATGAGCGCGGGCTCCTGCCAGCCCGGCAGGTGGCGGCCCGAAACGGCGGCGGCGCAGGCGGCGCCCGTCGCGGCCAGCGCGCCCGCCGAAACGCCGTCGCCGGCGATCGGGGGCCAGGTGCGCGCGTTTCCGATCGCGACGAGGGTCACGAGGCAGGCCGCGAGGAAGGCGGCGCCGAAGGCGTCGGGCATCTCGTGGGCGCGCGATCCAAACACCGCGAATCCTGCGAGGACGCCCATGGCGAAGGTGGCGGCCCGATTCCCCGTCCCTCTCGCGACGAGAAGAGCGAGCGCGGCGGCAATGGCCCTGAGCACGACCTCAGCGCTCACGGCAGCGGATTCCTGCTGAAATGGAGGCGCGTCGCCTCCACGTCCCGCCGGATCTGGGCCGTGAGGTCCAGCATGGACGGGAAGGTCCGCTCGTCGCGCACGCGGCCGTAGAACGACAGGCGCACGCGCTCGCCGTAGACGTCCGACGAGAAATCGAGGATGTACGACTCGATGGTCGTCGCGTACTCCTCGTACACCGTGGGCCGGCACCCGATGTTCGTCACGCAGGCGAAGGTGCGCTCGAACGAATCGATTCGGACGGAGGTGAAGTAGACGCCGTCCTTCGGGAACAGCTCGTTGTCGGCCTTGAGGTTCATCGTCGGGAACCCGATCTTGCGCCCCATCCGGTCCCCCTTCGCGATAATTCCGTCCATCGCGTAGGGGCGCCCGAGCAGCTCCCGCGCCGTGACGACGTCTCCTTCCAGGAGTGCGTTTCGGATGCGCGTCGACGAGATGGCGCCGCCCGCGTCGTTCACGTCCGCGAGACCGGTCACGCGAAATCCCGCAGACTCGCCGGCCGCGCGGAGAAGGTCCAGCGTTCCGAGGCGGTCTCTTCCGAAAATGAAACGCGCGCCCACGTGCACCTCCCGCACCGCGAGCCGCTTCACGAGAAGCTCCTTGATGAAGGCCTCGGCCGGGGTGAGCGAGAAGTCCCGCGTGAAAGACACGAGAACGAGAGCGTCGATGCCGCAGGACTCGATCGCCTCCTCGCGCTGGCGGAGCGTCTGGATCATCTTCGGGGCGCGCTCGGGGTGCAGGACCTTGAGAGGATGCGGATCGAAGCTCACGACGACGCTCGGCACGCCGAGCTCGCGGGCACGCGCCGAGACGGCCGCAAGCATCGCCTGATGACCGCGATGCAGGCCGTCGAAATTTCCGACGGTGACGACGCCGCCTCGCGGAAGGTCGACGGGGCGGAAAGGATCCTTGACGACGTGCAAGCGGGCGGATCTTAAGCGACCGGGGCGACGACCCGTCCGACCAGGTCGTAGGCGTGCGCCTCGGTGATCTTCACGCGCACGATTTCCCCTACGCGCGGCGTCCAGCCCTCCGGCACGGCGTTGATCAGGATGCGGCCGTCGATCTCGGGGGCCTGGCCGGCGAGGCGCGCCTCGAGCAGCATTTCGGACTCCTCACAGGATCCTTCGAGAAGAGAATCAAAGATTTTGCCGCGCTTCGCGCGGTTCTTAGAAAGGGAAATCCGCTGCTGGATCTTCATCAAGGCGGCTCGCCGCTCCTCCTTGACCTCGTTGGAAACAGGGTCCCCGAGCGGCTCCGCGCCCGACCCAGGTTCCGGTGAGTACGTGAAGATCCCGAGGTTGTCGAAAGCCACGTCCTTCACGAAGGACATCAATTCTAAGAAGTCTTTCTCTTCTTCTCCCGGAAATCCGACGATGAACGTCGAGCGCAATGCGATGTCGGGGACGATTTCCCGGATCCGAGCAAACTGCTTTCGGTAACTTTCCGGATCGCCGCCGCGCTTCATCGCCGAAAGCAACCTCTTCGAGACGTGCTGAAGCGGCATGTCGACATAGGGGAGAAAACGCGGCTCCTTCGCCATGAGCTCGAAGACGCCCGGGTGGAGCGTCTTCGGATACGCATAGAGGAACCGCACCCACGGGAAGCCCGTCTGAGCGAGAAGAGCCCTCACGAGCTGCGCGAGACCCGTACGACCGAGACCGAGGTCCTCGCCGTAGCGGGTCGTGTCCTGCGAAATGAGGACGATCTCCCTCACTCCCTGTGCCTCGAGGCTCTGGGCCTCCTTCACGAGCGACGCGATCGTGCGCGAGCGCATGAGGCCGCGCATCTGCGGAATCGTGCAGAACGTGCACGGGTTGTTGCAGCCCTCGGCCACCTTCAGATACGCGTAGCCCTTGCGGTGCGTGAGCACGCGCGGCGCGAGGTCGTCGTAGAGGCGGGTGGCAAGCGGTTTGTCGCTGAAGCGCGGCAGCGACGGGAGGCCGAGCGCGGCGGCCGGCGCCTTCTCCAGCTCGTCGAGGCCGATGAAGTGGTCGATCTCGGGGATCTCGGCGGCGAGCTCTCTCCCGTACTTCTGCACCATGCAGCCCGCCACGATCACGCGGTCGATCTCCCCCGCCTCCTTGCGCGCGACCTCGCGGAGGATCGCGCCGACCGATTCCTCCTTGGCCGAGTCGATGAAGCCGCAGGTGTTCACGATGACGACGCGCGATTTCTCGGGATCGGCCAGCGTCATTCCCTCCCGCTGGAGATGACCCAGCATCACCTCGGTGTCGACGAGGTTCTTCGGACATCCGAGCGACACGATGCCGACGGACGGGAGCGAGAGACCCTTCGCCATCAGGGGTAGATCCGGTACAGCATCCGCGGGTACGGGATGCATTCGCGCAGGTGCGGCACGCCGCACATCCACGCGACGAAGCGCTCGAGGCCCATGCCGAAGCCCGAGTGCGGGAACGTGCCGTACTTCCTGACGTCGAGGTACCACTGGAAGGCCTCGAGCGGCAGGTTGTGCTGCCGGATGCGCGAGAGCAGCAGATCGTGGTCGTGGATGCGCTGCGACCCGCCGATGATCTCGCCGTAGCCCTCGGGTGCGAGCATGTCGAGGCAGAGGGCGACGTCCGGGTCCTGCGGGTCCGGCTGCATGTAGAACGCCTTGATCGACGACGGGTACCGCGTGACCATGACCGGAGTGTCGAAGCCCTCGGCGAGCGCCGTCTCCTCGTCTCCGCCGAGGTCGTCGCCGAACTTCACCGGAAAGCCCTTCTTCTGGAGGATCTCGACCGCCTCGCGGTAGGAGATGCGCGCGAACTTCCGGGACAGGACGGGGTCGAGCTTCGCGACGTCGCGCTCGAGCCGCTTGAGGTCCTCCTTGCGGCGGTCGAGGACGCGGGCCGTGAGCTCCTTGACGAACTCTTCCGCCAGGTCCATCAGCCCGCCGATCTCGAGGAACGCGACCTCGGGCTCGACCATCCAGAACTCGCGCAGGTGCCGGCGCGTCTTGGACTTCTCGGCGCGGAACGTGGGCCCGAAACAGTAGACCTTGCCCAGCGCCGCGGCCGCGGGCTCGAGATAGAGCTGGCCGGACTGGGACAAGTAGGCTTTCTCGTCCTCCGTGTACTGCGTCTCGAACAGGTTCGACGTGCCCTCGCATGCCGCCGGCGTCAGGATGGGCGAATCGAGGCGCGTGTAACCGCGCGCATAGAAGAAATCGTGGATCGCGCTCTCGACCTCGCTTCGCACCTTGAGGACGGCGACCTGCTTCGACGAGCGCAGCCAGAGGTGGCGCTGCGACACGAGGAAGTCGACCCCGTGCTCCTTCGGCGTGATCGGCCAGTCGTGGCAGAGGTCGAGGACCTTCACGTCCGTGACACTCAGTTCGACACCCCCCGGTGCGCGCGGGTCCGACTTCACCACACCGGCGATCTCGAGCGTGGACTCCTGCGTCGCGCTCGTCGCAGCCTCCCATACCGGCTCGGCGACGTCGGCCTTCGAGACGACGCACTGGAGGTACCCGCTCCCGTCGCGCAGGATGAGGAACCAGATCTTCCCGCCCTTCCGCCAGTGGTAGAGCCATCCCTTGAGCGTGACGGTCTCGCCGGCGTGGCCGGGCAGTTCCGAGATCGTCACTTCAGCATCCTCATTCTCCAGCTCTGCAGGACGACGTTCGCCTGCGAGAGGCGGAGGAGCCTGCGGCTCCGGGTTGCGCTCGCCTCGGAATCGTCCTGCGGCACGACCTGCGAACGCGTGTCCCGCGTGAGCTTCTCGAGCTCCTTGAGGAGCGCGTCCACCTCGTGCTTCTGGTATTTCTTGAGGACCACCGGGTTGAGCGAGACGTAACCCTCCGCCACGTCCACCGCCACTTTCCACGCGGGATTCGCCATGGGTCGATTATGACGTGCCCCTTCACCCTTCTAAGAAATTCCGAATCTTCATCCGAATCCAAAGCAAAATCCGGATCCGAATCTTTGGGTGGAGGTTGCCGTGGGCTTTGCCGGTGTGGATTTCCTGGGAATCGAAGACATGCTGTCCGACGACGAACGGGCCGTGCGCGACCTCGTGCGCGGCTTCGTGGACGAGGACATCCTTCCGATCATCGAGGACTGCGCCTACGAGGGGCGGTTCCCGAAGGAGCTCATCCCGAAGATGGCTGCGATGAACCTCTTCGGGTCCACGATCTCGGAGTACGGCCTGCCGGGTCTGAACAACGTGGCCTACGGGCTCATCACGGAAGAGCTCGAGCGGGGCGATTCCGGCCTCCGTTCCTTCGTGTCCGTCCAGTCGTCTCTCGTGATGTATCCGATTTTCACGTACGGCTCGAAGGAGCAGAAAGACCGCTGGATTCCGGCGCTCTCGAAGGGCGAGAAGATCGGCTGCTTCGGACTGACGGAGCCGGACTTCGGCTCGAACCCCGGCGGCATGCGCACCGTCGCGAAGAAGGACGGGAGCGACTGGATCCTGAACGGCGCCAAGGCGTGGATCACGAACGGCTCGATCGCCGACGTGGCCGTCGTCTGGGCGAAGGTCGGCGACGCCAACGGCCCCGTGCGCGGCTTCCTCGTCGAGAAGGGCATGAAGGGTTTTTCCACGCCCGAGCACCGGATGAAGATGTCCCTCCGCGCCTCGGTCACGTCGCAACTCGCCTTCGAGGACGTGCGCGTGCCGGCCGCCAGCGTCCTGCCCGGCGTCGAGGGGCTCAAGGGTCCGCTCTCGTGCCTGACCCAGGCGCGATACGGCATCTCCTGGGGAGCCCTGGGCTCGGCAATGGCCACGTACACGTGCGCGCTCGACTACGCGAAGAGCCGCAAGCAGTTCAAGGACCGGCCGATCGCGTCGCACCAGCTCGTGCAGGCGAAGTTCGCGTTCATGATCACCGAGATCACGAAGGGGCAGCTCCTCGCGCTGCGCCTGGGCAGGATGAAGGACGCCGGCACGATGAAGCCCGAGCACGTCTCGATGGTGAAGCGGAACAACGTGTGGGTCGCGCGCGAGTGTGCGAAGCTGGCCCGCGAGATCCTCGGCGCGAACGGGATCGTCGGCGAGTACCCCGTGTTCCGGCATCTCGCGAACATCGAGTCGGTCTTCACGTACGAAGGCACGCACGACATCCACACGCTCGTGCTCGGCCAGGCCGTGACGGGGATTCCCTCCTATAACCCGCCGATGGAGTAGGTCGCCTCGGAGCTCCCGCCGGCCCCTGAAGCGCATACTTTCTCCATGCGACCGAGCCCCATGACCGGTTCGTCGCTTTCGAGCCTGGCGGACGCCAGCCGGCGCGCGTCGCGGTCTTGCGGGGCGGCGACGGCCCTCGTGGGAGCGCTCGTCCTCGCGGGTTGGGCTTTCCACGCCGGTCTCCTGACCCGCCTCCTGCCGGGCTTCGCACCGATGGCCCCGAATACGGCATTCGCCTTCGTGCTGGTGGGCATCGCGATCTGGCTGCTTTCGGGCCGCGATGCTCCCGACGGAAGCCGCGCCGCGGCGACCGGGGCCGGCGGCGTCGTCGTGTGCCTGGGCACTCTCACGTTGATCCAGTACCTCACGCACCGGAGCCTCGGCATCGACGAGCTCCTGTTTGCGGATCCCCGAGGGGCGGTCGAGACCGTCGCGCCGGGGCGAATGGCGCCGGCCACGACCGTCAACTTCATCTGCCTCGGCATCGCCATCTCCCTGATGGCGGCCCGGCGAGCCCCTCGAACAGCTCAGGCGCTGTGCCTCGTCGCGTGCGGTCTGTCGCTCGTGGCGGTCGCGGGGCACCTCTACGGCATTCGCGCGCTCTACGGCGTCGGTCCGTACACCGGAATCGCGCCGCACACCGTCCTCACGTTTCTCCTGGCGAACGTCGGTCTCCTCGCCTCGGACCCGGACCATGGAGTCACCGCGTTGTGGACGAGCGACGCGGTCGGCGGCCGGATGGTGCGCCGGGTCCTTCCCTTCGCGATCGGAATCCCCGTCGTGCTCGGCTGGCTGGAGCGGAAGGGCTGGCGGGCCGGGCTCTACGAAAGCGAGTTCGGCGTCGCCCTCCTCATCGTCGCGAGCATCGTCCTGATCACCCTCGTCATCGGATGGGAGGGCGTCGCGCTCGACCGGATCGACCGCGAGCGCTCCCAGGCGACGCGCCAGGCGGGCAAGGCGCACGAGACCCTCCGAAAGCTCTCCCGCGCCGTCGAGCAGAGTCCCGCCGCCGTCGTCATCACGGACACGAAGGGCGACATCGAGTACGTGAACCCGAAGTTCACCCAGGTGACGGGCTTCTCCTCGGACGAGGTGCTCGGCACGAACCCGCGAATCCTGAAATCCGGCGAGCTTCCGCCCGAGGTCTATCGGGAGCTGTGGGAGACGATCACCGCAGGCCGGGAGTGGCGCGGCGTCTTCCACAACCGGAAGAAGAACGGAGAGTCTTTCTGGGATCTCGCGTCGATCTCGCCGATCTTCGACGAGCGGCGTCGGATCACGAACTTCGTCTCGGTGAACGAAGACATCACCGAACAGAAGCGCACCGAGGAGGCTCTCCGATTCCAGAACCTTCTTCTGGCCACCCTGAGCGAAGTCGCGCCCGACGGGATCCTCGTCGTCGACGCGAACGCCCGCATCGTCCGCTACAACAGGCAATTCACTCAGATCATGGGGATCCGGGAGGAGCAGGCCGTCGAAGGCGACGACGCGCCTGTCCTCGAAGCCGTCATGAAGCAGGCGGCGGACCCGGCCGCGTTTCTCGCGCGGGTCCGCTACCTCTACGCGCATCCCGACGAAACGGCGCAGGAAGAAGTCGCATTCAAGGATGGCAGGACGATCGAGCGCTACTCCGCGCCGATGGCCAGTCCGGACGGACACCACTACGGAAGGGTCTGGTATTTCCGGGACGTGACCGAAAGCCGCGCCCTCGCAGAGCAGCTTCGCCAGACGCAGAAGATGGAGGCCGTGGGGCGCCTGGCCGGAGGCATCGCTCACGACTTCAACAACCTGCTCACCGTCATCACGGGCTACGTGGAGCTCGCCGCCGGACGCCTGAAAACGGGAGAAGCGGCGCGAATGGACCTATCCGAGATCGAAAAGGCTGCTGAACGCGCGACCGTCCTGACGCGACAGCTCCTCGCTTTCAGCCGCAAGCAGATTCTGCAACCCCGCGTCATCGACCTGAACCGCGTCGTGAGCGAGACGGACAAGATGCTCCGGCGCGTGATCGGCGAGCACATCGCGCTCGTCACCCTGCCGACGGAGCCGCTCTGTTCCGTGAAGGCCGACACGGGCCAGATCGAGCAGGTTCTCCTCAACCTCGCGGTCAACGCCCGCGACGCCATGCCCAAGGGCGGGACCCTGACGATCGAGACCTGCGAGGTGGATCTCGACGAGACGTATTCGGCGTTTCACTTCGACGTCCCGGCCGGCCGCTACGTGCTGCTGGCCGTCAGTGACACCGGGGTCGGCATGGACGCGAAAACAGTCACGCGCGTCTTCGAGCCTTTCTTCACGACGAAGGAGGTCGGCAAAGGGACGGGCCTCGGGCTGTCGACGGTCTGGGGAATCGTCAAGCAGAGCGGAGGACACGTCACGGTCTACAGCGAGCCCGGCATGGGGACGACGTTCAAGATCTATCTTCCGTGCGTCCAGGACGCTCCGGACGATCCCGGGACGCCGCCGCGGGAGCGCGAGACCGGCGGAACGGAAACGATCCTGGTCGTCGAGGACGAGGAGGCCGTCCGGAGGCTCGCCTGCCGGCTGCTCGAGGCGAAGGGCTACACGGCTCTCTCCGCGGCCGGCCCCGCCGAGGCGCTCGCCCTCTGCGAAAAACACGGGCAGGAGATCGACCTGATGCTCACGGACGTGGTCATGCCGGCGCTCGGCGGAAAAGACCTCGCCGAGCGCGCCGCCGCTTTCCGCCCCCGGATGAAGGTGCTCTTCATGTCGGGCTACACCGACGACGCCATCGTGCACCACGGCGCGCTGGACCCCGGCACGTCTTTCATTCAGAAGCCCTTCACGCCGCGCTCGCTCGCGCAAAAGGTCCGCGACGTACTGGACGCCGGCGAGTAAATCCGCTCCCGTCAGGCTCTTACGCGTTACAATCGCATCGCATGGCCATCGCAGGAAATCTGCGCACGATGCAGTTGTCGGAGCTGCTGCAGTGGCTCTCGACGGGTCTCAAGACCGGCACGCTCGTCGTGCGCGGAGCACCCGGCGAAAAGCGCATCTACTTCAACAACGGCCGGGTCACGTCGTCCTCGTCCACTCTCGAGCGCGAGCACCTGGGCCGTTTTCTCGTGGGCTTCGGGTTCATCACGGAGGAAGAGCTCATCCGCGCGCTGGAGGTCCAGCAGGAATCCCGCATCCTCCTCGGCAAGATTCTCGTGATGATCGGCGCGATCAAAGAAGAGGAGCTCGCGGACCTCGTCCGGCTGAAGGCCGCCGAGACGATCTACGACATGTTCCTGTGGACCGAGGGCTCCTTCGCCTTCATCGACGGCGAGATCCCGAGCCTGCCCATGGTCCCGATCTCCTCCGACGTCACGGGCATCGTGATGGAGGGCCTGCGCCGCTATGACGAATGGCAACGCATCAAGACGCGCATCCCCACGATGCGTGTCATCCCCGCGATGGTCATGCCGGTCGAGGAAGAGCTGCCCGAGCGCGACAAGATGATTCTCGGCGCGACGAACGGAAGGCGCGCGATCGATCAGATCGCCCTCGAGACCCACAATCCGGACTTCCATGTCGCCAAACTGATCTATGACCTCATGCTCACGGGCCACGTGATGCTCGTGGGCGAACGGGAGGAGACGACCACCGAGCCCGTGTTTGCCGAGATCGAGCCGATCGAGGAAGACTTGTCCTCGTTCGACCCGCTGATGTCCGGCGATCTGCACACGATCCCCGAGAGCCTCCTTCCCGCTGCCGGCAAGGACGAGCTACGGCTCGCTCCCCCCGGGCCGCGCACTCCCGTCCCGACCGACTTCAACCAGTTCCTCAAGCGCGATTCCGGGGCCACCCTGTCGAGGCGTCCGGCTGCGCGGCCCGCCGACAGCGCAGACACGTTGCCCAACCTAAGGACCGACAAGACCGGAACACCGCCCGGGCCGGGGCCTGCCGTCAAGGCGCCGCCGGCCGCCAGGACCGTCGCGGCGGCGGCTCCTTCCCCCGTCGAGGCGCCTCCGGCCGCACGCGCGCCGGCTTCCTCGGCTCCCGCCCCCGCGCCGGCCCCCGCTTCCGAGCTCCTGCCCCGAATCCCTGCCGGGACGATCCCCGTCCTCGGCAAGCCCATGGAAGAGCTCATGAACTTCCCGTTCACGCCTCCCGAGGCCTTCATCGTGTCGCGCATCAACGGCATCTGGGACGTGCGTTCGATCGCCCGCATCTCACCCTTCCCCGAGGCCGAGGTGACCCGCATCTTCCACAAGCTTCACAAGAGCGGCGTCATCACCTTCAAGTGATGTGGAGCTTCGATCTCCGGCCCGCCCTGATCACGTCCGTCGCGCTCGGCCTCCTCGTCACGGTCATCGTCGTGACGCGAAAACTCGCGCAAGCCCGTTCCGGCACCGCCGAGCTGTCGCGGAAGAACCGTGAGCTCGCGACGCTCCGCGAGCTCACCGCGATCATCTCGAGCGTCGCCGCCGGAGAAGAGATCTTCGCCCGGCTCTTCGACGCCCTGCGTCAGGCGCTGCCCATCCGCGCGCTGGCCGCCGTGTCGTACGAGGAAGATCCGGACGGTCAGGCGCTCGTGTCGTTCGGCGGCGACGTGACTCTCGAACGTCGGTCCTTCCTCGACTGGCTCGCCGCGCAGAAAGACCTCGAGTCCCCATTCCTTCCGGCCTCGCCCATTCCGCGCGTCGCAAACGGTCCCGACCGCGATCTCGTCCTCAATCCGCGCTTCTCCCATCAGGTGTTCCTGCCGCTCCAGACTCCCGCCCTGATCGCGGGCGTCCTGATCGCCGAATCCGACGACCCGGCGCTCGTGACGCCCCAGACGCTGCAGGAGCTCTCGGTCGTGTCGGATCACGTGGCCCTCGCCCTCCAGGACCGGAACCTCAGGCGGCAGATGCAGACCGTGAACGAGCGCCTCCAGGGGCGCGCCGAGATGCTCCAGCGCATCCTCGAAGTCTCCAACGAGCTGAAGACGCACCTGACCCTCGAGCACCTCGTGCAAAGCATCGTGCAGGCCGTCCATCACAGCCTCGGCTACCGCGTGGTCGTGCTCTTCCTCTTCGATCCCGCCGAGAACGTGTTCGAGCGCCGCGCGCAGGTGGGGCTCGACGACGCCTCTCCCGGGGCTCCGCCGAGAAAGCAGCCGCGCGAGGAAATCGCCCGATGGTTCGGCGAGCATTACAGGATCTCGAAGTCGTACTTCGTGAGCCACCTCGACCGCAAGGACGCGGGCGCGCCGAGCGACGACTCCGGCCGCATCGAACGCCGCCGCCGCAGCTCGGCCCCGGGCGCGTGGCACCCGAATGACCTCCTTTTCGTTCCGCTCACCGCCGGAGACCAGGTCGTCGGAGTCCTTCAGGTCGACCAGCCGCGGAGCTCTCTCGTGCCGCGCCTCGAGGACGTCCAGGCCCTCGAGATCTTCTCGAACCAGGCCGTGACGGCGATCCAGTCGGCGCGCGCCTATGAGACGACCCGGCAGATGTCGGTGCGCGACTCCCTGACCGAGGCGTTCAACCACCGCTATTTCCAGGAGACGCTCTCGCGCGAGCTCGCCCGCCACGAACGGAGCAGGCAGCCGCTCGCGCTCGTCATGCTCGACATCGACGACTTCAAGAAGATCAACGACCGCTGGGGACACCCGGTCGGAGACCTCGTGCTGCGCGGACTCGTCGAAGAGCTGACCAAGGGCGTCCGTGAGATGGACACGGTTGCCCGGTATGGCGGAGAGGAATTCGCGCTCATCTTTCCCGAAACGACGCCCGCAAAAGCCTGGGTCGTCGCCGACCGCCTCCGCAATCGAGTGGCCGGACGTCTCTTCGTCGCTCCGAACCTCGACCACGCTCTCGGCGTGACGATTTCACTCGGCCTTTCGTGCTTCCCGGAGGACGCGGGCACGAAGCGCGTCCTCGTCGAGCTCGCCGACCAGGCCCTTTACCAGGCGAAGCGCAGCGGCAAGAACTGCCTCGTGACCGCATCGGCGATCGCCGACATCAAGACGCTCTAGGCACATGGCCGGATCGCTGGCTCCGACGCTCGTCGCGGACTTGTTCGTTCCCCTCCAGGAGGAGCTGCTCTCCGTC
>DASVJU010000295.1:0-11246 GCA_036385755.1 Thermoanaerobaculia bacterium
CGCCAGGACGTAGTCCAGTTTCACGCCCGAGAGCGTCAGCTCCGAGAGACGCGCGTTGCGCACGGACGGAGATGTCTCCAGCTCTCCGCTGGCGGCGAGGACCCCGCCCTTGAGGACGAACGCGGTGTGCGTGAGAACCGGAAGGGAGAGCGCGTCGAGAGGAACGGCGTCGAGGCGGAAGAGAGCGTGAAACCCCGGGTAAGGCTCGGCCAGAAAGTCGGCGTGCCCGTCGAGAACGCCGTGGCCCGACCCGAAGAGCGTCGCCTCGGCGTGGACGGGCGACGGATACAACTGGGGCTTCGACTGGACGTTTCGGATGTCGCTCGCGCGAATCCGGATCGCGGTCATGCGGATGGGATGCGCCGGGTCCGCATCGACGTAGGTGACCGTCCCGTTCTCGACTCGAAAGAGATCGATCTTGAGCGGCGTGACCTCCTGCAAGGCCTCCTGCCAGCCCCTCTCGTTCACGGGGACGCCGTCCTTCACTTCCTGTCGCAGCTGCACGAGATTGATGTCGACCCGGGGTCGCTCCAGGAGGACGTCCCCCACGAGATGGCCCGACAGGAAAGCGCGCCAATGAACACTCGTCGTGAGGCGGTCGATGAGAAGCACCGGGGGCTCCGGGTGAGCCTTCTGCCTGACGACGAGCCCCTCGAGCGTCATCGAGAGGGAGAAGAGCCGAAGGCGGAGCTTCGGCAAACGCACCTCGTAGCCTTCGAGCCTGTCGTTCATCCGGCGCTCGATGCTGCGCCGCAAGGGCTCGTCGACGAAGAAGGACGCCACCACCACGAGCAACGTCAGCGCGACCCAGGCCGCGAACACCCGCTTCGCCAGACGCAGCGCAGGGGCTCTCCTCTTCACGGGGGAACGCAGTTCTTCCACACGTCACGCAGCGCAAGGCACGTGCCAAGAGGCGCGATGCCGGGCGCGAGCCGCTCGCTGGCGTACGATCTGCATCGCCATCCCGCGTGAAGGAAAAACAGGAAGAATCGCGTTCGTGGCCGCTCACCCATTCCGAGGTGCTGCGGCTCCTCGCCTCCGCCGCCCGGGGCTGGAGAGATGACAACGCCCTTCGGCTGGGGGCCGCGCTCTCGTTCTACTCCCTGGTTTCGTTCCCGCCCCTAATCATCGTCACGATCTCGATCGCCGCTCTGATCTTCGGCCGCGAGGCGGCGCAGGCCGGATTGCTCCGGCAGGTCGCCCAGCTCCTGGGAAAGAGCGGGAGCGAGATGTTCGAGCAGATGATGAAGGCCGCGAGCCGGCCGGGCCACGGGCTCGTCGCCGCGTCGATCGGCCTCGTCTTCGTTCTTTTCGGCGCCACCGGCGTCTTCGCGGAGCTGCGCGACGCCCTCAACCTCATCTGGAAGGTTCAGTCGACGGACAAGAACGTCGTGCGGGGCCTCCTGAAGGGGCGGCTTCTGGCTCTGAACCTCGTGATCGGCACGGGGTTTCTCCTCATCGTCTCCCTCGTCGTGAGCGCGGCGCTTGCGGCGCTCGGCGCCTCCGTCGGGAGCCACCTGAAGGGCTTCGATCAGGTCCTCCAGGGCCTTGACCTCGTGGTCTCCTTCGGCGTCCTTGCGCTTCTTTTCGCCCTGATCTTCAAGATCCTTCCGGACGTCGATCTGGCGTGGCGCGACGTCGCGCTCGGTGCGGCGGTCACCTCACTGCTCTTCACGGTGGGAAAGTTCGCGATCGGCGCCTATCTCGGCACCGCAACGGTCGCGACGGCTTACGGCGCGGCGGGTTCCCTCGTGCTTCTCCTTCTGTGGGTCTACTACTCCTCGCAGATCTTCTTCTTCGGCGCGGAGCTGACGCGAAGCTATGCGGAGCGGCGCGGCCGGGGAAAGCTGCCGGCAGCCACGGAGGGAGCCGTTCCGGTCACGACGGTCGTCAAACAGACGCCGCCGGCTTCTCGCCTTTCATGACCGCATCGACCGCCGCCTCCTGCCCTTCCGCGTTCTCGCTGATCGCGGCGCGAAGGGACGCATGGTCCTCGACGGCGTCCGGATGAAGATAGTCATCGAGCCAGTGCTTCTCCACGACCGGGTACGCCGCGACGAGCGGCAGGGCCAGGATCGCCCCGATCACGCCGTCCAGCATGCCGCCCACGACGATTGCGAGGAGAACCGTCAGTGTGGACAGCCTTAGGCGGTTGCCATAGAGGCGCGGGACGAGAACGTACGTCTCGAAGAGATGGTAGACGACGTAGAGACCGAGGACGATCAGGGCCGTCGTCGAGTTGACGGTGAGGGAGATCAAAGCCGCGGCCGCCATCGCGATGAAGATGCCCGCCACGGGAACCGCGTCACAGACGCCCGCGAACAACGCGAGGGACAGCGCCGCAGGCACGTGGAATGCCGTCAGGATGACGAAGCAGAACACCGAGAACAGCACGGACGTGAGGATCTGACCGATCGCGTAGGCCTTCACGACCCCGAAGACCTCCGGCACCATGGCCGACATCTTTCCACGATGCCGGCGGGGCACGTAGGCGAGGAGCCACGCGACGACCGTCCTCCCGTCGAGGATCAGGTACAACGACAGGACGGCCACGAGGAACGAGGCCGCGACGGCCCCCACCGCCGTCGGTCCCCATCCCATCGGCCGGGAGACCCAGGCGTCGAACTCGGGGGACCGAGGAAGGTCGAGAAGAGGCAGCACCACGCGCGAAGCAAGCCCGCTGCGCTCCATCTCGTGACTGATGTTCTGCCGGAGATGCGGGAGGCTCTTCCACAGAGCCGACAATTCGTTCGTGAGCGGCGGCAGCACAAGGACCATGAAGGCGCCCAGGACCGTGATCCCGACGACGGCCAATGTCGCGACCGCCCATCCCCGGGCGAAACCATGGCCTTCCATCCAGTCCACGGCCGGGCTCAGCGCCATCGCGAAGAGCGCGGCGATGAGGAGAACCTCGAATCCGGCCCACAGGTGAACGAGCGCCCACGCGGCGAGAACCGCGGCCAGGATCTTGAGGATCGTGGCCCAGGCCACGCGGATCTCGAGCACCGCGGGCTCCGGGCGCTGCAAGCGCGGTCTCTGCTCGGGCACGCAATGTGATCCGCAAGACGTGTGCCACGGCGTTTGGCCGCGGCACGCGTCCGAGGGACGGCTCAGGCCTTCTTCTTCTTCTCCCCGTTGAGCGACTTCAGGAGATCCGACATGTCGTCCGCGTGCTCTTCCTCCTCGCCGAGGATCCACTCGAAGAGCCGTCGGGTCGTGGAGTCGTCCTTCCCCACGTAGTCGATCATCTCCTTGTACGACTCGATGGCGATCCGCTCGGCCACGAGATCCTCGCGGATCATGTCGACGAGCGTTTCCCCCTCCTGATACTCCGTGTGACTCTTCGAGAGGAGCCCGGCCGGATTGAGGTCGGGCTCGCCTCCGAGCTGCCGGATCCGCTCGCAGATGCGGTCGGCGTGGACCTGCTCCTCGTTCGCGTGCTCGAGGAACTCCTGCTTGACGGACTCGGCGTGGATGCCCTCCGCCATGAAGTAATGCCTCTTGTACCGGAGGACGCATACGATCTCGGTCGCAAGGGCGACATTGAGCAGGCGCGTGACCTTCTCGACGTCGGCGCGATAGCTCGGCGTGACGGCCCCTTCCTCGATCTCCTTGCGCGCGCGCTTGCGCAGCTCCTTGACGTCGCTCAGGAAGGGATGACGAGGCGCCGCCTCTCCCTTCTTTCCCGAACCGCCTGAATGGGTCTTCATCGTGCTCACGATTCCCGCGTGACGAGGTGTCCGAGCAGAAGCCCGACCCCGAAGGCGGCCACGGCGACGAGAGCGGTGTTGTCGTCCGCATACGTCGTGACACGCTCGGCAGCCTTTCCGACCTTCTTGCGCGCGGACTCCACGTAGTCGCGGGCGCGGTCGGCGACAGCCTGAGCATCGAACCCGAGGCCCTCGACAGTCGACTTGCCGCGCGAGACGGCGTCGTCGAAATCCTTCTTTACTTCGTTACCGAGCTTCTGGGCGTCACGAGCGGTCTTCCGAGCCTGTTCCTCGACGCCTGGGCTGTAAATGTTTTCCATTGGGAGCCTCCGGCTCTCAGAAGTGCAACGCATATGCCATGACCCGCCTCGAAATACCCCGGCGCCGATCTTGCACCTCGTCCGGAGCCGGACTTTTTCCGGAAGGAGTTCACGATGACGAAGAACGCATTCAAACAGATCATTTCCGCGCTCCGGGGCGGATCCTCGGAGCTCGGTAGCCGTACCGACGAGACCGTGACACAGGTCGCAAATTCCATCGGCCGCATTCTCGACGAGGCGGGAACCGAGGGCTCGAAGATCAAGAAGACCCTCGTCCGCAACTGGACCTCGCTGGAACGGCCGCGCCGCAGCCGCGCCGTCCCCGTGCTCTTCGGCGTGCTCGGCGTAGGGATCGCCGCGGCCTATTTGCTTCACCGCGTCGCAGAGGGCTCCCCGGCGTCGCGCGGCTGATCCGTCCTCAGCCCTCCGGGACGGCCTTCCTTCTCGAACCACTCCCTGGCCCCGAGGATGTGGAAGGCTGCCCCGCCCGACCCGAGGCCGACCCCGACGGACAGGCGGCCCTTCCGGATCAGAAGCGCCCCCCATGTGCGTCGACGCGTTTCGCGGTAGTCGCCTTCGAGGAGAAACGTGCCCGCCTCCAGGCTCGCCTTCGAGATCGTCAGGCGGCCCGGAGTTTGAACGACACGGCCCTCCGCCCCGAGGTCGCGAAGGTCGAGGAGCCCCGCCAGCCACTTCGGCGGGCCGGACGGAAGGAATGCCACGAGGGGACGGCCATCCCGGAGGCGGGCGACGACCCGCGCGTCGAGCGCACCGTCGGCAAGCCTGAGACGCGCGCCTGGCGTCGTGAACGTTCCTTCCCAGGTCTCTCCCACCGCGCCGTCCAGCGACAGATGTGTGAGCGCGAGGCTCGTCCCGCCGAGTGCGACCGTGCCTTCGTGAAAGTCGATCTGCCGCGCCCTCACGGCCGCGCGGCCGGAGCCGCGGAAAACCCGCTTCCCCGCGCGCACGAGGAACCCTCGCGCGTCGGCGTCGACACGCGCGCTCCCCCGCCCCCCGCCCAGCACGACGCCGATCCGGGCAGACCCGATCCCGCCCGCGAAGCGCAGCCCGTCGCCGTCTGCGGAAAGGAAGTCGAGGCCCTCCAGAGTGCCGTGAAGGGCGGCCATTCCGGACATGATCTTCCACACCTCGTTACCCGGATAAGCCTGGGTCTCGAAAAGCGGCAGCGCGGCGCGGATGGCTCCAACGGTTTCGCGAGAGACCCTGCGTTCACCGAACAGAAGAGTCCCGCCGGCGACGGAGAGCTCGGCCGGAAAGACCTCGGCCCGACGGCCCGGGAGCAGGTCGAGTCCTCCTCCGAGGCGCGCCGATCCCGTCCAATGCCAGGAGTCGATCCAGATTTCCCTGACCACGCGCACCGCGAGATCGTCCACCACGATCCGCCACGGGTTTCCCTCGACCGCGGCGGGTGCCGGCGGATCGCGGAGCGGTGGATCGGCGAATCCTGCGACGCCGGGATAGCGCGCGAGCCGTGCGGAGGTCGCCTCGGACCGCTCGAGGCGCTCTCGCAGGCGGAACGAGAGGGCGTCCGCGCGGACGGAACTCGCCCGAAAACGGCGCCTCAGAAGATCGGAGAGGCGTACGCGAACGGTCACGCCCTCGAGCCGGGCCTCCCATTCGATATTCGAGTCCCGACTTCGAAGGAGTAGCGTGTCGAACCGGAGGTTCCCGGGCAGGAGCGAGCGCACGCCGGTGTACGTGACGAGGAGCGTCGCGGGATCCGAGTTGATCTGCCCGGAGAACCAGTGCGACCGCAGAACGAGGTTCGTCGCCCCGACGACGACAACGAGAAATACAAGAAAGACCGCGACAAGCCCGAGCACGACCTGACGCGGGCTCGGGCGCCTCATCGGGGCCGCCGGGCCTCAGCGGGCGGGGATGATGGTACGAGTCTCTGCCACGTCACGCGTGAATGGTCGTGTGGGCCGGGGTTGCGGCCATCTCGAACCGGTGGGCCGCGACTTCCCAGTCCGCCGCGGCGAGGAATGCGTCGATGTACTCTCCGCGCTTCGTGCCGTAGTCGGGCATGTACGCGTGCTCGAAGGCGTCCATCAGGAGAATCACCGGACATCCGGCGAGTTGCCCACGATCGTGTTCGTCGACCCAGATGTTGAAGAGGCAGCCGGCATCCGCATCCCACACGAGCGCGGCCCAACCGATGCCTCGCAAGCTTCCGGTCGCGCGGAACTCCTTCTCCCAGGACTCGAGCGAACCGAAGTTCCGGGTCAGCTGCGCCCCGAGACCGGCAGTCTTTTCCAGATTCGCCCTTTTCTTTGTCAGATTTCCAAAGTAGACCTCGTGAAGGCGCATGCCGTTCCATTCCCAGCCGAAGCGGCGCTTGAGCTCGGACCAGGCCGGCGTGGGCGGCTTCGCAGGGGACGCGGCCTCCAACTCGTCGTGAAGAGCGTTCGCGTTCTTTACGTAGCCGTTATAGAGGTCGAAATGCTGTTTCAGGAGCGAATCACTGAATCCGGGAGTCCCGAGCAGCCGGGTGAAGTCCTTTGCCGAGTAGAGAGCCATGGCCGTCCTCCTGAGGGACGCCTCGCATGAAACGGGCCAGCGCGCGCCGGGGCAGCTGCGGCATGGCTGTTGCTCAAGCCAGCCAGGAGGAAAAACATGCTTTGGACCATCTTCGTGATCCTGCTCGTACTCTGGCTCCTCGGAATGGTCACGTCCTACACGATGGGAGGATTCATTCACGTTCTCCTCGTCATCGCGATTGTCGTTGTGATCATCCAGGTCATTCAGGGCCGCAGAGTCGTTTGATCGGGCGGGCGAAGGGACACCCCGACCCCACGCGGGGCCGCACGGGGTGTTCCTTCGCCTACGGCGCCTGAGACGGACGCGTCGATCGCGACCCGGTGTCCTTCTTCATCGAGGGGTGGATGTGTGCGTCTTCGGGCGGCGTCAAGCGGCCGCGGGTGAGGGCGCGCTCGCGGAGACCGGTTTCTGACCGCGCTCGCTGCGGATCGTCCGGCTGAAAAGGGAGAGCCGGCGGTCGAAGATGAACTGCAGGAGGAGACGCGTCCACGAACGGTGGAAATGCAGGGCGCCGTAGACCTCGGGGACGGACCGGCGAACCGCCGGAAGCCTGTTCCAGGGCACGGACGGAAAATCGTGATGCTCGTTGTGATAGCCCACGTTGAGAGCCGGGACGTTGAGCGGCCCGTAATAACTCGAGGTCTCCTGGCCTTCGAAAACGAGGAAGTGCTCCTGAATCCAGCGAGCCCCGAGCGGGTGAAGGCCCACGGAAAAGAAGAACGAAACCGCGAGATAGAGGAGCGCCTTGGGGCCCAGAACTGCCCAGACCGCGACGTCGTAAGCGAGCTGCACACCGATGTTCACGAACACCCAGGGGGAAAACAGCGAGATTTCGCGGAGACGCGGGGGCCGCGTCACCTGAAAGAACGGGAAGAAAAGGAGCCACAGGGCCTTACGCACCGCCGAGTGGCCCACGAGACGCGCCTCCCAGCGGTTCGGAATGTCGGCATCCAGCTCGTAGACACCCTGATAGGCGTGGTGCTTCAGGTGGTACGTCTGGAACGAGATCGCGCTCGGCAGGAGATGTGGAAGGTTGGCCACGATCGCGGCGGTCCGGTTCCAGCTCGCGCTTCGGAACAGGAGGTTGTGGGAGCACTCGTGGATGAGAACCCAAAGGGCGTGATCCAGAAAGGCTCCGATCGCGAAGGCGGCGGCAAGCCAGGCCCAGAATGGAGCACGCCCGAGTACGGCGGCGAGCGCGGTCTGCGCCAGGACGATTCCGATCACGAGGAGGACGCTCCAAGGGTTCCGGCCCGTGAGCCCGCGAATTTCCGCGTGGTTCCGGAGGATTTCGCGCGCACGGAGCGCGTGCGGCTCACGCTGGTCGGAGAAGACGAAGTCCTCGGGGCTCGGATTCATGGGGCTTTTCATAAGCTATCTCCCCGCCAGTATCTCCGATCAGGCGGCTGGTTGAAAACCTCGCCTCTCAAACTCCACTCCCCTTCAGGACCGTGACGACCGTCCGAAGCAGGATGAAAACGTCCAGGAGCGGCGTCCAGTGGAAGAGGTAGCCGAGGTCGTACCGGAGCTTGACGTCCGGCTTCGTCGCATAGGCGCCCATCACTTGTGCGAGGCCCGTCAGGCCCGGTTTGAGGACATGCCGGAGGCGGTAGGCGGGAATCTCCCGCTCGTACGTCGCCACGAATTCGGGGCGCTCGGGCCTCGGCCCGATGAGGCTCATCGATCCGCCCAGGACGTGGAGAAGTTGCGGCAGCTCGTCGAGGCGCGTTCTCCTGAGGAGGGCTCCGGTGGGCGTCACGCGCTCGTCGTCGCGGCCCGAGAGCTTGGGGCCCGTCCCGGCCTCGGCGTCGGCCCGCATCGTGCGGACCTTCCACAGCAGAAACTCCCGTCCCCCCCGGCCGACCCTGCGCTGGCGGATCCACGGCGCTCCCTTGCTGCCGAGGGCGACGGCAAGCGTCACCAGGAGGAGGATCGGGGCCGCGGCGAAGAGCAGGAGAGTCCCGAAAACGACGTCGAGAGCGCGTCTCCACGCGAACGCGAAGAGGCTCGCGCCCCGCGTCGCCACGGGCGTGAGGGGCAGGTCGGCGAGACTCTTCGTCACGGCTCGCGAGGACACGATGTCCGCGAGACCGGGAAGCACCCAGAGCTCGAAGTCGTTCTCGAGGCTCTTTTCGAGCAACGCCACGAGCTTCGGCCGATCTTCCGGCCGCTCAGACGCGAAAATGACGTCCTGCGCCCCCCTCAACTCCTCCAGCGAAACGTTTTCGCTCCAGGCCGCGAGCGAGTGACCGGTGATCTGCCCCCCGCCCAGGGCTTCGGCGGCGCGACGCGCATCCAGACCCGAGCCGAGCACGAGAACCGCGCGGGTGCCGATGGGCGCGAGGACCTCGGCGAACGACCGCCAACGCCCGAGCGCGAAGGACAGGAGCGGCACCCAGACGAGGAGCACCGTGCGCGGCACCGCCTGGCCCGCAAAAAAGTACGCGGCGAGAAGCAGGCCGCCCGCGATGAGCGCCGACATGAGGAGGCCGCCCCGCTCCCTCACCGACGCGAACGGCTCGTCGTAAGTGCCCGCCAGCCACAGCGACGCCAGGGTCGTGAAGGCCACGAGGGCGAGCCACGGGATCTCGAGCGAGAGGTTGGAGGCCGGCAGCCTTCCGGCCGTGCCCGGCAGCGTGACGAAGCGGCGCGCGGCGACGACGAGGGTGAAAAGGCCCGAGGCCACACAGGCGTCGCCCGCCGCGAGGAGCAGGCCGCGGCCCCTCCGCCGGCCCCGCGGCTTCACGGACTCCCCCTTGCCGCCCGATATGCCGCCGCGAATCCGGCGACGGAAGTCCGGCGATCCGCGTGCGCTTCGACGAACGCGCGGCCCACCGCGCCGTCCCGCGCCGCCCGCTCGGGGTCGCCAAGATAGTCCGCGATGGCACGCGCGAACTCCTCGTCCGTGTCCGCGGTCCGCGCGGGTGGGCGGCCGCCAGAAGACGCGGCGCGCGCCACGGCACCGGGCGACGCCACGACCGCAGCGCCCGCCTCGAAGGCCTCGAAGATCTTGTTCGGCGTCCCCGTCCCGAGGTCCACGGGCGCCACGACCACGCGCGCCGTCCTCAGGAAGGCCGCCATGTCCGGCACGGGACTCACGACTTCGACGCCGTCACGCCCGCCTGCCGCGCGGATCTCGTCCGCCGCGTCGGCCCCGCCGAGGAGGAGGCGGGCGTCCGGCGCCCCGCGCCTCACGCGCGGCCAGATGTCCTCGAGAAGTCGTAGCGCGGCCAAGCGATTCGGACGGTACATGAGACGTCCGGCGAAGGCCACGACCGGCCCGCGCCGGGTCGGGCCGGCGGGAAGCAGCACGACGCCGTTCGCAACGGCCCGGGTTCCCGGCGGGAGATGTGCAGCATCGGCAGGCGTCGTCGCGAGAAGAACGGCCGCGCCCCGAGCCGCCCTCTCCTCGGCGCGCGCGAGGCGCGGCGCCTCGACCGCCCAGTACGCGCGCCGCCAGAGCGCGGGCTCGCTTCGTATGGCCTGCCGCGCCGCTTCGGCGAGCGCGTCCACGAAGTCCACGACGAGCGGGGCCTCCGGCAGGGCTCCCGAGACATGCGCGAGGAGGCGCGGCAGAAGCAGCGCGACGACGAGGTCGGCGGCGCCCGCCTCCTTCAGCGCCGACCGGAAATCGCCCGCGAAGAGGGCCGACTGGAGAGGGTCTCCGGAGAGAAGAGCCCGCACAACGGCGAATGGGACGCGCGCCGGGACGAGGGCAACGGGCAGGACACGCGCCGCGAGCGGCACGTCCGGTTTCTCCCGCGGCCCCGCGCCTCCGACGATCGTCGTCTCGAAGCCGGCGTCGTCGAGCGCCCGGAGGTGAATCTCCGCCCTGAGCCGATCGCCCGTGAAGCCGGTCCCGGGCAGGCGGGGAACGAGCAGGATTGCCTTCATGCGGGAGGCCGCGCCCGGTGCCAGCGTGAAGGCGCAAGCAGCGCTCGGCCCGCAGCGCGCGTCCACATCGAGAGCGAGGCTCCGAGATCGGCGAAGGACACGGCCGGAACTTCCGGGGGATAGCCAAGGCCCCGCCGGAGCGCGGCGATCGAAAGCCACTCGAAAACGAGGGCGAGTTTTCCTTCGAATGAAAGAAGGAGGAGGCAGGCGAGGAGTGCGATGGGTCCGGGCGCCCGAGCAACGCCGGACCACGCGCCATTCGAAGAAAGGACCAGGAGCGCCGCATCCGAGACGGCAATGAGAACCGCGAGGGCAAGCAGGACGAACGCTCTCGGCCGGAGCCACAGATCGCAGGCGAGGACGAACGCGCCCTTCGGGCTCTTCGCCGCGATCCGGAGCAAATCGCCGAGGCCCGTGAAAAGGAGCTTCATGTGCCCGCCGAGCCACCGCGCGCGCGACGCCGACATTGCGTGCGCGCCCGGGACTGGTTCATCGAACGCGACGGGCGCCGCAAGAGCGCGCACACGCACTCCCGACGCCAGGAGCCGGAGGGTCGCTTCGGAGTCCTCGGCGGTCGTCGCCGTCGCCGCCGCGGGCCCGGCGCGAAACGCCCGCGGCGAAAATCCCATCGCCTTGCCGCGGAGTCGGACCGGCAGGCCCAGGGAGTCCCGCGCGAGGTCGTCCGCCGCGGCCTCGGCGAGCGAGAGCGCCTCGACGCGCGGTGCGCCGGAACCCGGAACGCCCGCGGGCCGAACGGGCA
>DASVJU010000296.1:0-3884 GCA_036385755.1 Thermoanaerobaculia bacterium
ACCGTGGCCCGAGACGTCGCCCGCGGCGATCCACAGCGCCCCCGACTCGTCCTGCACGAAGTCGTAGAGGTCGCCGCCCGCCTCCGTCGCGAGAATCGTCTTCACCGAGAGCTCGAGACCCGGGACGGCGGGCGGCCTCTCGGGCAGCAGCGAGAGCTGCATGCGCGAGAGGAGGTCCATCTCGTACTTCACACGGCGCTCGGACTCGAGGCGCCTCACGTAACCGGGAGCGTCGAGGCGTCCCTCCTCGTCGCGCTCGGGCCGCGCGAGTCCGATCGCGCCCGCCGCGGCGATCGCGAGAAGCGGCACGACCGTGAGGAGCGCCGCGAACAGGTTGCCGTCGAGATGGAGGCAGGCGACGAGCGCGTCGCGCAGGAGGGCGGAGGAGACAGCGGCGACGAGGAGCGCTCCGAGCCCGTAACGATCGAACGCCCAGATCAGCACCGCCGCGAACGCGAGCGTGAGCGCGAGGCCCGCGCCCCAGGGATCGAGAGGCATCCCGACGGAGGAGTAGAGGGCGAAAAGGACGGCTGCCGCGACGCTCGCGAACCTGCGCGGCAGGACGAACCGGAAGAGCGCGGCGAAGAGCACGAAGAACGCCGTGTCGAACGCCCCCGCGTAGAAGGGCCCCCGCTGCGCCTGGAAGAGCGGATACGGGAACGACGGCGACGACGGCCACACGCCAGAGGGCACCGCGAGCGCCGCCGCGGCGAAGACCAGAAGGGAAACACCGACGAGCGCCGCTCCTCCGCCGAGGCCCGCGAGGATCGCCCGCCCGCCGCGCGGGCCGAGGCGTCCACCCGCGAACGCGTCGAGGCTCGTCGTGAAGCCCGGCACCGTGTCGCGGAGGAGCGATTCGGCCACGGTCCACAGTCCCAGCAAGTAGAGCAACATGAAGATCCGGGCGCCGATCACGAGCATGACGAGGCCGCCGACGTTCGCATCCTCGCCGGCGATGCCTCCCGCGATCTCGTAAACCGCCGCGAGCACGACGAGAGCAGTTCCGACCTTGAAGTCGAGGCGGCGCTTGTAGAGGAGGACCCCGAAAAGTGTGACGACGGCGAGGAACAGGAGCAGCGACGGCACGAACCTGTAGAGGTGCCGGACGATGCCTTCGGCGTTGTACCGCCTCGGCGCCTCGGGGTCCGAAAGCTGGCGGGCGGCCGAGAAGCTCACGTTCCCGCGCTCCTGCAAGATGAGCCCTTCCGCGGGCTTGCCGTTCGCGCGTTCGAGCGGGCGGACCCGGATCACGACGTTTCCCGCGGAGAACTCGTATTCCGGTCCGGCCCTCCTCTGGCCCGCCGCGAGCGGAACCTCGATGCGATCGAAGAACGCCCGCCGGAGAGCCTGCGCCTTCGTGTCGGTCGCTTCGAACATCGAGCCGGCGGGATTCCACTCCAGCGCCTGGAGGGAGCCGTCGGGGAAAAAGGCAAAGCGCGCGGGCCCCACGCCCGTGCGCGGAACGTCGAGGCTGCCGGAAACCGTCCACGCCATCGCGCCGCCCGTGGACTCGAGATACGAGGAGGCCTCGCCGCGGAGGCGGCGATACGCTCGTTCGAACGTCTCTGAGGCGCCCGGCCGGCCCTCGAGGCTCAGGGAGGCACGCGACAGGGTGGCGCCGGCGGCCGTGGCGATCTCCCGCGCCTTTTCGACCGCGCCGACCGGGCGGGGATTCGACGCGCGCCATTCCGGAAGGACGCGAAACGCCGCGAAGAGCCCGGCCGCGAGGAGAAACGCGCCCGCGCCCAGCGCAGCATGCGGCAGGCGCGGCCGGGACCCCACGCTCAGGACCGCGAGCCGACGGGCGTCAGCACGAGCCCCGCCGTCATGTCGAGCATGCGGTCGATCGCACGCTTCGCCTTCAGGCGCACGGCCTCGGGAACCTCGAGAACCGGCGCGAGATCGCGGAGGCAGAGAGTGAGCTTCTCGAGCGTGTTGCGCTTCATGTGGGGACAGGTGTTGCACGCGCAATCCGCGACCGGAGGCGCGGGGATGAGCGTCTTGTCCGGTGCGGCGCGGTGCATCTGGTGGAGGATGCCCTCCTCGGTCGCCACGATGAACGCCGTCTTCGGCGACGTCACGACGTGCCTCAGGAGTCCCGACGTGGACGCCACCACGTCCGCATGGCGCAGGATGGCCTCCTCGCATTCCGGGTGCGCGATGACCTCCGCCTCGGGATGCCGCGTCATGAGGTCGATGAGCTTCTTCTCCGAGAACGTCTCGTGCACGATGCACGTCCCCGGCCACACGGCGAACTTCCGGTCCAGCTTCTTCTCGAGCCACGCCGCGAGGTTCCGGTCCGGAGCGAAGACCACCGGATCGGGAATCTGCCGGAGGATGACCTCCGCCGAAGACGACGTCACGATGACGTCGGAGAGCGCCTTCACGCCCGCCGAGCAGTTGATGTAGCTGACGACCGTGTGACCCGGGTACTTCTTCAGCCACTCTTCGAAGAGCGGCGCCGGGCAGCCGTCGGCGAGCGAACAGCCCGCCTCGAGGTCCGGCACGACGACGGTCTTCTCCGGCGTGAGGATCTTCGACGTCTCCGCCATGAAGTGGACGCCCGCGAAGGCGATGACGCGTTCCGATGCTTCCTTGCCGCGCCTTGCGAGCTCGAGCGAGTCGCCCACGAAGTCGGCGAGATCCTGGATCTCGGACTCCTGGTAATAATGAGCCAGAACGACCGCGTTCCGCTCTTTCTTGAGGCGGCGGATCTCCACCTCGAGGTCGAGCCGGGGGTCGACGGGCGCGGGTCGCGCGACAGGCCGTGCGCTCACGCGCGGGATCTTACCGCCCGGCCCGGCGGCCGGATCCCCTTTGCTACACTCGCGCCGCTCGGCCGAACGTTCTCGGCCCAAGGATTTCATGAGCGCCCAAGCACGGGTCCTGACGTCTTCCCGGCCTTCGCAGTGGATCGCGAATCCACGCTGGGATTTGATCTGCCTGACGCTCTCGGCCGCGCTCGTCGCCGTTCCGCCGCTCGTCCATTCGCTGGGAAAGACCACCGTCGGCGCCGTGGATCTCCTCATCACTCTTCTCATCGGCGGCCCCCACATGTACGCGACGTTCCTGAAGACGGTTTTCGAGCCGCGCTTCCGGCAGCTCCATCCGGCGCTCACATGGGCGCCCGTCGTGGTCGTCCCGATCGGCGTCATCCTCGGCGTCATCTACGCCTTCCCGTGGCTTCTCACGTTCTTCTTCACGTGGGCTTCGATCCACGTGTGCGACCAGGCTTCGTACATCGGCTACCTCTACCGCGAGAAGGGCGGCTCGGCGCGCCCATGGCAGCGGCTGCTGGATTTCGGCGTCATCATGACGTCGCTTTACAGCTACGCGATGTACCGCCACGTCGCGGGCACCTTCCGCATCGGCGACACGACGCTCTGGTTCCCCGCGTTCCTCAAGCACGCCTGGTTCGCCGACTCCTTCGCCGTGATGACCGCGGCCCTCGTCGCCGCCTGGGTGGTCCTCACGGCGAACCAGCTCCGCCGCCGCGAGGTCGCCGCGCCCTATGCGTTCTTCATGGCGCTGACCATCGCCGTGGCTCTCCTCGTTCCACGCCTCAACGAGCTCTCGGTCTCCTTCCAGGGCTTCAATGCGTGGCACTCGTTCCAGTACCTCGGCCTCACCTACCTCATCCTCCGGCAGGACAACAATGCCGCGGGCTACGCGTTCGTGAGGAAGATGGCGCAGCCCGGGAAGTTCTTCCGCTACTACGGCTGGAATCTCCTTCTCACGACGGGCGCGACGCTCGTCATCCTCCTCCTCACCGTCGTGCTTCGGCTGCCCGCGGAGCCCAGCTATTACGCGGTCGTGCTTTCGTTCCTCCTCACGCACTACGCGCACGACCACTTCCTCTTCGCGCTCGGCAGCGGCTTCAAGCC
>DASVJU010000297.1:0-7711 GCA_036385755.1 Thermoanaerobaculia bacterium
TCGAGATGTCGCTGCCCGGCGTCATCGGCGCCACGAAGGGCCTGAACGAGCCGCGCTACGCTTCGCTGAAGGGGATCATGGCGGCGAAGAAGAAGGCGATCGCCGTGAAGACGCCCGCCGACGCCGGCGTCGACGCCGCGACGATTTCGGGGCCGGCCGCGCACGTGCGCTGGACGAAGCTCGAGCTGCCGCCCGCGCGGCAGGCCGTGAAGCTCATCCCGGCGGACGACCCAGCAAAGGCCGCGACGGAGCTGCTGAACCTGCTGAAGAACGAAGCGAAAGTCCTGTAGAAAGAGATAACGAGAGGGAAAGAAGATTTTCTTAGAAAGGGAATGCGGGCCCAGCGGGTTGCGCGGCATGCGCTCGCGAGCGCTGACGCAACGGAAGCCCCTCTTACCTTCTAAGCAAAATATTCTTATTCGTTCTCATCGGAGTTTGAAATGAGCAACGTACTCGTATTCATTGAACAGCGCGACGGGAAGATCAGAAAGTCGTCGCTGGAAGCGCTCACTCTGGGGAATTCACTTTCTAAGAAAAGCGGCGGTTCTCTCGCCGCCGTGGTCGCCGGATCTGGTATCGGCTCTCTCCCGGCCGAGCTCGCCGCGTATGGCGCCGCGAAGGTGTTCGTGGCCGACCGGCCCGAGCTCGCGCTCTTCTCGTCCGAGGGCTATGCCGCCGCTCTCGACGCCGCGGCCACCGCGTTCAATCCGTCCATCGTGCTCGCCTCGGCCACGGTCATGGGCCGCGACGTGGCGCCGCGGTTCGCGGCGCGCCGGGGCGTGTCGGTGCTGTCGGACGTCGTGTCGCTCGACGTCGCGGACGGCCGCATCACGGGCGAGCGCCCGGTGTACTCGGGCAAGGCGCGCGTCCTCGTCACGGCCGCGCCGGCCGCCGCGATCCAGGTCGCGACGCCGCGCCCGAACGTGTTTCCGGCCTCGAAGGCCGAGGCTCCGGGCGCGGGCGAGGTCGTGATCCTCGATCTCGGGACGCTTACGATCCGGGCGAAGGTCGTGAAGGTGCAGGCGGCCGCGGCGGGCGAGATCGACGTGGCCGAGGCGGACAAGATCGTGACGGGCGGGCGCGGCATCAAGGGGCCCGAGAGCTGGCCCGTGCTGCGCGCGCTGTGCACCGAGCTGGGCGCCGCGCTGGGCGCGTCGCGCGCCGCGGTGGACGCGGGCTGGATCGGCCACGAGCACCAGGTGGGGCAGACGGGCAAGGTCGTGTCGCCGTCCCTCTACATCGCGTGCGGCGTGTCGGGCGCCATCCAGCACCTCGCGGGCATGGGCTCGTCGAAGGTCATCGTCGCGATCAACAAGGACCCCGAGGCGCCGATCTTCAAGGTCGCGACGTACGGGATCGTGGGCGACCTCTTCCAGATCATCCCCGCGATGACCGAAGCCGCGAGGAAACTGAAGGCATAGGGACCGGAAGAAGTCCGGCCCCTATTGCACGGTCGCCACGAACTCGGTGTAGAGCGCGCCGCAGCCGTTCGTATAGAAGACCCGCGCGATGTCCTGGCCGTGGAACGGGCCCGGCAGGTACGCGAATCGTCCCGGCGTGTCCGTGTACGAGAACTGGCCGCCGCTCTTGCTCTGGATGAGGAGGACGCGCAGGTTCGTGAGGTCCGGGACGCCCGTCGCCGTGACGAAGACATAGCCCGAGCTCGGCGACACGACGATGTTGTTCGGGTTGACGACCGGCCGGTAGCCCTGCGTGTCGACCGGAATGGTCACCGACTGCTGGACGGGAGGACCCGCGAGGATCGGGAAGGCGTTCAGCGTGAACGTCGTCGTCCCGGTGATCGTGGTGCCGATCGATCCGTTCGGCGCGAGGCCGAAGGGCGCGATGATGGGGTTGATCGTGACCTGACTCGTGTTCTCGGTCTGCCACTGAAGGACGACGTCCGTCGACGCGCCGCAGCCGCGCGCCGGGTCCGCCGCGAAGAAGATGATCACCGGGTCGCCGGGCACGATGACGTTGGCCGTGAACGTGGCCGTCGCGGGCCCGCAGGCGTTGCCCGGGACGGTCAGACGCACGATGTCGGTGCCGGTCGTGGAGCCGGCCGTGTACGTGAACTGGTTGCCGTTCACGGTGAACGTCGAGCCCGTGGAGTCGTGCTTGTCGAACGTGACCGTCACGAGTGTTCCGGTGTAGGCCACCGGGATCGCGCCCAGCACGACCTGCGCGATGCCGACGGTCGCCGTGGCGGGCGTCGGCGTGGGCGGCGTCGCGGGCGGCTGGAGCGTGATCTTCCGGGTGGACGTGGCCGTCGCTCCCGAAAGCGCGACCGCCGTGAGCGTGATGTCGCCCCCGGACACGGCCGTGAAGGTGACGCTGCCGGAGGTCGCGAGGTCGCCCGCGGCGCCGGTGATGTTGACGTGATCGGCTCCCGTCGTGGACCACGCCGCCGTGACGGTCAGCGGAGGACAGCCCGACGAGGGAGAGATCGTGAAGCTGGCGATGACGGGAGCCGTCGAGAAGGCGCCGCGCGAGACGGACAGCGACAGGTTGCTGCCGTCGCTCGTCAGGTTGTCGTTCTTGATGGCGTAGGGGAGACCCGCGCCGGTGAGCATGCGGAAGCGCAGCGCGAGCTTCGATGTCTCGGCCGTGCCGGGAAGGAGCGCCGCGAGGGACTGCTGGCCCACGGAGCCGGGGACCGCGAAGATCTGGCCGACGCCGACCGGCGCGCCGGCGTCGAAGGCCGCGACCTCGACGGTACAGCCCTGCGTGGACAGCGGGCTGCACAGGACGCCGACGTTCGTGCGCGCCCGCCCGGCCGCGACGGAGGACGACGCGTCGGCGCCGCCGCCCCAGGCCTCGTCGCCCGGGACGAGAAAATCGGAAACGGGGAAGGCCGTCGATACCGTGCCGTAACGGCCGGCCGGCGTGTCGTTGTACGTCTCGGACCAGGCGTTGACGGAGGAGTCGCTGCGCACGTGGTAGAGGAACGCGCCCATTCCGTCGACGGCCGCGGGCGCCGCGACGACCGCGACGCCACGCGTCGATACGGTGAAGGGCACGCTCGCCAGCGTGGCGCCGCCCAGGAGGAAATCGACGGAGCCGGAGGCCGCGCCGACGCTCGAAATGTAGATGTTCGTGTCGAACCGGGCGTTCGTGCCGATGCCCTTCGCGGCCGGCCCGCCCCACAGGTCCGTGCCGGCGGGAGCAGCGGCCTGAAGCGCGCCTGCGGCAATCAGCGAGAACACGATCGAGGCGGTCCCGAGGGTCCTTCGGAGATGCGTCATCGGGCTTCTCCCGTCGCGGAGAGGACGTTGAAGCGGCGTTGAAACGACAGATTTACCACGGCTTATCTTACAACATGCTGCGATATCCTAGGCTGTAAATGACAGTCACGCCGGCTCAGGCCACCTACTTCGGCTTTCCCGGAACCCTCCTCTTCGCGCTCCTCCTGCTCTCGGCCCTTGCCTTGTTCGCGTACACAGCTTCGCGACGGGTCCAGCTCCTCCTCCTCGGCGCGGGCGAGAGGGAGGACCGCCTCGACCGGCCGCTCGCGCGGATCTGGAACATGGTCGCGTACGGATTCCTGCAGCGGAAGATGTTCCGCGACGCGTACGCCGGCCTCTACCACGCGCTGATCTTCGGCGGTTTCCTGGTGCTCACGCTGCGCACGCTGATGCTGGTGTTCGAGGGTCTCTTCCCGGGAGCCGGCCTGCCGTTCCTGCCCGCCGGTTTCTGGGAGGGCTACCTCCTCGTCAAGGATGTCGTCCTCGTGACGACGTTCCTCGGCGTCGTTCTCGCCCTCCTTCGCCGCCACGTCGCGCGAAAAGAGCGCCTCGACCCGTCGTTCGACGCGGACCTCATCCTCCTCCTCATCGGCTTCCTGATGGTGACCGACATGGCGGCCGGCGCGGCGCGCTTCGCGTTGCTCGAAAAAGCGGGCACGGCAAGCACGGCTCTGGCCGCGGGTGCGACGTGGGAGCCCCTGACCTCTTCCCTTTCCAAGCAAATTCTTTCTCTTTCTTTTTCCTCCCTGCAGACGATTTACTTCGGCGCCTGGTGGGCCCACCTCGTTGCCATCCTGGTGTTCGCGAATTACCTGCCGTTCGCGAAGCACTTCCACGTGATCACGGCGCTCCCGAATCTCTTCTTCGCGAAGCTCGATTCGCCCGGGAAGATGGTCACGTTCGACATCGAGAAAGCCGCCGAGGCGGGAAGATTCGGCGTGTCGAAGGTCGAGGACTTCACCTGGAAGCAGAAGCTGGACATGTTCACGTGCACCGAGTGCGGGCGGTGCCGCGAGGTGTGCCCGACGCACCTCACGGGGAAGCCGCTTTCGCCGAAGGGCTTCATGGTGGACCTCCGAAACGCGCTGTACGAGGACGCGGACGCGCTGATCGACGTGGACGCGGGCCGCGGCGACGGTTCGGCCGAGACGCATCTGGCCGGGCGCACGCCGCTCATCGGCGGCTGGATCGACGAAGAGACGATCTGGGCCTGCACGACGTGCCGCTACTGCGAGCACGCGTGCCCCGTCGGCATCACGTATGTGGACAAGATCACCGACCTGCGCCGCCATCTCGTCCTCGAGAAAAGCGAATTCCCCAAGGAGGCGCAGACCGCCTTCAACGGCATGGAGCGCCAGGGCAACCCGTGGAACCTCGCCGCCGCGGACCGCGACGCGTGGACGAAGGAACTGCCGTTCCCGGTCCTGACGATGGCCGAGGCGGCCGCGCACGGCGGCGTCGAGGTGCTCTTCTGGGTGGGCTGCGCGGGCTCTTACGAGGAGCGCGGAAAGCGCGTGTCGCGCTCCCTCGCGAAGCTGCTGCACGAGGCCGGCGTCACGTACGCGATCCTCGGCAAGGAGGAGACGTGCACGGGCGACGCGGCGCGCCGCCTCGGAAACGAGTACCTCTTCCAGACGCTCGCGCAGCAGAACGTCGAGACGATGAAGCGCTACGGCGTGACGAAGATCGTCACGAACTGCCCGCACTGCTTCAACACGCTCGCGAACGAGTATCCCGACTTCGGCGGCGCGTTCGAGGTCATGCACGGGACCGAGCTCGTGGCCCGGCTCGTGACCGAGGGCCGGATCCGGCTCGTGCAGGCGAATCCGATGTCGCTGTCTTTCCACGATCCCTGCTACCTCGGGCGCCACAACGGCGTCTACGACGCGCCGCGCGAGATCCTGAATGCGATTCCGGGCATCGCGCTCAAGGAACTGCCGAAGAGCCGCGAGAACGGGATGTGCTGCGGCGCGGGAGGCGGCCGGATGTGGCTGGACGAGACGATCGGCGCGCGCGTTAACCAGGCGCGGTTCGCCGAGATCGAGGCGAACGGGACCAGCGCCGTCGGCGTGTCGTGCCCGTTCTGCATGGTGATGCTCGGCAACGCGAAGACCGAGCTGGCGGGGAAGACCGAGGCGTTCGACGTGCTCGAGCTGGCGGCTCAGGCGCTGCCGGTCCATCCCGGCTGAGACGAATTCGCGCGAGGGGTGTAATCTTTCCCCCTATGGCGGATGAGCCGAAACCCTCGGGCGGCGGGTCGACCCCTGCCGGTGGCGTGCGCCCGGTGACGCGCATCGTCGGGCCGGTGGCGCCGCCCGTCTACACCGCGGGCGCCAAACCGGGCTCGGCCCACATCATCGCCGAGACGGCCGAGCCCCTCGTGACCGAGGGCATGAAGGCCCACCAGCGCGCCATCGAGAAGAAGCGCCGCGTCGTGGCGACGCTGAGGGCCGTCGAGGAGGAAGAGGCCACCGAACGCTGGGGACGCGGCCGCACGTGGATCTTCCGGTTCGTCGGAATCCTCGTCGCGCTCGGGGTCTACCTGAAGGTGCAGTCGATGTACGGCGACAGGTGGCCGATCCTCGCGGTGTGGATCTTCCTCGGGATCCTCCTGGGCGTCGCCGTGTCCTGGATGCTCTGGTACCTCGACTACAGCGATTAGTCGCCGCTAATCGTCGTCGAAGATCCCTTTCGGTTTCGAGGTGTCCTTCTGCGCCTTCTCGAGCGCCTCCTTGAACGTCTTGTCGAGGATCGCGCTCTTGTTCTTCTCGCGCTCGACGGTCGCGGCGAACAGGTCCTCGGCGCGCTCCTTGCGCCGCGTATTCTCGCGCGCCGCCTCCTCGAACGAGCCGAGCTTCGCCTTCGAGACCGCGGACTCGTGCGAGAGCACGGCGCCGGTCTCGGGGTCCACTTTCAACACGGACCCGCAGTCCGGGCAGTGGACGAGGAGTTGGTCGCTCATGGTCGGGGAATTATCCTCTTAACGTGAATTCTTCAGAGGGGGAGGACTGGAAGGCGCGGCTCAAGGCGCTCGGCATCGTGCGCAAGAGGCGGCCGAAAAGGACCGAGGAGGAGAAACAGAGAGAAAGAGATCTTAGAAAGGTGAAGAGCGGACGGGTCGGCGAAGACGCCGCCTGCGCTTTACTCGAAGAAAATCTTCTCCGAATTCTTCATCGGAACGTCAGATACCCCGACGGGGAAATCGACATCGTCGCCCTTGACGGCTCCGTTGTCGTCTTCGTCGAGGTGAAGTGGCGGCGGAACGATGCGCGCGGCTCGCCCGCCGAGGCCGTGACGCCCACGAAGCGCCTGCGCGTGATCCGCGCGGCGCGGCGCTGGCTCGCGGAGAATCCTTCGCGCTCGCGGTCCGTCCGCTTCGACGTCGTGGCGATCCGGCAGGAGCCGCCCCTGGTCGACTGGATCCGCGGCGCCTACGACGCGGGGCGGTAAACTTGCGCCTCATGCCGACGATCTCGCAGGGGGCCCTGTGACGCCGGCGGCGGGCCGGACGCTCGGCCGTTACAGGCTCGATGAGCTGCTCGGGCGCGGCGGGATGGCCGAGGTCTTCCGCGCGACCGACACGAAGCTCGCCCGCACCGTGGCCGTGAAGGTGATCCTCCAGACGCACGCCGCCGAGGAGCACTTCCTCGAGCGCTTCCTCCGCGAGGCGCGCATGGTGGCGTCGCTCGAGCATCCGAACATCCTGCCCATCTACGACTTCGGCGAAGAGAACGGCGTGCCGTTCCTCGTGATGCCGTATCTTCCGGGGGGCTCGCTGCGCGACCGCCTGAAGGCGGGCCCCGTGCCGCTCGCGGTCGCGTCCGCGTGGATCGCGCAGCTTGCAGACGCGCTCGACGCGGCGCACGCCGCCGGCGTCCTGCACCGCGACGTGAAACCGGCGAACGTGCTCCTCGGCAAGGACGACCGGCTGTTCCTCGCGGACTTCGGCATCGCGAAGATGCTCGAGAGCCAGAAGGGCCTCACGGCGACCGGCGTCGTCGTGGGCACGCCCGTCTACATGGCGCCCGAGCAGGCTCAGGGCCGTCCCGCGAGCCCCGCGACGGATCGTTACGCGCTCGCCGTCGTCGCGTTCGAGATTCTCGCCGGCCGTCCGCCGTTCGAAGGCGACAGCGTGCTGTCGCTCATGCACCAGCACGTGGCGACCCCGCCGCCGATGCTCTCGCTGCGCGTCGCGGGGCTGCCCGCGGGTCTCGACGCGGTGCTCTCTCAGGCGCTCGCGAAGGATCCCTCGCAAAGGCCGCCCACGTGCCGGGCGTTCGCGACCGGCGTCGCCGCGTTCGCGCCCACGGGGCTCACGCCGCCGTACGGTCTCGCGGGCGCGAGCTCGAACACGGCGCCCACGGTGTTTCAGGCTTCCGATCCGAGACCGGCGACCGCGGTATCCGGGACGGCTCCGTGGACGCCGCCACCGCCCCCGGCGGCGCCGGTGCGGATCTCGGACGCGC
>DASVJU010000298.1:0-10942 GCA_036385755.1 Thermoanaerobaculia bacterium
AGGTTCCAGAGCGCGGAGATCGCCTTGACGGAGAGCGACTTTCCACAACCTGACACCCCCATCAGGAGAATTCCCTTGGGCACCGGCATTCCGGCGTCGAGCGCCTCCTTCGTGAAGAGCTTCTTGCGCTTCACGAGCCACTCCTTGAGGTTCTCGAGTCCCCCTATGTCCGCGAGGGAGAAGCGCGGCGGCACGAACTCGAGGACGCCGTCCTTGCGGGTCGCCTGCTCCTTCTCGGCGAGGACCTCGAAATAGGATTCCTCGTCGAAGACGGGCCGGCGCGAGAAGACCCGCGAAACGACGTGCTCGGTCTCGTCCTGCGTGAGCCCCTTCAGACCCATGGCGAGACGCTTCGAGTCCTCGTCCGAAAGGCCCTTCTCGCCGAAGTAGCGCTTCCCGAGGTGGCCGAGGAGGGAGAGGATCTCGCTCTCGTCCGGAAGGTCGTAGTCGAGGACGTAGATCTCTTTCTTCAGGTCGTCGGGGATGACGAGGCGCGGTGAGACGAGGACGAGAAACCGCCCTTTGCCCTTCAGTGCCCTGTAAGCGTCCCGGAGCCGCCGCACGACCTCCGGTTTGACGACGAAGGCGGTGAGGTCCTTCATCAGGAAGAACCCGGGCCCGGACGCCGCGAGGATCGCGTCGAGCGCCTTGAGAGGGTCCGCCGTGTCGGGCCAACGCTCGGTTCCCGCCACGATGCCGTCGACGCAGCTCCAGACGGCGAAAGGCACGGGCTTGTCGTAGAACTTCTGGGCGAGGGTGGCGATGGCGCGCTCGACGCGCGCTTCCTCCCAGGACACCACGTAGAGAAGCGGGTAGCCGCCCAGGAGGGCGCGCCGGATCCGCTCGGGTCCTCGGACCACGATTTCGTTCATTCCTGCGAATGTTACAGGCTCCGCTAAACTACACGGCCGTGAACCCGGAACATCTCGAACGCCTGCAGTCGCCCGACTGGAACGACTGGCGGGCCGAGCGGCCCTCGCTCACCCCGGACTTCACCGAGGTGCGCCTCAGCGGCGCCGATCTCTCGGGGAAGAATCTCTCCGGCGCCGACCTCTCCCGGGCGAAGTTCGAAGGGTGCAACCTCGAGGGCGCCACGCTTTCGCGCGCCCATTTCACGGGAGCGTCCCTGAACGGCTCGAAGCTCGACCGGGCCGACCTCTCGGAGACGGACCTCGACTATCTGATCTTCGAGCGCGTGTCGTTCATCGGCGCGATCTTCCGGAACACGACGCTGCGGAGCGCGAGCGTGCGCGAATCGGTCATGACGGCCGTGGACATGACCGGCGCGAAGCTGGACGGGACCGACTTCACCGCGACCGACTTCTCCTACGGCCGCCTTCTCTATGCGAATTTCCGCGGCGCGCAGCTCGACCGCTGCGTCTTCGAGAGCGCCGACCTCACCCAGGCGGTCTTCGACGGCGTGACCTACCGGAAGGGACGATTCGACAAGGCGAACCTGACGCTTTCGTTCTTCCGGGACGCGAAGCTCACCGGCACGTCTTTCAAGGGCGCCAAGCTCCAGCGCGCCGTTCTCCGCGGCGCCGAGGCGAACGGAGCGGACTTCACCGGCGCCGATCTCTCCGAGGCCGACTTCGAGCGCGTCGTGGCGCAGGCCGCGAACTTCACGGACGCCTTCATGCGGAAGACGAGCGCCCATCGCGCGGACTTCAGGAACGCGACCTTCCTCGGCGCACAGCTCGAAGAGACCGACTTCACCGGGGCCGCTCTCGACAAAGTCGACCTCAGGACGCCGAGGATGCGGCTCCCGAACTTCACCGCGGCACGCCTCCTCGAGGCGAACGCCGCCCGTGCGAACCTGCGCGGGTCGAACTTCACGGAGGCCGACCTCTCGGGCGCCGACCTCTCGGAAGCGAATCTCGAGGGCTGCATCATGGCGAAGGTGAAACTCGCGCGGACGAACCTCCGCCGCGCGAACATGAAACGGGCCCGGCTCTCGGGCGCGATCGCGGTGGGAGCGGACCTCTCCGGCGCAAATCTCTTCGGCATCGAAGCCGAGGACGCCGATTTCTCGGCCAGCGATCTGCGCTTCGCCCAACTCGTCGGCGCGAAGCTCGACGGAGCCGCATTCAAGCAGGCGAACATCGGGGGCGCCGACTTCTCGGAGGCCCGGCTCGGCGGCACCTCCTTCATCGGCGCGTTCGGAGAGAACGCAAAGTTCACGGGCCAGCTCCATCTGAAGCTGGTCCTGGCCGCGAGCTCGTTCCTCGGCTCGGCGAAGAAAAAGAGCGCACAGATCGAGCGCGAGAAAGAGGCCGAACGTCTTTCCCGGCTCGCCACGCTCGAACGGAACGCGGACGATCGCGCGCGCGCGATGGGCGTCCGTCGCGACGCCGACGAACCGAAAGAGCAGGTCCGTTCGACGCCCGGAACCCCGAAAAAAAGCTGACGGGCTACTTCTTCGCGGTCGGCGCGATCTTCGTGCGCGAGCCCGGCTCCTGGGAGGGCTTGGGCGTCTCGGCCGCCTTCGCCTTGGGCGATCCCTCCGGCTTCCCGGCCGCCGCGTCGCGCAGGGCGGACGCCTGCTGCTTGAGGTCGTCGAGAACGGTCCTGTCGACGAGCATCGGTTCCGGGCGACCCGTGGCCTCGGCCAGAAATCCCGAGACGCCGGAAGGCGCCTCGAAGAAGGAGACGACCCGCGCCGGAGCCTCCCCTTCGGACAGGAGCTCGAGCGTGGCGACGGGCTTCTCCTTCGCGGCCTTTCCGGCGCGCCGCGGAAGGAAGGCCTTCACCTCGGCGCGCGTGACGCCGCTTCCGAGAGCCTCCGCGACATTCGCGGGGATGTCGCGCCCCGAAGAACGCCATGCACCGTCCACCTTTTCGGCTCCAGCCCGGAGTTCGTCCGCCGCGAAAGAAACGCGCCGGAGAGCGGAAAGGTCGACCGTCAGGACCTTCGCTTCGCGCCAGGCCGACATCTCCGTGTCGAGGGACTCGCGGACCCGGTCGCCCACCACACCCACGACGTTGCCGACCTTCGCGTAGATCTTGCCTGCGGCGTCCGCCTTCGCCGATCCGAACGAGATCGTCGCGACGACCTCCACGCCCTTTTCGAGCTTCACGGTCGCCCACCCCGGAGAAAGACCCACGCGGGCCAGATCCCCCACGGGGACGGCCGGAAACTCGGAGATCCGCTCGCTCGCGAGATCGCTAAGAAGTCGTTCGACGAACGTATCCGAGGCGAAGTCCGAGACCGGCTTCTCCATCTTCCAGCCGCCGGCCGCGCGGTCCGGCCTGGCGCCCCGGGCGACGACGACCGTGTTCGGGCCCTTCGTGATCGTGAGGCGCGTGATCTCGGCCGAAGGCGTCTCGAACAGGGAGTGGCTGCGGTACTCGTCCATCGGCTTCGTCAGGGCCGCGAGCGGCGCCGCGCGGACGGCCGCGAAACGCGCCCCTTCCGCCGCGGCGGTTGCGTCCATTCCCGGAATCGCCTGCCCGAACAGAAACGTCTTCACGGACCCGTCCTTGAAGGTCACGGCGGCCTTTGCCTTTGGCGCGTCGAGCCCGAACTCCTTCGGGTCGATGTCGGTGCGCACCTCGCCGACGACATCGAGCCGCCCGAGGTCGCCCACGAGATTCTCGGCCGCGAACCCGTCCGCGGGTCCTTCGGGATCGCCCTTGAGCGTCCAGCGGTTCTTTTCGCCGCGGCGGAGATCCACTTTCGGAAGGCCGGGACGCTCGAGAAGGACCGAGACCACGTCTTCGGCGTTCATCTCCACGAGACGCTTCGCGGACTTCGCGCGATCGGCGGACGTGGGCTGCTTGCGCTCGAACAACACGACAAACGCGAGGAGAGCGAGGAAGACGCCGCTCAGGATGAGGAGTTTCTTCGTCGGCATGGGAACAGTCACTTTCTCCGGCGGGCCCAGATCGCGATGCCCATGGCGACGGCCGCGAGCGGGAGGAGAAGCATGACGACGAACGCGACCTGGCCGATGTCGCGCCGCGTGAGCGTCACGGCGACCTGATCCGCGCCTTTCGGCGGAATGGCGACGAGTGATTCCCGCTCGAGCGCCCAGTTCGCCGCCGACGACAGCAACAGGCTGTTCGCGGCATTCGCGATCCCCGCGTTCGACGCCCAATCCGCGTCTCCGAACACGACGACGCGGCTCCTCTTCTTCGGGGCTTCGGCCGGCTTCGCGCCACCCTCGGCCACCGCCCCCGGAGCCTCGTCCGACTCGACGGCCGCCGCCAGCGTGACGGGACCCGCGACGTCCTTGTCGTCCTTCTTCGGCTGGCCCGTTTTCTCGAGATCCTTGAGATTCGTCTCGCCCCAGCCTTCGGCCGACGTCTCGACGAGAGGCGTCGCCTTCCAGCCCGGGACGGGTGCCTTCGCGACGCTCACCGAGCGCGCGAGCGGAAACACGACGGGAATTCCCGTGAGGAGCCTCGTCACGGGATGGGCCCGGTACGACTTCGCGAAGACCGTCTCGGCTCCCATCATCGGAAGCGCGTTCTTCGGGTCCACGACGACGTCACTGTCGAGCGTCAGGCCCATCGACGACAGAAGCGGCGCCAGCCCGAAGTCGGAGAGCGTGCGGGCCGCTCCCGGCGAAAATTCCACGTCGAGGAACAGGAGAGCGCGGCCACCGCCGTCGAGGTACTTCTTCAGTACGTCGCGCTCCGGCTCCGTGAAGGGGGACCGCGGCCCCGCCACGACGACGAGATCGGCACCTTCGGGCACTGCAGCCGCGCCGAGCGAGGGCCAGGCCTCGACGGTGCAGTTGTCGGCCTTGAGCGACTCGGCGACCTCGGAAAATCCCTCGCGGCTTCGGGCGGCGTCGAACGCGCGCTCGCCGTGACCGGACGTGAACAAGACCCTTGGCACCTTCCCCTGCGTAACGGCGAGAATCGCGGACGTGAACTCCTGCTCGCCGCGGAAGTTCTTGACCGTCGGATCACCCCCCATGCGGGCACGCGTGTAGTCGTACTCGACGATGCGATCCTCGGTGACGATCTTTCTCTTTTCGCTCTGCTTCTCGCCCGCCCGGAAAACGACGGCGAAATTCCTCACGCCCGTCTCCTCGACGAACGTCTTCGCGCGCGCGAGGCTGCGCGTCGGGTCGAGTGTCTCGACGGTGAGCATCGGGCTCTTCGCCTTGTAGCGCTTGAGAAGCTCGTCGACCTCGGAATAGAAGGGCGTGCGCTCGGGCGTCATGAAAACGGTGACCGTCACGGGAGTCTTGAGGTCCTTGAGAACGTTGACGGTCTTGTCGGAAAGGGAGTAGCGGCCGGTCGTCGTCCAGTCGAAGCGCGCATACCGCCGTGAGCCGATGTAGTTGACGAGCACGAGGATGCCCAGGCCGAGGAGGACCGAGATCGTGAGCGTCGCGCGATACGCGGAACGAGACGGTACGCCCGTCCGGGTTTGCGGGTTCGTGACTTTTGTCTTTTCTGTCTTTTCGTTGGCGTCCATCTCAGCGTCCCTTGTTCGCCTCGAGGGCGCGCGTGGAAAGGAAGAGGAAGAAAACGACGGTCGAAACGACGTAGAGGATGCGCCTCGTGTCGACGATGCCCCGGGCAAAGTCGTCCATGTGCTCGAGGATGTTGAGATACGACAAGGCATCCCGCATCTCGGGGAACGGCAGGAAGTCCCGCGCGACCCCGATGATGAAGGTGCCGAGGATGAGGACGAACGCGAGGATGGCGGCGACGATCTGGTTCTTCGTGAGCGCCGAGGCGAACGTGCCCGCGGAGATGAAGAGCGCCCCGATGAGCGCGATCCCGAGGTAACCGGAGAGAACCGGACCGGGGTCGAGACCTCCGAAGCGCGAAAGAAGGAGCGGGTAGAGCGCGGTCGGCACGAACAGGAACAGGAAGAAGCACCAGGCACCGGCGAACTTCGCGGCGACGACCGTCGCCTCGGACACGGGCGCCGTCAGAAGCGTCTCGATGGAACCGGACCTGCGCTCCTCCGTGAGCAGTCGCATCGCGATGATGGCCGAGACGAGCATCAGGAAAATCCACTGAAACACGTTCGTGAAAAACGTGGACATGAGGGCCATCCGCGGCGTCTCGGGCGAATTGAGCGCCCCGACGAGCACCATGAAGACCCATCCGCTCACGAGCAGGAATGACGTGAGGACGAGGTATCCGAGAGGGGAGACGAAATAGGAAAAGAACTCCCTCTTGAGGATCGCGAGGAACGCTCTCACGGGCGCACCTTCGTTCCCTCGGCCGGCGTCGACGCGTCCGGGTCGCCGGCGCCCGGCAGCGTGTCGACTTCGAGGGCCGCGTCACGCGACACGAGGCGGACGAAGACGTCCTCGAGCGACGCCTCGCGCGGCGTGAGCTCGAGAAGCGTCCATCCGCGCACGACCGACTCCTTGAAGACCGCCTCACGGAGGTCCGCGCCGGGGACGCCGTCGAGCATGACGCGCGTCTCGCCTCCGGCGCCGATCCGCGACGCTCCCGCGACTCCGGGGAGCTGGCGGAGGACGCCGTCCGCCTCGGGGACCTCGCCCTTGAACGCGACCATGACACTGGGAGTCTGCGACATCTGGTGGCGGAGAGTCTCGGGAGTCCCGGACGCCACGATCCGTCCCTTGTCGATGATGAGGATGCGGTCGCACACGAGCTCGACCTCGGGAAGAATGTGCGTGGAGAGAAGGATCGTGTGGTCCTTCCGGAGGTCGCGGATGAGCGCCCGGACCTTGACGATCTGCCGGGGGTCGAGGCCGACGGTGGGCTCGTCGAGGACGAGGACCTTCGGTTTGTGGACGAGGGCGCCGGCGAGGCCGACGCGCTGTCTGTACCCTTTCGAGAGGTTCCCGATGGGCGTCGCAGCGACGTCGTCGACGAAGCACTTCCCGAGCGCCTCGTCGACCCGGGCCTTGACGTCGCGGCCCGCGACGCCGCAGAGCTCGGCCCGGAAGGCAACGTACTCCCGGACCCGCATCTCCGGGTAGAGGGCGAGCGTCTCGGGCAGGTAGCCCAGCGACCGCTTCGCCAGGATCGGGTTCTTCGCGACGTCCACGTCGAGGAGCGTGACCCTGCCGGCCGTGGGCGTCAGGAAGCCCGTGATCATGCGCATCGTCGTGGTCTTTCCGGCCCCGTTCGGGCCGAGAAATCCCAGGATCTCGCCGCTTTCGACACGGAAGCTCACGTCCGTGACGGCGGGCGTTCCGTAGAACGATTTCGAGAGTCCTTGTGCTTCGAGCATCTCTTTTTGCGACCTTTCGGTGACCTCCGCGCGGGGCCTCGACCGGACGCCGCGTAGCCGCCGGCAGGCCGCAGAAGCGATGGGAATATAGCAGGCCTTGTGGGAGAGTGAGAACGTGACGGCGCCGCTCAGACGACCCCTCGCCGTCCTCGCCGCGCTCACGTGTGTCGTCATCTGGGCGGTGAACTACCCCGCCATGAAGGTCGCTTTTCGCGAGATCTCCCCGCTGGCGTTCACGGGATGGCGGTTCCTTCTCGCGACGACCTTGCTCTTCGCCGAGGCGCTCGTCCGGCGTGAGCGCCTCGTGCCGCCACCCGGCGCGCGCGGCCTCGCTCTTCTTCTCGCTCTGTCCGGCGTCGGCATGTACCAGTGGCTCTACGCGCTTGGACTCGCCTCCACGAGCGGCTTCTCCGCGGCCCTCCTGAACTCGGTCTCGCCGCTGATCGCGATGCTGCTCGTCGTCCTCCTCGGCTGGGAGCGGATGTCGCCGCTCGCGGGCGCGGGTTCGCTTCTGGCCTGGGGCGGAGTCGCGCTCTTCGTCCTCTCGACCCGCGGGGTGGACTTCGGAAGCACGACGGGGAACCTCATGTGCCTCGGAGCGGCCACGTCCTGGGCCGTCTACAACGTGGCGTCCGTGCGCGCCGGCCGGTTTCTGTCGCCCCGCGGCGCGCAACTCGCGGCCTTCGGCGGCGGGTCCGTCCTGATCCTCGCGTACGCCCTGCCCGACATGCTCCGGCAGGACTATTCGCGCGTGACTCTCTCGACCTGGTCGATCGTCGTGTTCTCGGCCGTCCTGCCCCTTGCCGTCGCCTTCCGCCTCTGGCTCGAGGCCGTCCGTACGCTCGGCGTCGCGCAGGCGACGAGCTTCGGCTTTCTCGTGCCCGTTCTCGCCGGCGTCGCGTCGGCGATCTTCACGGGCGAGCGATTCAACGCGGAGAAGATTCTGTCGGCCGCCGTCGTTCTCTCCGGCCTCGCGGTCATCCGCTTCGCACGGGAGAGGACCGCGGCCTGACTCTCCGTGGATCAGGCCGTCCGCACGCGCTAGGATCCCGGAGGATTTCACGGAGGTTCGATGTACCGTTCCGTCGCCCGCGTCGTCGATCTTACCGATCCCGTGCTCAATCGTCTCCATGGCATCTCTCTCGAGGAAGCCCGCGCGCGCGTGGCCTCGGGCGACGCCGCGGCCGTCTCCGCCCTCGACGGGTCGTACGCCCTCGTCGGCGTGGACGGCATCACCGTGCGGCTCGCGCGTTCGCTGGACCGCCCGCTCCGCTACTTCCTCGCGAAGGAAAAGGACGGCCCGACTCTCGTCGTCGCGGACCGGATCGACGCCGTGCACGATTGGCTGAACGAGAACGGGCACGGCGACCAGTTCCACCCGAGCTATACGCGCATGGTGCCGGCGCACCACGTCGTCACGCTGCGCCTCGTGGGCTGTCCCGACCCGGCTCCGAGCTACGTGCGGACCTTCACGCCCGCGCGGAACGCCCTGCCGCAGGATCTCGACGAGATCGGGCGCCTCTACGTCGGGGCGCTCGCCGACGAGATCGCGAAATGGGTCGTGACGATTCCGGCGCACGAGCCGATCGGCGTCGCCTTTTCGGGAGGCATCGACAGCGGCACCGTTTTTCTCGTCACGCATCACGTCCTCCGCCGCCTCGGCCTCAGCCCCGCGCGTCTCAAGGCCTTCACGCTCTCGGCCGGGAACGGCCCGGACCTTCCGCAGGCCCGCCGCTTCCTCGACGCGCTGGACCTCGGCTTCTTCCTCGAGGCCATCGCCGTGGATCCCGCGTCGCTCGATCCCCGGGAGGCGGTCCGTCTCATCGAGGACTACAAGCCCCGCGACGTCGAGTCCGCCACGATGGCGCTCGCGCTCTTTCGCGGAGTGAGGGAGCGTTACCCGGAGTGGCGTTTCGTCCTCGACGGCGACGGGGGCGACGAGAACCTGAAGGACTACCCCATCGAGGAGAATCCGGAGCTCACGATCCGGAGCGTCGTCAACAACCTGATGCTCTACCAGGAAGGTTGGGGCGTCGGTTCGCTCAAGCACTCCGAAACGTACACGGGCGGCCAGAGCCGTTCCTACGCGCGCACGTACGCGCCCCTTCGGTCGTGCGGCTTCTCGGGTTTCAGCCCGTTCACGAGACCGCGCGTGATCGCGGTCGCCGAAGGCATCCCGTTCGCCGCGTTGACGGAAGGAAGCGTCGAAAAGCTCTACGCCCTGAAGGGCGAGATCGCCTCGCGGGGCGTTCGCGCGATCACGGGCTTCTCGATGCCCGTCTTTCCGAAGCGTCGCTTCCAGCACGGCGCCGGCGGGGACGAGGTCTTCGCGCGCCTCTTCGGCGACACCGAGGCGCAGTACCGCGCCGCGTTCCTCTCGCGCTACGCCGGCGCGGCCTGATCGCCCCGTGAACGCGGACCGCGAGGTGCGCGACGCGTTCGTCCTCGGCCTGAGGCCACCGCGAAACGCCGTGGATCCCTTCCGGCCGTACGGGTTCTTCGTTCAGGAGGAGCCGCGCCCGGGCGGCGGCACGGAGCGGGTGGCGACGGTCCTCCTCACGAATCGCGAGTGCCCGTGGCGCTGCCTCATGTGCGATCTCTGGAAGAACACGCTCGAAGGACCGACGCCGAAAGGCGCGATCCCGGCGCAAATGCGATTCGCGCTCGAGAAGCTGCCTTCCGCGGACGTTCTGAAGCTCTACAACGCGGGCAGCTTCTTCGATCGCGCGTCGATTCCCAAAGAGGACCACGTGGAGATCGCGTCGATCGCACGCGGTTTCGGGCGTGTGGTGGTGGAATGCCATCCCGCCCTCGTCGGCGACTCCAGTCTGCGGTTTCGCGATCTCCTCGGAGGCCCGGAGCTCGAGGTCGCGATGGGGCTCGAGACGGCGAACGAGGAAATTCTGAGAAGGTTGAACAAGGGGATGACCGTCGCCGATTTCGAGAAGGCCGCGCAATTCCTGCGCGCTCACGACGTGCGCGTTCGCAGCTTTCTGCTGGTTGGAGTTCCTTTTCTACCACGCGCCGAGCAAGCGGAGTGGCTGAGACGAAGCGTGGAGATTTCCTTTGAAAGGGGCTGTGGGATCGTCTCGCTCATTCCGACGCGCCCGGGCAACGGGGCGCTCGAGGAGCTGCAGCGGCAAGGGCAGTTCCAACCCCCGACGCTTCGGGATCTGGAGATGGCGATGGAAGATTTCCTGGAAGGTGAAGAGGGGCGCGCCCCCGCGGCGGGTTTCCTGCTGGCAGACTTGTGGGATGCGGACGGCCTCGCGGCGCCAGCATGCTGCCGCGCGGCCCGCATCGAGCGGCTGCGTGCCATGAACACCTTTCAAAGAAATCTTCCTCTTCCTCCCTGCCCCAAGGGCGTGCGTCACTCGTGAAGGAGCGGACCGGGGTCAGCGCTTCTTGCGCGACTTCTTCGGCGCCGGCTTGGCCGGCCGCACCGGCTCCGGCGCCGCGCGCATCGTGACCGCCGGCGGCACGGGGCCGTAGACCGGAGGCGGCGGACCGCCGAAGAAGCTCACGACGGCCGACGCGAGGGATTCGGCGACGGAGTCGCGAAACCCGCGCGTCTTCACGAGCGCGCGGTCCTCCTCGTTGCCGAGGTTCGCGAGCTCGACAAGGACACGATTTGGAACCCGGTTGTACCGGAGAACGGCCGGGACCCACTCGCGGCCTCCCCGGATCACGTGCGTGCGCACCGGCGAGAACGGGTGGACGGGCAGGCCGGCCTCGCGCAGCGCCGAGACGATGCTGTTCGCGAGG
>DASVJU010000299.1:0-11411 GCA_036385755.1 Thermoanaerobaculia bacterium
TGGCGGGGCCGACGGGGCTCGAACCCGCGACCTCAGGCGTGACAGGCCTGCGCTCTAACCAACTGAGCTACGACCCCGAATTCCGCCCTATAAAAGTCGCCTCAGGACGGGACGCGGAGTATACAGAGACGGTGATGGGCTGCAAGCGGGCGGTCGCCGTCGTCTTTCTGGCTCTGGCGGTGCAGGCGGAATCGGCCTCCGAGGGGATGCGGATCCTGACCTTCGTGCCGGGAGTCGCCGATGGCCACCTGCCCGTCGTCGTCGACCTCGGCGTGTCGCCTCCCCCGGCCGAGCTCCTCCTGAACGGCGCTCCCGCCTGCCGCGTCACCGCCGTCCGCCAGACCTGCCTCGTGGACCTCGGACCGGTGCCCAGGGTCGCGCTCCTCGAGCTCGTGCGGCGCGACGCCTCCGGGAAGGTCGTCGAAAGGGCGCGGCGCTGGGTGAACAAGCCCTCCGACGCGCGCGCCGAGGTCCTCGTGAGGAGCGACTGCACGCGCCCCGCCGGCCCCTGCACGCTCCGGTTCTCGTGGTCCCATGAAAACGCGATCGCGCCGAGCGAGCTGACGGTCACGATCGACGGGATCCGTGCCTATCAGGGCGAGCCGCGCGACGTCCCCGTGCCTTTCGCGGCCGGCCGCGCGTCGCGCGTCATCGGGGTGGACCTCGCGTTTCTGGACGGCGAACGGGTGGCGCAGACGCTGCTCATCGGTAGCGGCGTCTCGAGCGCCGTCGAGGCGCCCCTCAACGCGGTGCCCGTTCTGCCCGAGAAGCCCGGCGGCCGCGATCCGTCGGCGCTCAAGACGCTCGGCGGCCGCGTCGTCGCCACGGTCGAGCCTGGAGAGAGGGAAGTCCTCTTCGTCGTCGCGCCGTCGGCGATCGCCAGGCTGCAGTCCTTGACGAAAACGGCACAGAGAATGCTCAGCAGGAACGCGGGCCGCATGGACACGGCGCTCGAGGGCGTGAACCACATCGTCTACTTTTCCCCGCTCGGAACGCGCGGCGCGTATAGCAGCGCGTCCCGGGTCTCCGACCGGATGTTCCGGCTCCAGGGATTCGATTGCACGCCGAGGCGCGACTACCGCGAGAGCACGCTCTCGCTTCCATGCGTGAATGCCGAGCTCCTGGGGGGCGATCAGTACCGGCTCGCGGCGACCGTGGCCGCCGCGACGTTCAACCGCGCCGCCGTTCCCAGGCGGCGCGCCGTCGTCGTCGTCCTGGGCGACGACGAGCCCCAGCGCGACGAGAGCACGTATGGCGCCGCCGAGGCGCGCCGCTACCTCGCCGACATCCTCGTGCCGCTCGAGGTCTGGCGCCTCGGCCGCGCGGCGGGCGGCGGCTGGCCGGCCGGGCGCCGGCTCTCGAACGCCGACGACTTCGTTCGCGCCTGGGAGTCCCTGCGCGCCGGTCTCGACGCGCAGAGAATCTGCTGGATCGCGGAAGACTTCGACCCTTCGGCCTTCCGGCTCTCCCCCGAGGACGCGGGGATTGCGCTCGCGGGCCGCGCGTCCGCGGGAATCACGCCCGACACCGAAATCGCTTCGTCCGAACGGTCCGCGGTCCCCGCCGGGACGGAAGGCGGGGCGGCCAAAGCGCGCCCCGACAGGACGGGCCGCGTCGCGGCTTCGCAGGAAGTCTCGCTCGTCAACCTCGACGCGAGCGTGACCGACAAGGCCGGCCGGCCTGTGCGCGGCCTCACGGCGGCCGACTTCGACCTCGTCGTCGGCGGCCGCCCCGTCGTGATCTCGAACTTCTCCGAGATCGCGGGCGCGACGGCCGGAGCTTCCGCGGTCCCCGAGGCGGGATCCGCGCCCGCGCGCCCCCGGAGGAAGATCGCGCTCTTCATCGACCGTCTCACGTTCGGCGACGCGCGCAGAAGCCAGCGCTTCTTCCAGTCGCTCGACGACTTCGTCGCGAGGAGCATCGGACCCGGCGACGAGGTCACACTCTTCTCATTCGACGCGGGCCTCACCGTGCTCGTTCCGTTGACCGAGGACGCCGGCGCGATCCACCGCGCTCTGGAGAAGCTCGCGACGGAGAGCGCCCGGCCCCCGAGCCAGTACACCGGAACCGCGGCGACCGAGCAGTTCGTCGAAGACATCGCGCAGGCCGAAGCCGAGAGGGCCGCGCGCACGTCCAGGGGTTCCGCACCGCCCCCTCAGGCGGCGCTTCAGATGCCGAAGCCCGCCGATCCCTCCGTCACGGCCCAGGCGCGCATGCTCGCGACCGAGGAGTGGCTCAGGACGCGGCGGAAAGTCGCGGCCATCCGCTCCGTCCTCGCCGAGCTCGGCGGCCTCGAGGGCCGCAAAGTGCTCATCGTCGCGAGCCACCGCCTCTCCCGCAACCCCGGTCTCGAGTACTTCCTCTCGAAACGGCTCGACCGGGAGGCCGTCGTGACGCCGGACGCGCGGGAGTTCGACGCGCAGGAGCTACTCCTGTCGCTTGCGAAGGCCGCGAACGGCTATGGCGTGACGCTCCACGGCCTCTTCCCGGAAGCCGGAGGCGGCTTCGACCCGGCCGCCGAGACCTTCTCCGTGACCGGGCAGTCGGTTGTCGCCGGCCCGCGCGGAATGGAGATCGACGCGAACGAGAACGCCGGCTTGCACCTCGCCGTGGACGACACGGGCGGACTCGTGGGTCTCGGGGCGGAGGCGGCGCCCGCGCTCCTCGTGCGCATGTCGCAGGATCTCGATTCGTACTATTCCTTCGGATTCCCCGCGGCCGGCGGCGGCCCGGAACGGAAGGTCGAGCTCCGGTCCAGGAAAGCGGGCCTCGTCGTGCGGACGCGACAGAGCATCGTCGAGCGATCGGCGGAGGAGCGCATGTCGGACAAGGTCGTCTCGAACCTGTTCGGCGCCCTCAAGTCGCCGCGCTTCCCCCTCTCGGCGCGCATCGTCGGCACCGCCTCCTCGGGAAAGAACGGGCTCAGGGTTTCGTTCGAGGTGAAGATTCCCGCCGCCGCGCTCGCGCTCCTGCCCGTCGCCGGCGGACGCCACGCGCGCGTCGCGGCGTTCGTGGCGATCCTCGACGGAGGCGACGTGACGTCGGCGGCGCCCGCCACGCGAGACTTCACGCTGCCCGAAGGGGTCGCGGATGCCGCCGCGAACTTCACGTACGCGGGCGAAGTCGTCACGATGAGCCCTTCCGCGCTCATCTCGATCGGAATCCTGGACGAGACGTCGCAGGAAGCGGGCTTCGAGAGGCTCGAGGTCCGGGCTCCCGGCACGTCGTAAGGTTGGTGGGAGGTATCGGGATCGAACCGATGACCTGCTGCGTGTAAAGCAGACGCTCTACCGCTGAGCTAACCTCCCGCGAGCAGTCTACGACGCGAAAAGCCCGAAAGAACCGCCTCCGGAAGAAACCGGGGGGCCGCGTCATTTCTCGTCTGATCGGAAGCAGTGCCGCGGTTCGTACTTCCCGCAAGGAGCCCGGATGGAGCGTTACAACCTCGTCGTGATCGGCGCCGGCTCGGGCGGCCTCGTCGTCGCCGCCGGCGGTTCCGGACTCGGCGCCCGCGTCGCACTGGTCGAAAAACACGCGCTCCCGTTCACTCCGGATGGCGGCACGCCCGTCCGCGCGATGGGCGGGGACTGCCTGCAGTACGGCTGCGTTCCGTCGAAGGCGCTCCTGCGCGCGGCGAAGGCCGCGCACGCCGCGCGCGAAGCGGGCCGCTTCGCGATCCGCGGAGTCTCGGCCCCCGGTCCGCAGGATCTCGGCGCCGTCATGGACTACGTGCGCGGCGTGCAGGCGCACATCGCACCCGCCGACTCCGTCGAACGCTTCGAGGGTCTCGGCGTGGACGTTTTCCTCGGCACGGGGACGCTCAAGTCGGCCCACGAGGTCGACGTGAACGGAACCACGGTCTGGGGCCGGCACGTCGTCGTCGCCACGGGCTCGCGCGCCCGGATTCCCGGCGTGCCCGGCCTCGCGGAGGCCGGCTATCTCACGAACGAGACGGTCTTCGGCCTCAAGACGCTGCCGGAGCACCTCCTCCTGATGGGCGGCGGGCCGATCGGCGTCGAGCTCGGCCAGGCCTTCCGGCGCCTCGGATCGAAGGTCACGATCGTCTCCTCGACTCCGCTCATCTGTCCGAAGGAGGATGGGGACGTCGCGGACGTCCTCGCGCGGCAGCTGAAGGCAGAGGGCGTCGCGATCCACGACGGCGCCCGGGCCACCCGGGTCGTCGTGAGGGGCGGAAAGAAAGTCGTGACCGTCCGGCCGAAGGACGGCCCGGAATTCGAACTCGAAGCGGACGCGATCCTCGTCGCGACGGGCCGGCGGCCGAACGTGGACGGACTCGGCCTCGAGGCCGCAGGCGTCGCGTTCTCGGAAAACGGCATCGTCACCGACGCGAAGTGCAGGACGAACGTCCCGTCGGTCTGGGCGATCGGAGACGTCGCGGGCCCGTTCCTGTTTACGCACTGGGCCGGCTACCAGGCGGGAATCGTCCTCAGGAACACGCTTTCGCCGATCGCACTCGCGTCCTGTGACGTGGAGAACACCCCGTGGATCACGTACACGGACCCCGAGATCGCGCGCGTCGGGCTCTCGGAGGAGAACGCAAGGGCGAACGGGATCCCCCACCGCGTCTTCCGCGCGTGCTTTTCGCACAACGACCGCGCGATCTGCGACGGCACGGGCGGCGAGAACTTCATGAAGGTCATCGTGGACCCGAAGGGCCGCATCCTCGGCGCCGCGATCGTGCATCCGCATGCGGGCGACCTCCTCGGCGAGATCGTCCTCGCGAAGAAGAACGGGCTGCCCCTTTCGGCGCTCGGCTCGGTCATTCACGCCTATCCGTCGCTCTCCGAGATCCACGGCGCCGTGGCAAGGGAGTACCTCAAGACGTCGCTCACGCCGGGGCGCAAGAAGATCCTCACGACGCTCGCGGCTTTCCTCAGGAGGTGACGCGTGCAGGAGCTTCTCCACAACTTCCAGTCGTGGGTCGTCGGCCTCGGACCGCTCGGGTGGGTGCTGTACGCGCTCGTCTACGCTGTCTGTTGCGTCCTCTTCGTGCCGGCCTCGATCCTCACGCTCGGGGCGGGCGCGCTCTATGGCCTGGGAACGGGGACGGCGATCGTCCTCACCGGGGCCACGCTCGGCGCCACCCTTTCGTTCCTCCTCGCGAAATCGGTCCTGAGGAAGCGCATCGAGCGAATGACAGCGGACAATGCGAAGTTCCAGGCGCTCGACCGCGCGATCGGCAAGGAGGGCGCGAAGATCGTCTTCCTCGTGCGGCTCTCGCCCGTCTTCCCGTTCACGTACATCAATTACGCGTTCGGCCTCACGGGCGTCAAGACGCTGCCCTACGTCGTCGCCTCGTTCTTCGGGATGATTCCCGGCACGTTCGCCTACGTCTACCTCGGAGCCGCCGCGGCGACGGCAGCGTCGGGCGGAACCGACGCCACGAAAAAGGCGCTCCAGATCGGCGGCGCGGTCGCCGCCGTCCTCGTCACGATCTTCGTGGCCCGCGTCGCGACGAAGGCGATCAAGAGCGCGGGCGTCGCCGAGGGAAACCCCGCGACGCCCGCGCCGGGAAAGGTCTAGGGAGGCTTCGCGTCACGGGTCACTTCGCACTGTCGGAGAGAACCGACACGTTTCGGAGCTCCGGCGGCTGGTGGGAGATGTCGTCGAGGAGAAGCGGGGACGCCGGATGGAATCCGTCCCACTCGAAGACCGAGAGGGAGCCGTTCCGCTGCCGAATCTCGTCCATCCGGGAGAGCGCGCGCCCGAGAAGCCGCGTGATGAGGATCCGGTTGAACCGCCCGTGGGCGACGACGAGGGGCGCCCGGGGGCCGGACGCGAGGAGCCGTGCGAGAAAGCGGTCGGCGCGGAGCGCAGCGCGTGCCGGCGATTCTCCTCCGGACGGCGAAAGCTCCGTCTCGCCCGCCCGCCATCGGGCCCGGACGCCCGAGACTTCCTTTTCGATCTCGCCGTCGTACGGCCGCCCCGACCAGACCCCCCAGTCGAACTCGACGAGATCCGGATCGAGCGATACGTCGAGACCCAGAACCGCCGCGACGACGGCCGCGGTCTCCCGCGCCCGGATCATCGGGCTCGCCCACACGGCGTCGATCCCCTCGCCGGCGAGACGTGCGGCGAGGCATTCCGCCTGGCGGCGCCCCATCTCCGAAAGGGGCGTGTCGAGGCGCGAGCCCTGCAAGGAACCTTCGAAGTTGCCTTCGCTCTCGCCGTGGCGGACCAGCCTGAGGAGCATGTGGCGGGATTCTATGAAATGAGCGTGCCGGTATCATCCCCGTCGGATGCGCACCGTCGCCCGCGACTTCCCAGAGGTCATCGGAGCCATTTCCGACGTGGGCGTCCGCGCGCTCTTCTCGCAGCGGTTCCTCGTCGCCACGGAGATCTACGACGAGCTGGTCAATGCGGCCTGCCTGCGCATCTTCGAGGACGTCGGAAGGGAGTTTTCTGCTGAAGAGGAACTCCCCGTGCACACCCGGCCCGCCTTCCACTACATTTTGGCGAAGCTCACCCACGCTGGCTTTCTTAGAAGGGTGAATGCATCAGGCGCAGCGGCAACGGGGCCGGCTGCACCCAACGACCCCTCCCCTCTTCACCTTCTAAGAAAAAACAACCTCACCTTGGCCGGGACGGAAGAAGCGCGGCGCGGGTCTTCCTCCCTGGAATCCCTCGCCGCCGAGCTCGCCGAAACGGAGCCCGACGCCGCCGTCGGAGCGGAAATCGTGACGCTTCTCGCCGCCGAAGCGCCGGACTTCTTTCGCGGAAGGAAGTCGGGCGAGGAGATCCTGTTCTCGCCCGCGCGCCTGCCTCTGTGGATCCGGTACTTTTCCAATGCGAACATCCTCTACGCGATCAACAACACGCTCGGCGCCGAGGCCCTCGCGCGCGCTCTTCCCCCGGCAGGAACCGAGGTGCTCGAGATCGGCGGCGGTTGCGGCAGCGCGGCCGAAGCGGCGCTCGGGCGCCTCGGGCCCTCCGTGTCGCGCTGGCGTTTCACCGAGCTCGTTCCCACCTTCGCGCGACGGGGCGAACGCGCCGCGCGGGCCGCAGCGGCGCCAGGAACGCTCGTGGAGGCCGCGAAGGTCGACATGACGAAGCCGTGGGAATCCCAGGGAATCGCCCCCGCCTCGTTCGACGCGGTCTACTCCGTGAACTGCTTCCACGTTGCGCCGGACCTCGGCTTCGTGCTCCGCGAGGCACGGGCCGCGCTGAAACCCGGGGGCGTCGTCGTCGTGTCGGAATGTGTCAGGCCCGGAGCGAATCCGCCGCCCTCGTACGTCGACTTCGTCTTCAATTTCCTGACGAGCTTCACGAACGTGACGCTGGACCCGGTGCTCCGCCCGAACCACGGCTTCCTGTCGCCCGCGGCGTGGCGCGCCAGCTTCGCGGCGGCCGGCTTTGGCGACGTCACGCTCGTCCCCGACGTCGATGCCGTCGCGGCGCGCTACCCGAAGTTTTTCGTCGGCGCCGTCGTCGCGCGCCGCTAGTCTTTTTTCCGTGCGCCGTTGACGAACGCCGCGATGTCGTGGACGACTTCGGCCGCGACGTGCCCGGGTTCGCGATACTCCTCCGGAGAGCTTCGGCCCTCGCCGCTTACGAAGAAGTGGTTGAGCTTCGGATACGACTTCAGCCTGGCGTCGCGCCGGCCGGCGAGCACCCGCTTCCAGCCTGCGAAGTCGTTCATCGTGACCTCGTAATCCCGCTCGCCCTGCAGGACGAGAATCGGCCGCGCGAGGGAACGGGCGGCGTCGACGGGACGCTGGGCCTCGAGGTCCAGCCAGTAGGAAGGCGAGGCGCCGAGGATCGGGCGCGAGGTTGGATCGGGACGGCCCGCGTACAGATCCGCCAGCGCGTCCGCCTCCTTCCGGATGGCGGGCGCCGCCGACCGTTGGGCGTCGCTCGCGCCGGGGCCGGCCAGCCACTTCGCCTGGTCACGGACGACCTCCGACATGGGCCGCGAGGGAGACGCGAGGAGCACGACTCCGTGAAGCCTTTCCGGACCATGGAAGACCGCGCCGTCGAGGACGGCGATCCTGGGCGCGAGAAGCGCGCCGAGGCCGTGGCCGGCGACGAACAGGCGCCGCCGATCGACACCCGGCGTCTCGCGCAGCAGCCGCAGCGCCGCGAGCGCGTCGTCCAGGACCTCGTCCTTGATCGAGACGTCGCCCGCCGCCATCTCCTTCCCGTAGATCTTCGAGCGCTTCTCGTAACGCAGGACGGCGATGCCCTGCGACGCAAGGCCTTGAGCGAGATCCTGGAACGGGCGGAGGCCGCCGATCGACTCATCCCGGTCCTGGGGCCCCGATCCGTGCACGAGGACGACGCCGGGGAAGGGTCCTTCTCCCAGCGGGATCGTAAGCGTTCCCGGAAGCGACACGGAGCCCGAGACCACCTTCACTTCGCTCTCGCGGAAGGCCTCGGGTGTCGTGTAGGCGGGTGCCGTCCACGCGGGGCGCTCGGCCTCTTCCGGTTCGAGAAACATGCCGGCGAGCCGCCCGTCGGCGTGAAACGTCAGCTTCAGCTCCGCCTTCCGCTTGTCAAACGTGCAGCTCGTGAAGGCGAGCGTGTATTCGTTCGCGATGAGCGTGCGCGGCTCGGCGCACGACTTGAGAGGACCGGCCCTGCCGGTGGCGTCCCGCCAGTAGGACCGCAGTTTCGCATCGGGAAGGGCCGTGCTCAGCTCGTCGTCGAAGCGGGATTCGACGGCCGCGAAATCCCCTGCCTTGAGCTCGGTCACGATGTCCTTCGTGAGCAGCGTCGCCACGGCCGCCGGCAACGGCGCGCCACGCGGGACGGAAGGCGCCTCCGCGGGCGTCCCGGCTCCGGCCGGACTCGCCACCACAAGAGTGAGGACGGCGACGATATGAATCAGTTTCATCATGGAGACGTTTCGTTTCCTTCTGATACTGTCTCCAGTCGCCATGAAAATACACGAATATCAAGCCAAGGAAATCCTCCGCGGGTTCGGCGTCGCCACGCCCCGCGGCCGCGTCACCGACTCTCCGGAAGAGGCGGGCCGGATCGCGAAGGAGTATGGCGGGCGCGCCGTCGTCAAGGCGCAGGTCCATGCCGGCGGACGCGGCAAGGGCGGAGGCGTCAAGCTCGCGAAGACCCCGGACGAGGCCGTCGAGCTCGCCAAGAAGATCATCGGCATGCAGCTCGTCACGCACCAGACGGGACCCGGCGGCCAGAAGGTCAAGAAGATCCTCGTCGAGGAAGCGCTCGACATCGCGCGGGAGCTCTACATCGGCATCACGCTCGACCGCGCGATCGGCCGGCCCGTGATGATGGCGAGCAAGCAGGGCGGCATGGAAATCGAAGTCGTCGCCGCGAAGGATCCCGACGCCATCGTGAAGGAAGCGTTCGACCCGGCCTGGGGACTCCAGCCCTTTCAGGCTCGCAAGCTGGCCGATGCTCTCGGCCTCACGGGCGACACTCACAAGAAGGCCGTTGGCTTCCTCGTCGCGCTCGCGAAGGCCTACGTGGCGACGGATGCCTCGCTCGCCGAGATCAACCCGCTCCTGATCACGGGCGGCGGCGACGTCGTCGCGCTCGACGCGAAGATGAACTTCGACGACAACGCGCTCTTCCGGCACCCGGACATCAAGGAGTATCGCGACCTCGACGAGGAGGACGCGCTCGAGGTCGAGGCGTCGAAGTACGGCCTCAACTACATCAAGCTCGACGGCAACGTCGGGTGCATGGTGAACGGCGCCGGCCTCGCGATGGCGACGATGGACATCATCCAGTACGCGGGCGGCAGGCCGGCGAACTTCCTCGACGTCGGCGGCGGCGCGAACGAGGAGCAGGTCAAGAACGCGATGCGGATCATCCTGTCCGACGCGAACGTGAAGGCCGTCCTCATCAACATCTTCGGCGGCATCATGCGGTGCGACATCATCGCGACCGGCGTCGTGAACGCCATCAAGGAGATCGGCATCAAGGTCCCCGTCGTCGTGCGCCTCGAGGGCACGAACGTCGAGGAGGGGAAGGCGATCCTCAAGAGCTCCGGCCTCGCGGTCATCCCTGCCAACGACATGAAGGACGCGGCCGAGAAGGTCATCGCGTCGCTCGGAAAGGCGGCCTGACATGACGGCCTGGATCTCCAAGGACACGCGCCTCGTCGTGCAGGGCCTCACGGGCCGCGAAGGCAAGTTTCACGCGCTCGCGAGCCGCGACTACGGCACGCAGCTCGTCGCTGGGGTCACGCCGGGCAAGGGCGGCACGATCGTCGACGGCGTCCCCGTGTTCGACTCGGTCCACGCTGCCGTCAAGGCGACGGGAGCGAACGCGTCGATGGTGTTCGTGCCGCCTCCGGCCTGCGCCGACGCGATCATGGAAGCCTCCGACGCGGGCGTCCCCCTGATCGTCGCGATCACGGAAGGCGTGCCCGTCAACGACATGATCAAGGCGAAGGAGTACCTCGCGAAAGGCGCGTCCCGCCTGATCGGACCCAACTGTCCGGGCATCATCCGTCCCTCCGCGAAGGTCAAGATCGGCATCATGCCCGCGCGCATCCACAAGGCGGGCTTCGTCGGCGTCGTCTCCCGCTCGGGAACGCTCACGTACGAGGCCGTCGGCCAGACGACGGCGCTCGGCTTCGGCCAGTCGACCTGCATCGGGATCGGCGGCGACCCGATCAACGGCACGAACTTCATCGACGCGCTCACGCTCTTCCGCGACGACCCCGAGACGGAGGCCGTCATCATGATCGGCGAGATCGGCGGCAGCGCCGAGGAAGAGGCCGCGGAGTGGATCAAGGCAAACCTGAAGAAGCCCGTCGTCTCGTTCATCGCGGGCCGCACGGCGCCACCCGGGCGCCGGATGGGCCACGCGGGCGCGATCATCTCCGGCGGCAAAGGCACGGCCCCCGAGAAGGTGAAGGCGCTGCAGGCCGCGGGCGTCCACGTCTCCGACTCCCCCGCGCTCATGGGCGAGACGCTGAAGAAGGTCCTCGGGCGCTGAAACGAGCGCATCGGGCTCGGCCTGCGCCGGGCCCGGTGTGTCCCGGATGCCCTCGTGAGCTGGACGATCCGGATGGCACTAAGAAGGGACGATGAGTATTTCGCGCCGGGTGTCCATTCTGGCCGCGGCGGTCGCCTCGCTCGCCCTCCCCGCCGGCGCGCAGGACCATAGACCGGTTCCCGTCTCGCCGGCACCACAACCCATCTCTCCCGCGAGGGCCCCCTGGCGGCTTCCCGCTCCCGCGTCGGTCATGTGGATCGCGGCTCACCCCGACGACGAGGTGCTCGTGGCGCCTCTCCTCGCGCATTGGTGCGGCAGCGGACGCGCCCACTGCTCTCTCCTTACGGCGACACGAGGCGGGACCGGCACGTGCCTTCTCCCGGACGGCTGCCGCCCCGACCTCGCGACCGTTCGCAGCGGCGAGGCAGGCGGCTCGTCTCAGTTTTTCGGCGCCGACGCGATTCTCCTGT
>DASVJU010000300.1:0-12499 GCA_036385755.1 Thermoanaerobaculia bacterium
CTCCAGATGGACATCAAGATCGGCGGCATCACGCCCCAGATCTTCCAGCAGGCGCTCGAGCAGGCCCGGCACGGCCGCCTCTTCATCCTCGACAAGATGGAGCAGACGCTGCACAACGCGCGCCCCGAGCTCTCCGCGTTCGCGCCGCGCCTCCTCACGATCAACGTCCCCGAGGACAAGATCCGCGACATCATCGGCTCCGGCGGCAAGACGATCCGCGCGCTCCAGAAGGAATACTCCTGCAAGATCGACGTGCAGGACGATGGCACCGTCACGGTCGCATCCAGCGACATGCCGACCGCCGAGAAGTGCCTCGAGGCGATCCGTCAGCTCACGACGGTCCCCGAAATCGGCACCGAGTACCTCGGCACGGTCGTGCGCATCGAGCCGTACGGGTGCTTCGTCCAGATCCTCCCGGGCATGGACGGCCTCGTCCACATCTCGGAGCTCGCGCCCGGCCGCGTCCGCGAGACGACGGACGTCGTGAAGATGAGCGACAAGATCAAGGTCAAGATCATCGCGATCGACCCCGTGAACGGGAAGATCAAGCTCTCGCGCCGCCAGGCGCTCACCCCCGAGGAGAGCGCTGCGGAAGTCGAGCGCCTCGGCCTTACGGCCGTCGCGGCCGGCGAAGGGGACCGCGGCGACGACCGGCCGCGCCACTTCGACCGCGACCGCCGGCCCGGCGGCGGCGGAGGCGGCTTCCGCGGCGGACGGCCCGGCGGCGGCGGCTTCCGCCCGCGCTGACGCGACGTCCGAAGAGCACCAAGGAAGAAAGAAGAATTTTCTTCTTCCTCTTCCTCATTCTCCCTTTTTCCGCATGCGCCGCTCCGGCGGCGCGACGCCTTCCGGCTCGACGAGCGCGTTCGACCGGTCGCCGCTCTCGGCCCAGTACCGCAAGGCCGCGAGCCCGGCCTCGCGCCGCGTGTCGTCGCCGCCCTCCTCGAAATAGCGCTTCACCTCCACCGCCGCCGCGGCCGGGCCGTCCTGCGCCTCGACGATCGTCGCGTAGACGAGCGTGTCCGAGATGCGGTGCTTCGCGTCGGAAATGACCGACGGGAGAAGCGAGACCAGGGACAACGCACCCGCGGCCAGCCCCAGAAGGCTCGCCTCTCGCAGGCGGCGATGGCGTATTGCTTCGAAGGTGAAGAGGAAGAAAAACCCTGTTCCCAAGGCCAGCGGCCCGATCGCCCCTACCCGGTAACGGGACGTGGTCTGCACGAGGAGGCACGCCGCCAAAGGAACGAGGATCCCCACCAACACCAGGACTCCTTCTTCCTTTCGAAGGAGGCGGCGCGCCAGCGCCGCGCAAATCCCGACTCCCCCGATTCCGAGGAGACAGGGAAAGACCGGGAGCGGCTTCAAAATGCTCAGCCGGTCGCGAAAGAAATAGAAGTTCGCGTTGTCCGGCACCTCATAGACATTGAAGAAGGTCGCGAACTTCATCAGGAAGAGCCTGGGAAGGGCGAGGGGCTCCTCCCGATAGCTCTCGAGAACGAGGCGCGCGGTCTTCGACGTGGATCCGCCCGCCTCGTCCAGGATCTCCTCCATCCCCGGCGGCGGGTTCGTCGTCGCGTCGGCTCCGTATGCGTTGCCCCATGCGAGGCCGATCGCCTGCCGCGTGTCGAACGTGAGCGGCGGGACGCCGGCCGAGACGTTGCGCACGGCGAGGACGCCGAGAGGGAGAGCGAGGCCGAGAAGACCGGCGAGAAGAGAGCGGCCGCGTCCGCGGCCGCCGGGGGATTCGGATTTCTTCGAAAATGAATAAAGAGAAAGAGCCGCGAGAGGCAGGACTGTCTGTTTCATCAGGACCGCTGCGCCGCCGAGCAGGCCGAGGAGGAGCGCCGGCCATTCCCGCCGCCTGCCTCTCGTCTCTTCACCATTCGAAGACGTCTTCCCTTCCCTCCCTTCCCGCGCGATCAGGGGAAACGCGACGAGCAGTGTCGAGAGGTGGGCGACGGGCCCGTCGCGGTAAAGGAAGAAGTCGTGGAAGACGAGCGGCCCGTAGGCGCCATAGAGAACGCCGGCGGCGACTCCGGACCATGCCGCCGCGGACGAGCCGCGGTGCTCGCCCGGAAACTCTTCCGAGATTCTCTGTACCGCCGCCGCAAGAGCGGCGGAGGCGATACATGAAAGGAGGAGCTGCAGGAGCCGCGCGGGCAGGAATGGAGAGCCGAACATCCTGCGCAGGACCGCGAGGCCGTAGGGGTAGAGCGGGCCGGCGTAGTACGCGTTCTTCTGGTACCAGCGCTCCCACACCTCCGGCGGGCCGTAACTCTTCTGCCAGTTGAAGTACGCCCGGTAGGCCGGCACGTCCGCCCAATTCCCGGCGGCGAGGCGCGCGGACCACTCGACGTACGCGTGCTCGTCGGTCTCCGTCCAGAGGTGCCACGACGCGAGCGGCGTCGCGAGAAGCGACGCGAGCGCCGCCGCGCGCAAGGCGAAGACGATCGCGAACGCCGCGAGCGGCGCTGCGAGCGCGGCCCGGTTCTTCGAAAGAAGCATGCGGGATTCTAGAGGCCCGATCCTTCTCCCGCGGCACGCGCGCGGGATCCCCGAACGAATCGGAGGCATCCGACCAGAGCCCGGACGATCTGGTAAATTCCCGCCTTCAAAAGAACTCACGAGCGAAATGGCACAGATTTTCAATCGAAGTACGAACGCGATCGCCCGCCTCTCGATCTGGGGCGCCATTTTCATCCTCGCGGGCGTCGGGTGGGCCGCCTCCATCCTGAACCGGTCGGCGTACAACACGAACCAGGGCGTGACGGTGAAGCAGCCGGTGCCGTTCGGCCACGAGCACCACGTGGCGGGCCTCGGCCTCGACTGCCGGTACTGCCATTCCTTCGTCGAGAGGAGCTCCTCGGCCGGCATTCCGCCGACGGCGACCTGCATGAACTGCCACAAGCTCATCTGGAGCGACAGCCCGATGCTCGAGCCCGTACGCGAGAGCTTCCGTACCGGAAAGCCTCTGAACTGGCGCAAGGTGTACGACCTTCCCGATTTCGTCTACTTCGATCACAGCATCCACGTCGCGAAGGGCGTCGGCTGCGCCTCGTGCCACGGCCGCATCGACAAGATGCGACTCACCGCGCAGTACCCCTCGCTTCAGATGGAGTGGTGCCTCGCCTGCCACCGCAACCCGGAGAAGTTCCTTCGTCCGAAGGACAAGATCTTCGACCTCGCCTGGGTCGCCGCGGATCAGGAGACGCTCGGCAAGGAGCTCGTGAAACAGAACCATCTCCGGTCGACGATCGCGCTCACGAACTGCAGCACGTGTCACAGATGAAGAGTCACCGATGAAGAAGCTCGACGGTCCCGACTTCTGGCGCAGCCTCGAGGAGTACGCGGGGACTCCGGAATTCGAGGAAATGCTCGGGCGTGAGTTTCCCCGCCACGCCTCCGAGTGGGACGGCGACGACGATGGCGTCAGCCGCCGCCGGTTCCTCGAGCTCTCGGGCGCCTCGCTCGCTCTCGCGGGCCTCACCGCCTGCGTGAAACAGCCGCGCGAGGGTCTCGTCCCGTACGTGAAGCAGCCCGAGGAGCTCGTCCCGGGCCGCCCTCTCTTTTTCGCGACCGGCTTTACGCTGGGTGGCTACGTCACCGGGATCCTGGTCGAGAGCAACACGGGCCGCCCCACGAAGGTCGAAGGGAACCCGGAGCATCCCGCGAGCCTCGGCGCGACGGACCTCTTCGCGCAGGCGTCGATTCTCTCGATCTACGACCCGGACCGGTCGCAGACGATTACGAAGCTCGGCCAGATCCGCACGTGGCCGGTCTTCACCGAGGAGCTTTCGGCGCGCGTCCAGACCAGCCGGGCGCTCTCGGGAGAGGGCTTCCGCATTCTCACGCCCACGGTCACCTCGCCGGTGCTGGCCGCGAAGATCCGGGAGCTCCTCGCGGTCCTCCCGAAAGCGCGCTGGCACCAGTGGGAGCCCGCGGGGCGCGACGCCGCGCGGGCGGGAGGGCGCCTCGCGTTCGGCCAGCCGGTCGAGATTCGTTACGACTTCGGCAAGGCCGACGTCGTGGTGTCCCTCGACGCCGATCCGTTCACGTTCGGCCCCGGCTCGCTTGCGCACGCGCGCGCGTTCGCCCGGCGCCGTCGCGACGCCGCGACGGGAAACGGGACGCCTCCCCGCTACTACGCGATCGAGACGACGCCCACCAGCTCCGGAGCGCTCGCCGACCACCGGATCTCCGTGAAGCCGTCACAGCTCCACGCCACGGCGGCGGCCCTGTCCGCCGCCGTGGTGGGGAGCGCGGCAAACGCCGCGGACGCGCGCTTCGGGTGGGTCGCCGTCTGCGCGGCCGAGCTCAAGGCGCACGCCGGCCGCGCCCTCGTGATCCCCGGCGAGCACGCGCCCGCCGAGGTCCACGCGATCGCGCACCTCCTGAACGACGCGCTCGGGAGCTTCGGCACCACCGTTCTCGTCACCGACCCCGTCGAGGCCGAGCCCGTCGATCAGCTCGCGTCACTCGGGTCGCTCGTCGCCGACATGAAGGCGGGCACGGTCGACACGCTCCTCATCCTGGGCGGCAACCCCGCCTTCGACACGCCTCAGGACCTCGGCTTCGTGGAGGCGCTTCAGAAGGTGGCGTTCCGCGCACGGCTGGGCCTCTACGACGACGAGACGAGCCAGTACTGCCAGTGGCACGTGAACGAGACGCACGAGCTCGAGGCCTGGGGCGACGCGCGCGCGTTCGACGGCACCGTGACGATCCTCCAGCCTCTCATCGAGCCGCTCTACGGCGGGAAGTCCGCGCTCGAGGTCCTTGCGGCCGCCCTCGGACAGCCCGCGGCGAAGGGCCTCGACCTCGTCAAGGCGCACTGGCAGAAGCAACATCCGGAAGGCTTCGACGCCTTCTTCCGGAAGTCGCTCCACGACGGATTCATCGCGGGAAGCGCGCTGCCGGCGCGGGGCTTCAGGCCGAAGGCGGGCGTTCCGGCTCCCACGCCCGTCTCCCGGACGGCGGCGGACGGGCTCGAGATCGTTTTCCGGCCGGACCCGGGGCTTTTCGACGGCCGCTTCGCGAACAACGGCTGGCTGCAGGAAGTTCCGAAGCCGCTGACGAAGCTGACCTGGGACAACGCCGCGCACGTGAGCGACGGAACCGCGAAGAGACTCGGCGTCGGGAACGAGGACCTCGTGCGGATCGCCGTGGGCGGCGCGGCGCTCGACGCGCCCGTCTGGATCCTGCCCGGCCAGCCCGACGACGTCGTGACGCTGCACCTCGGCCACGGCCGCACGCGTGCCGGCCGCGTCGGCAACGGCACCGGTATAGACGCCTACCGCCTGCGCGCTGCCGCCGGCCTCTGGGCCGCGTCCGCCGCGGTTCAGAAGGCGGGCGGCACGTATCCGCTCGCGACGACGCAGCACCACTTCAACATGGAGGGGCGCCACCTCGTCAGGACCGGCACGTTCGAGGAATACCGCAAGGACCCGGAATTCGCCCGCAAACTCGAGGAAGTCCCGACGATCAGCATGTATCAAGGGTTCAAGTACGACCAACACGCCTGGGGTCTCGCCGTGAACCTGTCGTCCTGCACGGGCTGCAACGCCTGCGTCGTGGCCTGCCAGTCGGAAAACAACATCCCGACCATCGGCAAGGATCAGGTGAGGCGCGGCCGCGAGATGCACTGGATCCGCATCGACCGCTATTACGAGGGCTCCCCCGAGAACCCGGCGGTGCACAACCAGCCCGTCATGTGCATGCACTGCGAGCAGGCGCCCTGCGAGGTCGTCTGCCCCGTCGCCGCCACGACCCACAGCGAGGAAGGCATCAACGAGATGACCTACAACCGCTGCATCGGGACGAAATACTGTTCGAACAACTGTCCCTACAAGGTGCGGCGCTTCAATTTCTACGACTACAACAAGGACAAGCACCTCCCTGTCCTCACGCTCCTCGCGAACCCGAACGTCACGGTCCGCCAGAAGGGCGTCATGGAGAAGTGCAACTACTGTATTCAGCGCGTGAACCGCGCACGCATGGAGGCAGAGAAGGAAAACCGGAGGGTCAGGGACGGCGAGGTCCTGACGGCCTGCCAGCAGGTCTGCCCCACGGAAGCGCTCGTCTTCGGCGACATCAACGACCCGGCCTCGAAGGTGACGAAACTGAAGGCCGAACAGCTGAACTACGGGATGCTGGCCGAACTGAACACCCGTCCCAGAACCACCTATCTCGCGAAACTGACGAACCCCAATAGAGATCTTCTTAGAAATGAATAGACCCCCCTCTTCCCCTTCTAAGAAAATCTTCTTCTCTTTTCCGAAGCAAGAGTTTCCGGATTTCTTCTGATGTCCGCCGAAGCCGAACGCCCGCCCGTCATCGCCCCCGGCTACACGCCGGCGACGGTGACCGACAAAATCAGCGCGGTCGTCCTTCGCAAGACGCCGAAGTGGTGGTACGTCGGCTTCGCGATCTCGTTCCTCGCGCTGCAGCTCCTCTTCGTCACGATGGCGAAGCTGCTCATCCTGACGGTCGGGATCTGGGGCATCAACATCCCCGTCGCCTGGGGCATCGACATCGTGAACTTCGTGTGGTGGATCGGCATCGGCCACGCCGGCACGCTCATCTCCGCGATCCTGCTCCTGCTCCGCCAGACGTGGCGCACGTCCATCAACCGGTTCGCCGAGGCGATGACGCTCTTCGCGGTCGCCGCCGCTGCGCAGTTCGTCCTCTTCCACACGGGACGCCAGTGGCTCGCGGTCTACTGGCTGTTTCCGTACCCGAACACGATGGGCCTCTGGCCGCAGTTCCGGAGCCCTCTCATGTGGGACGTCTTCGCCGTCACGACGTACGCCACGATCTCGGCCCTCTTCTGGTTCGTGGGGCTCATCCCCGACCTCGCCACGCTGCGCGACCGCAGCAAGCACTGGTTCGGGAAGATCACGTACGGAATGCTCGCGATGGGCTGGCGCGGCTCGGCGCGGCACTGGCACAACTACGAAACGGCGAGCCTCCTCCTCGCGGGCCTCGCGACGCCGCTCGTCGTCTCCGTGCACACCGTCGTGAGCTTCGACTTCTCGGTCGGCATCATCCCCGGCTGGCATGCCACGATCTTCCCGCCCTACTTCGTCGCGGGCGCCATCTACTCCGGCTTCGCGATGGTCATGACGCTCTCGATCCCGCTCCGCAAGGTGTTCGGGCTCGAGGACTTCATCACGATGCGACACCTGCAGAACATGGCCAAGATCATGCTGGCGACGGGCCTCATCGTGGCGTACGGCTACGGCATCGAGCTCTTCATGGCGTGGTACAGCGGCAACGCGTTCGAGACCTTCATGATGAAGAATCGCATCCTCGGGCCGTACGGCTGGATCTGGTTCCTGCTGATCCTGTGCAACGTGATCACGCCGCAGCTCCTGTGGTTGAAGCGGGTCCGCAATTCAGTTGTCTCACTCTTCATCATCTCGATCATCGTGAACATCGGCATGTGGTTCGAGCGCTTCGTCATCATCGTGACGAGCCTTCACCGCGATTTCCTGCCGTCCTCGTGGGACATGTACGTGCCGACGAAGTGGGACTGGTCCTTCTTCGTGGGGACGCTCGGCCTCTTCTTCTCGCTCATGTTCCTCTTCATCCGGTTCCTCCCCGTGATCTCCATCTTCGAGATGCGCACGATCGCCAAGGGCGACGACGCGGCTTCCGCGGACATCAGGGACATGAGGGGGCCCGCGTGAAGAGCTTCCTCGACCGGCTCTTCCTGCGGCACGTGAAGCCCGAGTTCGGCACGCCGGGACCGCGCGTCGCGGGCGGCGAGCTGCCGGCGCACCTCTACGGCGTGATCGCCGAGTTCGCGAACGCGGAAGACCTGCTCCACGCGGTCCACGGGGCCCGCAAGGAGGGCTATCAGGTCATGGAGGCTTACACGCCGTACCCGATCGAGGAGCTGAACGACGCGATCGGGCACGGCCCGTCGCGCGTCCCTCTTCTCGTCCTCCTCGGCGGGATCGCCGGCGCCCTCTTCGGTTTCGGATTGCAATACTGGACCTCGGCGGTCGACTACCCGCTCAACATCGGCGGACGCCCGTACAACAGCTGGGTGTCCTTCATCCCGATCACGTTCGAGTGCACGATTCTCTTCGCGGGGGTCGCGGCGGTCCTCGGCATGCTCGTCCTGAACGGGCTGCCGATGCCGTACCACCCCGTCTTCTCGGTTCCGCGCTTCCAGCTCGCATCGCGCGACCGCTTCTTCCTCATGATCCTGGCGCGGGACCCGCGCTTTCGTGCCGGCGACACGTTCCGTTTCATGGAGACGCTCGGCGGAACACACGTCTCGGACGTGGAGGACTGATGCGCCGGACTCTGTCGCTGTCCGTCCTCTCCGCCCTGCCCGTTCTCGCGCTCGCCCTCGGCGGCTGCCGTAACGACATGCACCACCAGGCGAAGATCAAACCCTTCCGCGAGAGCACGTTCTTCGCGGACGGCGCGTCCGCCCGCGCCCTGCCCGAGGGCACCGTCGCCCGCGGCTTCCTCCGCGAGGACGCCGCTCTTTCCCGCGGCCAGGGGCCGGACGGAAAGTTCGTCGAGAAGATCCCGGTCGAGATCACGCGCGCGCTCCTCCTCCGGGGACAGGAGCGCTTCAACATCTACTGCTCGCCCTGCCACGGCCGCACCGGCGAGGGACAGGGCATGATCGTGCAGCGCGGCTTCAAACGGCCGATGTCCTACCACGTCGACCGCCTCCGGGCCGAGCGCGCGGGCTACTTCTTCGACGTCATGACGAACGGCTTCGGGCAGATGTCGAGCTACGCCGCGCAGGTGCCGCCCGAGGACCGCTGGGCGATCGTGGCCTGGATCCGTACGCTGCAGGCTTCGCACTCGATGCCGGAAGATCTTCTTAGAAAGGAAGATAGAGAAATGCTAGACGCGGCGGCGCGCGCGGAGGCGACGTCGGCGACGGCCTCGGTCGCGCACGCGTCTTCCTCCCCCTCTTCCCCTTCTAGGAAATCTTCCTCTTCTCCCTCCGAAGCAAAATGACCGAATCCCTCGTCCCCCCGCCTGCCGCCGATCTCGCCGCCCTCGGACGGCGCAGTCTCGTCGTTGGCGCTCTCTTCGCCGCCGTGTCGCTTGCGGGCCTCGTGTCGAATCCCGCCCAGTTCTACCGGTCCTACCTCGTCGCGTTCGCGCTCGTCCTCGGCGTCGCGCTCGGCAGCCTCGCAATCTCGATGCTCCATCACATGTCGGGCGGGGCCTGGGGCCTCGTCATTCGGCGCATTCTCGAGGCGTCGTCGCGCACGATCCCTCTCGTCGCGCTCTTCGCAGTGCCGCTCTTCTTCGGGCTCCGGCACCTCTACCCGTGGGCCGACCCCGGCCGCGTCGCGGGCGACGAGATCCTGCGGCACCGTGCGGTCTACATGAACCCGACCGGAGTGGCCATCCGGCTCGCCGTCAGCCTGCTCCTCTGGACGCTCGTCGCCCAGGCACTGAGCCGCATGTCGAAGAGGCAGGACGATGCGCCCGAGCCCGGCCTCGAGCGGAAGATGCAGCTCGTCGCGGCGCCCGGGCTCGCGCTCTACTGCCTTCTCGTCACCGTCTTCTCGATCGATCTCCTCATGTCGCTCGACCCGCACTGGTTCTCGGCGATCTACGGCGTGTACGTCGTCGGCGGGCAGGCGATCTCCGGCCTCGCCTTCACGCTCGTCGTCTGCCTCTACCTCGCGCGGAAGGGGCCGCTGGAGGACGTCCTCCAGCCTCGCCACGTGCACGACCTCGGCAAGCTCCTTCTCGCGTTCACGATGCTCTGGGCCTACTTCGCCCTCTCGCAGTTCCTCATCATCTGGTCGGGCAACCTGCCCGAAGAGATCGGCTTTTTCCGCGACCGGCTAACGGGCGGATGGGGCGTCGTGTCGCTCGCGCTCGCGCTCTTCCACTTCGCCGTGCCCTTCGTCTTCCTGCTCTCGAAGAACTTCAAGCGCGACCTCGGGAAGCTGGCATGGATCGCCGGCCTCCTCCTCTTCATGCGGTGGGTGGACCTCTACTGGCTGGTCTCGCCGACCTTCCATCCCGGGAAGCTGAGCCTCCACTGGCTCGACCTGACGACGCCCGTCGCGCTCTTCGGCCTCTGGCTCTGGGCCTTCGCGCGGCAACTCGCCGGGCGTTCGCTGCTTCCCGTGAACGACCCCGCCCTCGCGGTCGCGCTCGAGGTGCACGCCCATGACTGACCGGCACGATCACGGCACTCCGGGAAAGAACGGCGGGCCGGTGGACCGCGAGATCGACTTCCGCGGCATCCGGATCTTCGTCCTCGGCCTTAGCGCCGTCTCGCTCGTCGTTCTCGCGCTCATGTGGGGCGTCGCGACGTTCCTCAAGGGCTCGCTCACGAAGCAGGACCCGGCCCCGGCTGCGCTCGCCGAAGCGCGCGAGACCCGCGTCCCGGCCGGGCCGAACCTGCAGCCGAATCCGTCCGCCGACATGGCCGCCTTCCGTGCCGCCGAAGAACAAGAACTCGCGAAATGGGCCTGGGTCGACAAGGAAAAAGGCGTCGCCCGCGTGCCGGCCCTGCGTGCGATGGAGATCGTCCTCTCCCGTGGTCTCCCCGCGCCGCCGCCGATGCCGCCGATCCCGGTCCCCACCGTAGAGGCCCCCAAATGAAGAGCATTTCCCTTCCGATGGCGGCGCTCCGGGCGCTGCTCCTGGCGCTATTCCTACCCTCCGCCCTGCCCCTCGCCGCGACCGGGACGACGGATCCGCACCTGCCGGAGGCTCCGCTTCCGCCCCCACCCGTCAAGGAAGTCGCCCTCGACCAGAAGCTCGGCGACTCGATCCCGCTCGACCTCGTCTTCAAGGACGAAGCCGGCAAGGACGTCCGCCTCGCGCAGTACTTCGGGAAGCGGCCCGTCCTCCTGTCTCTCGTGTACTTCAACTGCCCGATGCTCTGCGGCATGACGACGGACGGGCTCGTGCGCAGCGTGCGGGCCCTCCGCTTCGAGCCCGGGACCGACTACGAGATTCTCTCGGTCAGCTTCGATCCGCGCGAAACGCCCGAGGTGGCCTCCGAGAAGAAGCACACCGTGATGGCGCAGTTCGGCCGGAAGAGCGGCCCGGGAGGATGGCACTTCCTGACGGGCGACGCCGCCTCGGTCGCGGCGCTGACGAAGGCCGTCGGGTTCCGGTACGTGTGGGACGCCGAGCAAAAGCAGTTCGCGCACGCGACGGGCATCACGCTGTTGACGCCGCAAGGCCGCATCGCCCGGTACTTCTTCGGGATCGAATACCCGGCCAAGGATCTCCGCCTCGCGCTCATCGAGGCGTCGGAGGAGAAGATCGGTAACGTAGTCGACCAGCTCCTGCTCCTCTGCTACCACTACGACCCGAAGGCGGGCCGCTACACGGCCACCGTGCGCAATCTCGTGCGCGGCGCCGCGGCGCTCACGCTCGTTCTGCTCGCGGGTTTCGTGGCTGTCATGCTGCGGAAGGAACGCTCGGGCGCGGAAAGGCCGCCCCGATGATCCCGAGCTCCCCCGTCCTTCCGGACCAGGCGTCGGACGTCGCCCGTTCCGTCGACCACCTCATGCTCTTCGCCCTCTCGGGGCTCGTCTTCTTCTCCGCGCTCATCGCAATCCTCGTCCTCGTCTTCATGGTGAAGTACCGCCGCCGGAGCGCCGACCAGGTCGGGATCGACATCTACGAGACGAACCCGAAGTCCCACGCGCTCGAGCTCGTGTGGTCCGTGATTCCGCTCGGCCTCCTCCTCGTCCTTTTCGGCTGGGGCACGAAGGTCTTTTTCGACCAGAACCGGCCGCCGGCGGGCGCCGCCCAGTACTGGGTCACGGGCCGCCAGTGGATGTGGAAGATCCAGCATCCCGACGGCCGCCGCGAGATCAACGAGCTCCACGTCCCGGTCGGCCGGGCCGTGCAACTGAAGATGATCTCCGAGGACGTCATCCACGACTTCTTCGTCCCCGCGTTCCGCATCCACGTGGACGTCCTCCCTTCCCGCTACACGACCTACTGGTTCAAGGCGAACCGGACGGGCACGTTCCATCTCTTCTGCGGCCAGTACTGCGGCGTCGAGCACTCGAAGATGGTCGGCTCGATCATCGTGATGGAGCCGCGTGCCTACGAAGCCTGGCTCGCGGGCGAGAAGACGGGTCCGTCGGCCGCGGGCGTCGCGTCGGGCGAAGAGCTCTTCGTCGCCAAGTCGTGCAACACCTGCCACCGGCCGGACAGCGCGGCGCGCGCCCCGGTCCTCAACGGCATCTTCGGGACGCAGGTCTCCCTCAACGACGGCACGAAGGCCGTCGTGAACGACGACTACATCCGCGAGTCGATCCTGAATCCCGCCGCGAAAGTCGTCAACGGTTACCAGCCCGTCATGCCGACCTTCAAGGGACAGGTGTCCGAGGAGGAGCTCATCCAGCTCGTGAAGTACGTCAAGTCGCTCAAAGCCGCATCCACGGCGGCGCCATCTTCGGTTGCGGAGGCCGGGAAATGAACACGACACCGGACGTCGGCCCGCGCACCCACTATCTCAATGCCGCGTACGGCATCA
>DASVJU010000301.1:0-3935 GCA_036385755.1 Thermoanaerobaculia bacterium
AACGCAGGGACTTGCACCGGGGCGCGGGTTCCGTTATGGTCCGCCTCCCCGCGTTCTCGCGTGCGCCCATAGCTCAACTGGACCAGAGCGTTTGACTACGGATCAAAAGGTTGGGGGTTCGAGTCCTCCTGGGCGCACCAACCCTCCTCTGACGAATCCTCGGGGTCCTTCAACGACCTAAGCTGTTGAGTGCCGTTCCGATGCCCGGCAGGCGATGTCGATTCGCGCGGGCAGCCTCACCGGCGGCGGCGGACGCGCGCGGGGCCTTCCGGGTCGACGAGCGTCTCCGGCGGCGTCTTCACGTCCACGTTGTGGAACGCCGCGATCATCCAGTCGGTCCCCGTCTTCGCCATCACCTGTTGAAGCCGCGTCCGGAGCACCTTTTCCGCGTCCACGTATACGACCGGAGGAAGCTTCCGGAAGCCGGACACTTCCGTGTCGATCTCCACGACCGCGACGTCCGGGCGGAGGAAGCGGACTTTTCGCACCTTGAGGGCCAGCCGGCTGCCCTTGAAGAGGGACGTGAAGAACTCGACCTGGCGTTTCTCCAGCTCGGCGCGATTGTGGGAGACCGCACCGAAGACATCCGTGTAGGAGCCCTCCTCCTGAAAGCGGGCCGCGAACGCCTTCGCGTCGCCGCGGTTCCACGCGTCCTCCTCCGCGTCGATCACCTTCCGGATCGACGCCTCTTCCGCGACGGCTACGGCATCCGTCACGGGGACGACGCCGGGGGGAAGGGCCGTCGGCTGCGTTCCTTGCGAAGTCGTCGGTGCGGCCGGAGGCGGGATCTCCGGCGCCGGTCCTCCCGGCGCGCCACCCGCCGGAGGTTCGTACTCGGACGACAGGATCTTCCCGTCGCCCGCGTCGACCATGACCTCCTGAACGCCGCCCTTGTTCGCGAAGCGCAGGTCGAACGGGTAAGCGAGGCAGCCGTTCACGACCTCGACCTCCGAGGACATGATGGCGTTCACCTTGTCCGGCGCGACGGAGGCGACGGCCCGCGTCTCGGCGTCCTTCGGGCTGATCTTCACGAGGCTGCGGAGCTCGGCGTGTCCCGTGCCGCGAGCGGGACGGATCGAGCACTCGGGCTTCTGGGCGGTCGCGAGAGGGGCGGCGAGGAAAAGAACGAGGCAGATCGCGGGGGTCGGAGTGGTGCGCATGGTCTTCTTCTTCCTCTCGTCATTGATTATGTGCGGCGGCCGGCGTACCTGCATGTGGCGTGCCGCGCCGCGATTGGAAACGGCACAGGCCTTGCGCGCGTTCCGCCGGAGGCTCCAATGAAAGAAAGCGAAAAGGGAACGGTCGTTTCGCCCAGCCATCCGGTCGCGACGGCATTTGGAGGGCTCGGGGCGGGAGCCGCGGGGGCCGTGGCCGGCGCTGCGATGGGCGGCCCGCTCGGAGCCGTGATCGGCGGAGCCGTCGGCGTTGCCGCCGGCGCCGTCGCGGGAAACACCTTCGCCTCGGAGTTCGATGCCACGGAGGAAACGCAATTCTGGCAAAACCAGTATCGGCTCCGCCCATATTACCGATCGGGAACGACCTTCGAGGATTGGAGGCCCGCCTACCGCCTCGGCTGGGAAAGCGCGCGGCGGCCGGAGCACACCGACCGCTCCTTCTCGGACCTCGAGGACGAACTTGCAGCCGAGTGGCGAAAGCAGCGCGAGGCGGTCGGCGACGATTGGCGCCTATACCGGGACGCCGTGAAGGACGCCTGGGACCGCATTCGAAACGGCTGAAGGAGAGTGGCGGCCGGCGGCCTCCGGAGCGCTTCCGGGGCCCGTGCCTTAACCTTGGCCGGTGAGAACCGGCGGGAAAGCGCCCCCCGACGAGCGCTACATGCGGGATGCTCTCGCCTCGGCCCGCCGTGCGCTCGCGCACGGGGACGTCCCGGTGGGGGCGGCGGTCGTGAAAGACGGGGTGGTGATCGCGCGCGGGCGGAACGCCCGGGAGAGAGACAGCGATCCCACGGCGCACGCCGAGATCGTGGCGATCAGGCGCGCTGCCCGCCGGCTGGGATCCTGGCGGCTTTCCGGCTGCACGCTCTACGTCACCCTGGAACCGTGCGCCATGTGCGCCGGGGCGATGGTGCTCGCGCGCCTGCCGCGCCTCGTGTACGGGGCGACGGACCCGAAGGCGGGTTTCACCGGCTCCCTCGGGGATCTGGTCCGGCATCCCCGCCTCAACCACCGGGTCGACGTGACGAAAGACGTTCTGGCCGAGGAATGCGGGAGAATGCTCGTGGAGTTCTTCCGTGAAAGACGAGCCGAAAAGACCCGGCCCCCGCGCTGAGCAGCCGTTCGACGCCTCCGAGGCGCCCGTGCTGCGTTGTCCCTCCTGTGGGGCGGCGGCCACCGAGGGCGACCGGGCGTGCGGCCACTGCGGATCGCTTCTCGCCACACGCCGGTGCACGACGTGCTTCGCCCTCTCGCCGCGGGATGCCGAGAGGTGCGTGCGGTGCGGTGCGCTGCTTCCGGCCGAGGCGCTGAAGGCGGTCGCCGGGAGCTGCCCGGACTGCCGGCTCGCGCTCGTCTCGCGGTTTGCGGGCGTCGTCGGGTTCTCGGAGTGCGCCCGGTGCGGGGGGCTCTTTCTCGGGCGGGAGGCGTTCGACGCGGTGGCGAAAGACGCCGGAACGCGCGAGAGGGCGCGGGCATTCGACGCGGCCCCGCGCGGGGCGACCGAGCCCGAGCCCGGATTCCATTACCGGCCTTGTCCCGTGTGCCGGAAGCTCATGAACCGGTCGAACTACGGCGGGGGTTCGGGCGTCATCGTTGACGTGTGCGGGCCGCACGGCGCCTTTCTGGACCGCGGCGAGCTGACGAAGATCGTGGACTTCCTCGAAAGAGGCGGATGGGACCGCGTGAAGAAGCGCGAGAAGCAGAGAATGGAAGAAGAAATCCATTCCTTGGAGACCCGCAAGGCGATCGCCCAGGACATCTCTCTGCCGGTGGCGGGCGAGGGAGGCGCGCTCGCGAAGGTCGTGACGTTTCTGGGCGGGCTTCTCGGCTGACCCGGTTCCCTTTTCGAAGACATTCCCCCCACCCTCCGCCTTGACGCCCCGCCGCGTTCGAGGCAACCTCCGCGTTCTGCCGCTCGCGGACAGGTGTCCGAGTGGTTTAAGGAGCACGGTTGGAAGCCGTGTGTAGCTGAAAGGTTACCGTGGGTTCGAATCCCACCCTGTCCGCCATTTCCGCATCGGCAGAAAAGATCCGGCACGCATTTCGCACTCCTTGGTGTGGTGCCCGTCCGCGGTGCCGGAAAGAGGTCCCTCTGATGAAGAATCTGCTCCGTTCTCTCGTCCTGGCCGTTTCCGCCTGCCTCGCGGCGCCGATCGCGCTCGCCGCCGGCGGACCGCTCCTCGAAAAGGAGATCGACGTCCCGCGTACGACCCGCATCGCGCTCGACCTGAAGTGGGAGAAGTGCGTTCTCGTGGACGTGGAGACGCAGAACGACCCGGACGAGAAGGTCGTGGCGGCCGCGAAAGATCACGATCCCAAGGACCTCACGTTCCTTCTCGTGCGATTCCACTACGCGAACTCCGACTGGGTCGACCACCGCGTGCGCCTCCGCGCCGTGCTGCTCGACGCCTCGGGGAACGTCGTCGCGGACGCCGGGCGGACGGGCACGATGGACAAGGGTCAGACGAGCGACACGCTCAGTTTCCCGATGAAGCTCCGCACCATGGACTGGCCGAATGCGGTGAAGATGAGGGTGACCGCGAGCTTTCTGAAGTAGTTGCCCCTATAATCCGCCGCTCCTGTCGACTGCGGTGAGGTGCTGGAGTGGTTGATCAGGACGGTCTCGAAAACCGTTTTACCCGAAAGGGTAACGTGGGTTCGAATCCCACCCTCACCGCCATTCGTCTGGTCCCTCCCAGGAACCTCTTCTGAAGTTCCGCGTATTACGCTCAGCGTGCTGGATGTTCGTTCGCGAGGGAT
>DASVJU010000302.1:0-5727 GCA_036385755.1 Thermoanaerobaculia bacterium
GGGCCGATCAGGAGGATGTTCGACTTCTGGAGCTCGACCTCGAGCTTGCGGTTCTTCTCGAAATAGTCGATCCGCTTGTAGTGGTTGTAGACCGCGACCGCGAGCTTGCGCTTGGCGGTCTCCTGGCCGACGACGTACTCGTCGAGGAATTCCTTGATCTCGCGCGGCTTCGGGAGCTTCGTCTCGGGCTTGGCCTGGTCGAGCACCCGGTCCTCGGCGATGATGTCGAGGCAGATGTCGACGCATTCGTCGCAGATGTAGACTGTCGGCCCCGCGATGAGCTTCTTCACGTCGCGCTGCGACTTGTTGCAGAAGCTGCAACGCAGGACGTCGCCCGTGCCCGTTTTCTTCGTCATCAACTTACGTGGCCCCCTCGGAGTCCTGAGAAGGCATCTTACCGCCTCCCGTCCACTCGAAACAAACGGCGGGCCCGGCTCATTCCCGCCGTCCCGACCAGGGAGCCTACCCTATGATCCGGCGCGCCCCGATGATGCAGACGACCCGGAGCCGGCGTCCGCGGGCGGAATCCCGGGCGCCGCCGACACGTTCCCGACGAGCCAGCTCGGCCACCCATCTTCCGGTAACCGGGCGCCGCTCAGGCGACGCTCTTCGTCCCCTCGCGCCGCCGGATCACGAGGTCGATGAGACCGTACTCCTTGGCTCCGTCCGGCTCGAAGATGTTGTCGCGGTCCGTGTCGCGCGAGATCTTGTCGACGGGCTGGCCCGTGTGGAACGAGAGGATCTCGTTCAGGCGCTGCTTCGTGCGCAGCATCTCGCGGGCCTGGATCTCGATGTCGGAGGCCTGCCCCTCGGCGCCGCCGTGCGGCTGGTGAATGAGGATGCGCGCGTTGGGCAGCGCCGAGCGCTTCCCCTTCGCGCCCCCCGCGAGCAGCGTGGCGGCCATCGACGCCGCCTGCCCGAGGCAGTACGTCGCCACGTCGCACTTCACGTACTGCATCGTGTCGTAGATGGCGAGGCCGGCCGAGACCGAGCCGCCCGGCGAGTTGATGTAGAGCGTGATGTCCTTCTCGGGGTTCTCCGCCTCGAGGAACAGCATCTGCGCGATGATGAGGTTCGCCACGTCGTCGTTGATCGCGGACCCGAGGAAGATGACGTTGTCCTTGAGCAGGCGCGAATAGATGTCGTAGGCGCGCTCGCCGCGGTTCGTCTGCTCGATGACCATCGGAATCAGCATGGAATTCCTCCGCTTTCCCCAGTTTACAAAGCTCTTCAGCCCGCGACGACGGCTTCGGCGAGAAGGAAGTCGAGGACGCGGTCGATCCGCAGCTCCTCGCGCATTCCTTCGAGACGCTCCGCCTTCACGACCGCGGCCTTCAGTTCGGCGAATGTGATGCCCATCGCCTGCGCGCGGCGTTTGAGCTCGGCGTCGAGCTCGGTGTCCGTGACCGTCACGCTTTCCTTGTCCCCGATCGCGTCGAGAAGCAGGTATTCCTTCACACGGCGCTCGGCCGCGGGACGGGCCTCCGCGCGCAGCGCGTTCCAGTCGACCTTTGCTTCCTTCAGGTCGACGCCCTCGCGCGTGAGGTGCCGGGCATAGTCCTTCAGGGCCGAGTCGATCTCCGACTCGACCATCGTTTCCGGCGCCGGAACGTCGTGGAGCGCGAGGAGGCCGTCGAGAACGGCGCGCCGGCGCGTTTCCCTGACCGCCTGTTCCTTCTCGCGCTTCAGCGAGTCCGCGACCTTCTCGTTCAGCATCGCGAGGCTCGCGCCCTCTGGGGCCTCGCCTTCGCGCGGAGTCAGCGCGAGACGCGCGAACTCGTCGTCCAGGGTCGGCAGGACCCGCGACTTCAAGGCCGCCAGGTGCACCGTGTAGAGAACGGTCTTTCCCGCGAAGTCCTTGTCCGCGACGTCGGCCGCCCAGTCCTTCTGGAACGTGACCGTGACCCCGGGCTCCGCGTTCCTGATGTGCGCGGAGAGTTCCGGCATCGTGTGCTCGCCGCCGACCTCGACGAGGGTCTTGTCGGCCGCGAAGTCCTTGCCGTCGCCCTTCGGGAACGAGCCCTTGATGTCCACGAGAGCGAAGTCGCCGTCTTTCGCGGCGCGGCCTTCGATCGGCTCGTAGGTGGAATGCCCCTCGCGGATCCGCCCGATGAGGCCGTCGATGTCCTCGGCGGTCGGCACCGCGTTGCCGGCGGGCACCTTCAGGCCGCGGTAGTCCTTCGGCTCGACGGCGGGGCGCACCTCGATTTCCACCTTGAACGAGAGCGGCTCCTCGAACGCGAACTTCAGGTCGCCGATCTTCGGCTGGCCCAGCGGAACGAGGTTCTTCTCGCGCAGGGCTTCGGCGACAGAGGACTGGATGAGGTGCTCGAGCACGTCGTTCTTGACGTCCTGGGCAAAGCGTTTCTTGATCATGTCCGGCGGGACCTTTCCCGGCCGGAAGCCCGGAAGGCGCACCTGTTTCGCGATGCCCTTCACCGTGCGGTCGGTCGCCTTTCGAACGTCTTCGGCGGGGACCTCGAAGGTGAAGACTTTCTTCGTGGGGGATTCGTCGACGTACGAGGTGATCATGGGATTCCTTCCGGGCGCGTTGTGCGGATGCTCGAGCTGGTGCGGGAGGAGGGAGTCGAACCCTCACGGGTTACCCCACGGGATCCTAAGTCCCGCGCGTCTGCCATTCCGCCACTCCCGCGGCGCGGGGCTGCCAAATCTAGCACGCGGGTCCGCCGGGGACGAGCGCCCGCACGCGGAAGGAGACGGCCGTGCCCTCAGACGAGTCCCGGACCGACGCCGCGCCCGGCTACTGACTGCAGTCGCCCCCCTCATCTGCGCGGCGTGCGGCTGGCCGATCGGGAGGGAGGAGAAGTCCACGCTGACGTACGCTTCTGAAGCCGGTCATCCTGCTCGTCTCCGGACGCGCCACGCCCGGCGCTGGAAAATGAAAGCGAGCTCCCGCGCAGCCCGAAGGAGGCGTGCGGTCCGCGAGTAGGCCGATCCGCCCCCCGCTCGTGCCGCGCGCTCGACGGGCACCGTGACGAAGCGGCGTTCCGAAAGGCCGACGAGGGACGGCAGGAAGGGATGGGGAACGTCGTCGCGCAGGATCTCCTCGACGAGGGGGCGGCGAAGCGCGAGGAACATCCCCGCGTCCCGCGGATACTCGGTCAGCTTCTCCCGCAGGATCTTGAAGACCCGGGAGGTGACGAGGCGTCCCTTTCGTTCGTAGCGTCCCCTCCATGCCGCAAGGACCGCGTCGACGCCGGGCGTCGCTGCTGCGAGAAGCGCGGGAATCGCCTCGGGTGGATCCTGCAGGTCCGCGTCCATGACGACGGCCCAGGCGCCGCGCGCGGCCGAAAGACCGAGCCACGCCGCCCGCTGCTGTCCGACGTTTCTGGGAAGGGAGATCCAGCGCACGCGCGGGTCGCGCGCCGCGAGCTCGGCGATGGCGGCACCAGACCCTTCCGGGCAGGCGTCGTCCACGAAGATCAGCTCGTACAGCGGGGATGCTCCGACGAGCACCGTCGACAGCCTCCGGTGCAGCTCGTCCAACGTCGCCCGATTACGATGGACGGGCAGAACGACGCTGACGTCCACCCTGTCTCCGGGGGCGCCGCTCGCCATGGGGTCCGTCAAGGAATCTCTCCCGGTTCCGCGGCGCGGCCGGCGGCAGCCGCGACGGTCTCGACCAGCTCCGCACGATCCCGGGCGATCTCCCCGGCGCTCCGCTGTCCGGCGCGCTCGATCGCGGCCCTGATCCGCGGAAGCTCGGCTCGAGGATCGCGTCCGGCCATGTCGCGCCGCCAGGATCTGCGCAGGAAGCTGAAGCCGCATGAGAGACGGGTCATTTCGCCGATCAGGAGGCGGCAGGGAATCGGCCGCCCGCATTCCGGAAGGGTCAACCCCGCGAGGCCGAACGGAACCGTGAAGAGCGGCCTGATCGCGTCGACGAGACCGTTCGTGAGGGGCTCGAAGATCGATCGCGACCTCCGCTCGATGGAGAGGTCGTTGAGGCCCACGTAGACGCGGCTGATCGGGAGGCGGGCCAGCTGATCGGCGTGGCGGACGGCGTCGAGCGTCTCGACGAAGATGCCGACACCGCAGCGGTCCGCCGCGAGCCGGATCACTTCGACGACCTCCTCCGGGCTCCGCACCATCGGGATCAGGAGCTCGTCGGCCCCGCCGGCGACGGCCTCTTCGATCTCTCCCGGCGTCCACGGGCCGGGTTGATTCAGGCGGCAGAAGAGCCGGGCGCTCGTTGCGGCCCGGACCCGCCGGAGATCTTCGGGCGTGTCGTGGTTGATCTCCGTGTCGGCGCCGGACTGACGTCTTTCCTTGCCTTTACTCTCCCAGTCCACGATGAAGCCGTCGACACCGGCCTCGGTGTACCGGGACACCGTTGCCGGGTCGGTCGAGAAGAGGAGAAGCTCGAAGGCCGTCACGAGGCCGGCTCCCCCGGACGCCCGCTCGCCGGCGCGGCACAGACCAGAAGCGCGAGGGCCGGCTCGAGCGTCAGGTTTCTCCTGAACTCGCCGATGGCGCTAGCCGCGCTCGTGAGCGAATACGCCACCGCCCCGGCGACGACGGCGAGGAGGAGCGCGTCCCTCGACCGGAAGGCCCGGACTGCCCCCCAGCCGAAGAGCACGAGCGTCACGAGGTTCACGCCCCAGAAGACGAGGTGGGTACCCCAGTACGATGTCTGGAGGAGGCCGCCGGCTCGTCGAAGATACTCCGGCACCCCGATCATCGCGCGATAGTCCAGCCAGAGCGTCACGGACCGGACCAGCGGCAGGCCGATCCAGTAGAGGACCGGATGTTCGGTTCGCCGGGCGCGCGCCGCCTCGCGGAACGTCTCGTCGTAGCCGCTGCCGATGACGTATCCGGCGTAGCCGTCCGGGGCTTCCTCCAGCGCTTTCCGGATGAGAGCCCGCTCCGGACCCAGCCCGAGGGCCCGCTCTGGAAGCTCACGCCGCTCCTCCCGGCTCCACCAGACCCCCTTCTCCTGAGGCGTCGTGGACCAGCCTCGTAGCCATTTCTGGAGTCCCGTTCTTCCCGACCCGGGAGGGTGGAGGAGGAACGGCTCCATGCGACCAGTCTTTTCGAGCAGGTACACCTGCCAGGGAGCGAGGACCAGGAGCATCCCGGCCGCCATCAGGCCCACCACGGCGGCACGGCGGCGATTCCGCCACGCGAGAACGCCCCAGGCGGGAATTGCGACGAAGACGGCCGCCGGCGTCACGAGAGATGCGCCCACGGCCAGCGCGCCGAGGGTGAAAGCCTGCAAGGCCGCGAGTGTCCGCCCGGGCGCGGGCCAGAGCAGGACCGTGACAGCCATCAGAAATGCTCCGAGCGTCTCGGACATGACGAGGGCCTGCTGCCGCGCGAGCCACGGGTTCAGGGCCAGGAGCGCCAGCGCCACGAGGGCTCCCTTTCGGGACCAACGCCGGGCGGCGAGCCAGACGAGCAAAAGCGTCAGGACCGAAAGGAGGAGCTGGACGGCGAGAAGGAACTCGACTCCAGGCGTGATCCAGCCCGCCACCCGGATGAACAGAGGGTAGCCGGGAGGGACGGCGGAGAACGGGTCCCCGCGAATCAGATCCGCGGAGCCGGCCGCGAGGTTCTTGGCCTGGGAGAGGAACCGGAGGCTGTCTCCCGTGATCGTCGTTCGTCGCGAGAGGGCGAGGCGAACGCACGCCCCGGCGACGAGGAGCAGGCCGGCGGCGAGCATTTCCTTCCGGTTCGTCCTGGGGATGCGGCCCGTTTTCACGGCGC
>DASVJU010000303.1:0-5424 GCA_036385755.1 Thermoanaerobaculia bacterium
GCCGAAGGGGTCCGTGATCGTCATGAGCTCGGCGGCGTCCACGCCCGACTCGCGGTGGAACGTCCAGGAGCACTGGTCCGCCTGGTCCCACGAGGAGACCGCGACGACCGTGCCGCCCATCTTCGTGTAGAGCTGGATCGCGTACTGCGACACGTTGCCGAACCCCTGCACGGAGGCGTTCGTCTTCGCGATGTCGATCCCGAGCTTCTTGAGGGCCTCGCGCAGCGTGTAGATGGCGCCGTAGCCCGTCGCCTCGGTGCGGCCGAGTGAGCCGCCCATGCCGACCGGCTTGCCCGTGATGAAGCCCGGGCCGCGGTGGCCGTGGATCGTCTCCCACTCGTCCATCATCCAGACCATGTGCTGAGGCGTCGTCATGACATCCGGGGCCGGCACGTCGATCGTGGGCCCGACGTTCTTCGCGACCTGGCGGACCCAGCCGCGGCAGATCCCTTCCTGCTCGCGTGCCGAAAGGTTGTGCGGGTCGCAGATCACGCCGCCCTTGGCGCCGCCGAGCGGGATGTCGACGACCGCGCACTTCCACGTCATCCACATCGAGAGAGCGCGCACCGTGTCGATCGTCTCCTGCGGGTGGAAGCGGATGCCTCCCTTGCACGGCCCGCGCGCGTCGTTGTGCTGGACGCGGAAGCCGCGGAAAACCCTGACCTTCCCGTCGTCCATCCGGACCGGGATCGCGAAGTGGTATTCGCGCAGAGGCCAGCGCAGGAGGTCGCGCGTGGGAAGGTCGAGGCCGAGGATGTCGGCGCTCTTGTCGAACTGGGACTGGGCCATCTCGAACGCGTTGAACGCGCCTTTCATGTCGTATAACTCCTATCTTTCGTGCTGTCTGAAGGCTGGCTGGACGCCCCGAGAGGCGACGTCTCACACGTGTGTCGCATCCGTGAACATCGTAGGGAGAGAAGACCCGTGCCGGCTATGACGCGGGTGAATCAGGGAAGCACGGACACTCCTCGTGAAGGCAGCGGGTGCCTTCACGAGGAGGCATCTTCATGCCGGGGATGGGGGACTGCCGGAGAGAAAGCCGTCGCGCTTCCCGACGGCCCTCGCCTCCCGTGCCTCCGCGGCCGACTGTCTCATGGCCGCGGCCAGTGTCTCGTAGGCCTCGGACCACGCCTCCCTGACCTCGGGCGTGAAGCGCTCCCCGAGGAGTCGCCCGAGAGTCCAGAGAAGGGCCTCGCCGAACGTCGCGTAGGAAGACTCTTCGACCCCGTATCTTGCGTGCCGGGCCCCGAGTTGCCGCACGGACGCCGGGACGAACCCCTGCTCGACGAGGCCGAGCACGGCCACGTTGAGGGCCGTGACGAACATTGCACTCTGGTTCTCGAGACTGCCTCTGAAGAGCGGCCGGAGCGCGGGGTCGAGCTCGAACAGGCGGCCGTAGAACGTGAGGCCCGCACCCTTCGGGATCGGCCTCAGCCACTCGAACGTGGCCTTGACGAGCTCCCTCTGGTGCGCGTTCATGGGATTGCTCCTGCGTTCTTCCGCTGCGCCTCCTAGACGAGTCCCTGATCCATCATCGAGTCGGCGACTTTCAGGAATCCCGCAATGTTGGCTCCGTTGACGTAGTTGCCAGGGCAGCCGAACCGGTCCGCGGTCTCCGTGCAGGCCTTGTGGATGCTCTTCATGATGATCCGGAGCCGCTGGTCGACCTCCTCGCGGGTCCAGGCGTAACGCATGCTGTTCTGGGACATCTCGAGCCCCGAAGTCGCGACGCCGCCCGCGTTCGCGGCCTTGCCGGGCGCGTAGAGGATGCCGGCGTCCACGAACTGGTGAACCCCCTCGAGTGTCGTCGGCATGTTTGCGGCCTCGGACACGACCTTGACTCCGTTCTTGAGGAGGTTCGCGGCGTCTTTCCCGTTGATCTCGTTCTGGGTCGCGCTCGGGAACGCGCAGTCGGCCTTGATGTTCCAGAGGGGGTTGTGGTCGAGCCTCGGATCTGCGGGCGTGAAATGAGAGCCCTTGAACCGGTCCGCGTACTCCTGGATGCGGCCGCGCCGGACGTTCTTCAGATCGAGGATGTACTCCATCTTCTTGCGGTCGATCCCCGCCTCGTCATGGATGAATCCGCTGGAGTCGGACATCGTCACGACCTTGGCGCCGAGGTCGAGGAGCTTCTCGACGGTGAACTGGGCGGCGTTGCCGCTGCCCGAGACGAGACAGGTCTTGCCCTCGAGCGTCTGGCTGCGCGTCGCGAGCATCTCGGCCGCGAAGTACACACAGCCGAAGCCCGTGGCCTCGGTCCGAATGAGCGAGCCGCCCCAGTTGAGGCCCTTGCCCGTGAGCACGCCCGCGAACTCGTTCCGGAGCTTCCGGTACTGTCCGAAGAGATACCCGATCTCACGTCCGCCGACGCCGATGTCCCCAGCCGGGACGTCCGTGTCCGGACCGATGTGCCGGTAGAGCTCCGTCATGAAGCTCTGGCAGAAACGCATGACCTCGTTGTCCGACTTTCCCTTCGGATCGAAGTCCGAGCCGCCCTTGCCGCCGCCCATCGGGAGCGTCGTGAGCGCGTTCTTGAACGTCTGCTCGAACGCGAGGAACTTCAGGATGCCGAGGTTGACGGAAGGGTGGAACCGCAGGCCGCCCTTGTACGGCCCGATGGCGCCGTTCATCTGGATGCGGAAGCCGCGGTTGATGCGCACTTCGCCCTGGTCGTCCATCCAGGGCACCCGGAACATGATGACCCGCTCCGGCTCGACGATCCTCTCGAAGATCTTCGCGCGCCTGTACTCGGGGTGCTTCTCGAGAACAATGGCGACCGACTCGGCAACCTCCTGAACCGCCTGGTGGAATTCCGGCTCCGCCGGGTTCTTCGCCTTCACGTCCGCAACGAGCGCGGAGACGTACTCCTTCTGCCCGTGAGCGTCCGGCTTGGCTGCGCCCTTGGTCTTCGGTTCGTCGAGCACCGTTGAACCATACTCTCTCATGCATCGCTCCTTTTCACGTTGGAAACGTGTCCTATTCAATTGATTGAGCCGGGCGCCGGAGGTTTCAATGAAGCAGATGAACCGGGGGCCTGGCCGCGGCTCCTGACCCCCGCATCCGCGGCGAATCGAGAGGGTTAGCCCTTCGCGAAGGGCCGGGGTCGTGGCCTCTGCGCTTAAGATCCCCGTGTGATCCGGTTCGAGCGGGCCGTCAAGCGCTACGGCGAAAAGACGGCTCTCTCGGACCTCTCGCTCGAGATTCCGGCTGGCACCCTCTTCGCCCTCGTCGGCCCGAACGGCGCGGGCAAGACGACGGCGATCGGCCTCCTCACCGGTCTCCTCGCTCCCACCTCAGGCCGTACATTCCTCGCGGGGATCGACGTCACACGCGACGCCGTGGCTGCGAAGGCAAGACTGGGTTTCGTGCCGGACCGTCCTTACCTCTGGCCGAAGTGGACACCGCGCGAGACCCTGCGCTTCGTGGGAGCCGTGTTCGGCCGGCGCGGGCCGGAACTGGAGGACCGGATCGACACGGAGCTCGCCGCCTTCGACCTGGCGGAGTTTTCTGGCCACCGCAACGAGACCCTCTCCCACGGCACGAGGCAGCGCGTGGCCCTCGCGCAGGCCTTCCTGCACGACCCGGAGGTTCTCGTCCTCGACGAGCCGATGGTCGGCCTGGATCCCCTCGCCCAGCGCGGCCTGACGGAGCGCCTGAAGGCGCATGCGGCCACGGGCGCCGCCGTCCTCCTCACGACCCATCACCTCGCGCTCGCCGAGGAGATCGCAACCCTTATCGGCCTCCTCGTCGACGGACGACTCGTCGCACGCGGGACACCGCGAAGTCTCGTGACGGCGACCGGCCGCGCGGGCACACTGTCGGAGATCTTCTTCGACCTCGCGGGCGGAACGCCGCGGCCGTGAACAGCGTCTTCCGGGCGAACACGCTTCGCGCCTTCGGACGAGCTTTCCTCGCGGGCGACGCTCGCGGGCGCCTCGCCGCGATGACGGGGCTCTTCGCGCTTCTCGTGTTCCTCGGCCTCGAGATGGCCGGCCTCGAAGGCGCCCTTCGGGCGTCGCGGGCCGCGCTCGGCGAACTGCCCGAAATCCGTCCCGCGTTCCTCCTCGAGCACCTCCTCGCCGGAGCCTTCGGAGCCGCCCTCGTGCTCGGATTTCTCGGCACGCTCACGACGGCCATCGGTACGCTCTTCCTCTCCGAGGAGCTCTCCATGCTCTCCACGCTCCCGTTCCCCCACCGCCGTCTCGTGCTCCGGCAGGCCCTCATGACCCTCGCCCTCGCCTCCGCGCCGACCCTCCTTCTCGCGGCGCCCGCGCTCGTCGTCGGGGCCGGGGCGAGCCCGCAGCCCCCTCTCGCACTCTTTTCCGCCATGCTTCCCCTCGCGGGCGTCGTGCTCCTCGCGGGCGCGGCCGGGATCGCCACGGCGCTTCTCTTCGTGCGCATCGTGCCCCCGAGGCGCGCGCGCCTGCTCGCGGCCTTTCTGTCCGCGACGGGCCTCGCGGTGGCGCTCCTCGGCTTTCGCGCCGCCCGGCCGGAACGCCTCTTCGATCCCCTCGAAGCGCTCTCCGTCGTGACCCGGCTGGGGACCGCGCCTCTCTCCCGGCCCGGCGTCAACCCCGCGGCCTGGGCTGCTCGCGCGGCGACCCGCGGACTCTTCGGGGACGCCGGAGGACTCCTGCCCGGCGCCGCGCTCTTCCTCTGCGGCCTCGTCGCATTCCTCCTCGTCCCGGCGACGCTCTGGCGCCTGCACCTCCACGTATTCCGCGAGGCGCGGCACGGAGTCGCGCGAACGGCGGGCGAGGGGCACCGCGGCCCCGAGGCCCGCTCGCTCGCCGCCGTGCTCCTGCGAGCGGAAGCGGCGAGCCTTCTCCGCGACGCCTCCACCCCCGCGCAGCTCGGGTCGCTGGCCGCCGTGTTCCTGCTCGACCTGATGAACGTGCGGTTCCTGCCGGGCGCAGACGCTTCCGCGCGCGACCTCGTGGCGGGACTTCAGACAGGGGTGTCCCTGTTTCTCGTCTCGGCCCTCTCGCTGCGCTTCGCGTACCCATCGGTCTCCTCCGATGGCCGGGCGGCGCTGATCTTGCGGACCCTCCCCCTGGATCCGCGGCGGCAGCTCCTCGCACGCTGGGCCGTCCGCGCCCTTCCCGCGACCGCAATCGCCCTGGCCCTGACCGGGGCGAGCCTTCTCGTCCTCCGGCCCGCGGCCGCGACGTCCGCTGCCGCGCTCCTCGTCGCTTTCACCGGAGGTCTCGCGATCCCCGCGCTCCACGTCGGGCTCGGCGGGGTCTTTCCGCGCTACGACGCCCCCAATGCCGTCACGGTCGCCCTCTCGACCGGCGGCGTGTTCGCGCTGGTCTTCTCCACAGGACTCTCGCTCCTCTCGACCCTCGTCGTGTCGGACGAGCTCCGCCTGCTCCTCGGGTCGCTCGTGAAGATGCGGGTGTCGCTCGCGCCGCTCCTGCTGCT
>DASVJU010000304.1:0-4519 GCA_036385755.1 Thermoanaerobaculia bacterium
GATCCCATCGGCGGCATGCGCGTCTCGACGGAAGGCTTCGCGTGGATGACGCGCGCGCTCGAGGACGTGGCGGGGACGTTCGCGGGAGGCCGCGTCGTGTCGCTTCTCGAGGGCGGGTACGACCCGGCGGCCACGGCGGCCGCGGCGGTGGCGCACGTGCGCGTTCTCGCGGGGACGGGGGAGCTCATCTGAGCGGTTCGCTCCCGCGGGCGCATCGCTCCGGCGACACAACCCCACTCTCGGCCGTAACCCGCCATTTGACAGAGCCTTTCGCGGGGGATAAACTCCATTTGCGTCAATCTCTCTATTCGTCGGTCCAATCCTCGGCGTATCTCTGGAATCTCTCGATGCACGGAGGCTCGTGATGAAGCGGAAGGCCCTCATCCTCCCAGTGATCGCCGCGGGTGCGGCCCTTCTCGCGGCGCCGTCCGCTCTGGCGATGCGCGCGCATTCGCGGGAACTGACCTGTCAGTCGCAAATGCTGGGATCCATTGACGTTCCGGTCGACGGCGCGACCGTTTCCGGCTACGTGCAGGTGATCGGCTTCGCTCTCGACGGCACCCTGGTGTCCAACATCGATGTCTTCGTGGACGGCACTGACGAGTCGAATCGCGTCTCGGCGGCGGGCGGCGCGAACATCAATCTTCCGCGTCCGGACGTCCTCCAGTTCTTCCCGCAATACGGCGGGACGGCCGGAAAGAACCCGGGATATCAGGCCTCCTTCAAGGCGTCGCTCTTCTCGAACGGCTCTCACACGGTTTACGTGCGCGCGACGGACGTGGACGGCTGCTCGTATTTCCTGACGCCTCGCGCCGTCAAGGTCGATAACACCCGGAACCAGCCGCCCTTCGGAGGCGTCGACTTCCCGCTGCCTGACAGCGGCGTCAGCGCGAATGGCGTCCTCACGGTGGCAGGCTGGGCCCTCGACGACCGCAGCGTCGACCACGTCGACGTCTTCGTGGACGGGCTCATCGAGCGGCAGGCCGTAACCGGCATCTACCGCGCCGACGTCGCCGCGAACTATCCCGACAACCCGCAGGCGATCGTCGCGGGATTCATCCTGAACATCGACTCGACGCGCTACGCGAACGGCGTTCACACGGTCACCGTCAAGGCCGTCGACGACCAGGGCCAGCAGGGTCTGCTCGGCTCGCGCCGGGTGCAGATCTTCAACAACTCCCCGAATCTGGCGCCGTTCGGCGAGGTGGAATTCCCGCTCCTGAACTCCACGTGGTTCGGCAACTGCTTCTCGCTGGGTGGTGGCACCCCGTCCGGCGGCATCGGGCCGATCATCGATCCGCGCTTCCTCATGTTCGTGACCGGCTGGGCGATGGACACGTCGGTCGCGCTGGAGCGCGGAGGCGTCTCGCACGTGATTCTCGAGATGGACGGCGTCACCATCAAGGACAGCCGCATCGACTGCCACCGCGAGTTCCTCCTCGCGAACGCCCTCGTCGACTGCTACGGCTACTACCGTCCGGACATCGAGATCCTGTACCCCGGCTTCCAGCAGGCGCCAAACGTGGGATTCCAGTTCTTCGTCGACGCGGGCTTCCTCATCACGCAGATGCACTTCAGGGAAGGCGCCCACATTTTGCAGATCAAGGCCCTCGACAAGGAGGACACCGAGACCCTCCTGAAGGAAGTCCCGATCCAGATGGAATGCGCCACCGGCAACCTCGATCCGCCGCCGATCGGCTCGATCGACGATCCGACGAACTACAAGTTCATCGGCGGCGTGTTCCCGGTCGTCGGCTGGGCGCTCGATCTCGACGGCGTCGCAAAGGTGCGCATCCTGATCGACGGCGTCGCGCAGATCGATGCGGTGCGCGGCGTGGACTACGCCGAGCGCGGCTTCGCGAGCCCGGACATCGCGCTCCAGTATCCGAGCTATCCGCAGAAGGAGGCGGCCCGCTTCCGCTTCTATCTCGACACGACACTGATTTCGAACAGCGAGCACGACCTTCTCATCGAGGTGACGGACCAGCGGGACAACGTGAGGTCCGCCGGGACGCGGCGCTTCATCGTCGACAACAACACGCTGGTTCGCTGAGAAGAAAGAAAAGGATTCTGCTCGGAGAAGAGGAAGAGAAAGAAAGATTTTCTTAGAAGGTAAGAAATCCAGGAAGGCCCGGCGGTTGCCGGGCCTTTTTCTTTCGAGGGAAATCCTCGCCAGGGCCCTATTCACCTTCTAAGAAATCCCCGGTCTTCGGCCCCCTCCGAAGCAAAATCTCCTATTCTTCATTCTCCACATGCAGCCCGCCCAGAAGAGGTTCCTGATCCGCTTCGTTCTCGCGCTGGGCGCGTTTTATCTGCTCGTCGCGATCCAGCCCGTAAACGACCACGTCGTGGTGCCCTTCACCGAATTTCTCGTGCGCATTTCTACCGCGCTTCTCGCGGCGATCGGCGAGAAGACGCAGTCCGCGGGCACGGTCATTCAGTCGCCCGCGTTCGCGGTGGACGTGAAGAACGGCTGCAACGGCATCGAAGCCGCGCTCCTGCTCGTGGCCGCGATGCTCGCGTTTCCTGCGTCGCCGAAGCAGCGTGCGCTCGGCATCGCGGCCGGGCTCGCCGTGATCCAGGGCGTGAACCTGTTCCGCATCGTGTCGCTGTTCTGGCTCGGCGTGCACTACCGGAATCTCTTCGAGCTGTTCCACGCGGCGGTCTGGCAGACGGCCCTCATCCTGCTGGCCGTCGGGATCTTCCTCGCCTGGAGCCGGTTCGCGGGCGGCGGAGGCCGGGTTGAAGCTCGCGCTTAGAGTCCTTCTCGGATTCGTGGCCGGCCTCGCGCTCTGGTGGTCGGCGACGCCTGCCTACAACCGCTTGCTCGCGGGTATGGCCGAGGGAGCGATCCGCGCGTTCGAGCGGCCGCGCGCGACGCGACTCTACGCCGACGACCGGCGACTCGTGATCGACCGCGCGGACTTTCCGTCCACGTCGGACCGGCCATCCCTGCCGGTCGACGACCTGACGTTCGACGTGATCCTGTTCCTGTCGCTCGCGGCCACGACGCGGGGCCTCTCGCGCGACCGCGCCATGAAAGGCATCGCTCTCTCGTGCTGTGTCCTCTTTGCGCTTCACGTTCTCGCGGTCGTCGCGAACGTCGAGGCGTTCTACGCGACGCGCCTCGGCGCGTGGAGCGCGGCGCACTACGGCCCGGTCAGCCGGAACCTCTGGGCTACCGCCGAGCACTTCTGGCGGTTCGTCGGCTGCTACGCGGCAGCCTTCCTTCTGTGGTGGTTCCTCGTGCGGGCGACCGTTCCGGTCGCTCCTACGGCTTCACGCGCCCCTTCAGGTCGGAGTTCTTCGCGAGCTGCATCTGCTGGTGGGCGAGCGCGAGCTTCTCGGCCTCGGGAAAAAGGGTGAGCGCCTTCTTGAGCTGGACGTCGCCTTCCTCGCTCACGCGATAGCCGGCTTCCCGGCCGTAGGCCGCCGTCATGAGCTCCTCGCGGATTGCCCGGTCGAGGATCGAGGGGTCGGCTTCGGCCTCGTAGGACGCCCTCGTCTTCGTCTCGAGCCCGAAACCGGGCTTGGCGTCGACGAACGCGTAAAACTCCTCGCGAACGGCGGGAGTCATCTGGAAGTCACGGGGGACGTTAGGATGTTTCGTGCGGTAGTCGACCGCGAACTCGAAGAAGAGTCCGCGCGCGTACAGGGTCGCCGCGAAGCGCGAGAGGTTGGGCGATTTCACGAAGACGTCGGGCGTGATGCCGCCGCCGCCGAACACGGTGCGGCCGGCATCCGTCTGGAAGGCTTCCTTCTTCTGGGAGGAGGCCGCATCGCGCGCGGGTCCGGTTTCCTCGCTGTCGCCGCCCTCCTCGTCCCCGGGCGAAAGGTACTCGAGCACGTCCTTGTAGTCCCGCTGGATGCAGCGGCCGGACGGCGTGTAGTACTTCGCCGACGTGAGCGCGAGACCCGCGCCGTCGGAAAGGTTGTAGACGGACTGCACGAGGCCCTTGCCCCACGTGGTCTGCCCGACGATGACGCCGCGGTCGTGGTCCTGCAGCGCGCCCGCGACGATTTCGGAGGCCGACGCGGAGCCTTTGTTCACGAGGACGACGACGGGGATGCGGGCGTGGTTGTTCTTTCCGGGCGACGAGAAGCTCTGCTCCTGCCCTCCGTTGCGGCCGCGCGTCACGACGACCTTCTCGTTCTTTCCGAGAAAGAAGTCCGACACCGCGATGGCCTGGTCCAGGAGACCACCGGGGTTCCCGCGCAGGTCGAACACGAGTTTCTTCATGCCCTGTTTCTCGAGCTTGTCCCAGTTCTCCTGGAGCTCGGGGGCGGACGTGTGCGTGAAGTCCTTCAGGCGGATGTAGCCGACTTCGGGCTCGAGCATGTAGGCGTGCGACACGGAATTCGTGGGAATCTCCGCGCGCGTGATCGTCATCTGGAGCGGCTCGTCGAGGCCGGGGCGCAGGATCGTGATCGCGACCTTCGTGCCCTTCGGGCCCTTGAGCTTCTTCACGACGGCGTCGACCGGGAGGTCGTCGATGCTCTGCCCCTCGACGCGGTCGAT
>DASVJU010000305.1:0-2521 GCA_036385755.1 Thermoanaerobaculia bacterium
CCCGCTCCGCGCCTCGATCACGCGGTAGCCCGTCGACTCGAGCGCGATCTTCACGATGCGCCGGACGGCCTCCTCGTCCTCGACGACGAGGACGGTCTCGGTCCCGCGCGGCACCGCGCGGAGCGACGCGCCGGAAGCGCCACGCCGCCGCGGCGCGGGCTGCGAGGGGAGGATCACCGTGAACGTCGCGCCCTTCCCGGGCTCGCTCTCGACCGTGACGTCGCCGCCGCTCTGCTTCACGATGCCGTACACGGTCGCGAGGCCGAGGCCCGTGCCCTTGCCGACCATCTTCGTCGTGAAGAAGGGTTCGAAGAGGTGGACCTTGACCTCCGGGAGGATGCCGGTGCCCGTGTCGGAGATCGAGATCGCGACCCTCGGGCGCAGGCGCTGCCGCGCAGTTTCGTCGGGGTCGGCGGCCTCTCCCGGGACGACGTTTCGCGTGCGGATCGTGATCCGGCCGCCGCGCGGCATCGCGTCGCGCGCGTTCACGGCGAGATTCATGATGACTTGCTCGAGCTGGCCCGGGTCGACCTTCACCCAGCTCGGGTCGGCCGCCAGGTCGGTCAGGATCTCCACGTCCTCGCCGATGAGCCGGCGGAGCATCTTCTCGATCCCGGTGACGACCTCGTGCACGTCGACGAGCCTCGGCTCGAGGATCTGCTTGCGGCTGAAGGCGAGGAGCTGGCGGGTGAGGTTTGCCGCGCGTTCCCCGGCGGCGCGGACGTCCATGAGAGGGCCGCGCTTCGGATCGTTCGCGGGAGAGTCGGACAGGAGAAGGTCGGTATTTCCGGAGATGACCGTCAGGAGATTGTTGAAGTCGTGGGCGACGCCGCCGGCAAGCTGGCCGAACGCCTCCATCTTCTGCGCCTGGCGGAGTTGCTCCTCGAGGCGCAAGCGGTCCGTCACGTCCGTGAAGAACCCGAAGACGACTTTCCGTCCTTCGAGCTCGATGGCGCTGCCGCCGATGTCGGCCTGGAAGACCGACCCGTCCTTGCGGACGCACGGAACGATGGTGAATTCTCCGCTCTTCCCCTGTTCCACGAGACGGATGTCGCGATGGATGGCGTCGAGAGCTCCGGCCGGATGCAGGCGATCGGTCGTCAACTCGCGGAATTCCTTCGGCGTGTACCCGAACATCGCGCAGATCGTGGGATTGAAGAAGAGGTGCCGGCCCGTTTCCGGGTCGATCGCGACGATCCCCTCGGACGCGTTCTCGAACAGGACGCGGTAGCGGGACTCGGACGCCGCGAGAGCCTCGGTGGCCTTCTTGCGCTCGGTGATGTCCCGCCCCGCCGTATGGATGAGGCGCCTTCCGCCGAAGACGACGGGGCTGTTGTTGAACTCGACGGCAACCTTGGTGCCGTCCTTCCTCCGGATCGGCGCTTCCGAGAGGATCTGCTCGCCATCCAGGATGCGGTGGTGGAACGTCCGGTATGCTTTGAGGTCGAGCTCGTCGTGGAGGTCGGGAATCGACATGGCCAGAATCTCTTCGCGGGAATAGCCAGTCAAGTCCGCCGCCGCGCCGTTGACGGCGACGAACCGCCCGTCCCCGTCGCTCAGGAAGACGGCATCCCGGGAGCCCTCGAAGATCTGCCGCTGCCATTCCAGCGCTTCCGCCAGCTCGGAGTTGAGTCGAGCGAGCTTCGTCTCGTTCGCCTTGCGTTCCGTGATGTCCTCGATCATCGCGAGAGTCCGCGTCGGCCGTCCCTCCGCGTCGCGGAGAACGACCATGTTGACGTTCACCCACGCGATCGATCCGTCCTTGCGGAGGTAACGCTTCTCGATCCGGTACTCGGGAGCCTCCCCCTTCACGACCTTCTGGAACAGATCCCAGTCCCGTGCCCGGTCCTCCGCGTGCGTGAGCTCGGGGACCCGCATGGTGAGAAGCTCGTCTTCAGTGTAGCCGGTGATGAGGCACATCCTCGGATTCACGGCGAGCCAGCGCCCCGTCGCGGGGTCCGCCTGCGCGACGCCCACCGGTGCGACCTCGAAGATGGCGCGGAACCGCTCCTCGCTCTCGCGGAGGCCCGCCTCGGCGTTCATCCGGGTCGTGATGTCGTGGACCAGCACCACTTCCGCCGGGCGCCTGTTGTATTCGACGGCGTGGGACGTGATTTCGACGAGAATGATCGAGCCGTCCTTCTTGAGGTGCTTCCAGACGCCGGCCAGATCGATCGAGCCCTCGCCAATCCGGCCGACGGCGCTTTGCAGCCGCGGCACGTCCTCCGGCGGACGAATGTCGGCGATCGTCATGGCGAGGAACTCGTCACGCCGAAAGCCGTAGAAGGCTACCGCGGCGTCATTGACCTCCAGGAACGCGAGAGTCTTCGTGTCGAAAAACCACATGGGCTGGGGATTGGCGGTGAAGAGGCGCCGATAGCTCTCCTCGCTCTCACGGAGCGCCGCCTCGGCCTTCTTTCGCGCCGTGATGTCTGTCGCGATCCCGTTCCAGAGGACGCCGCCGTCGGCGGCCCGCACGGGATTCGACCGGGCCTCGGCCCAGACCTCGGCGCCCGATGGG